>DASZDU010000050.1:0-42139 GCA_035941655.1 Pyrinomonadaceae bacterium | reverse complement strand
AGCTGGAAAGAGTTTCTGCGGAAGATGCGAAAAGCTATCCGGCATTCGAGCGCAGTTTTGCGCGCATTGGAAAAATGCTGGCGCCGCTTTTATCAATGACACCACCGGCAATAGAACATCCTTCGACAGGCGAACTTTGGAACCTGGGCAAACTCGGCCGGCAGTTTCGAGGTCTCGGCAAGAAGGACGCTTATCGTTTGCTGCGTTGGGGACCAATGGCTGTTGCCGACCTGGTGGCGGAGTGGTTTGAAACTGAAAGTTTGCGCGCGGTGATTGCGGCGCGTGGAATATTTGGCGCATTTGCGGGTCCGTGGTCAGCGGGCACGAGCGCCGGCTTGCTCTGGCAAGCGGCGATGGATGGTCATGCAATTGGCGCCAGCTCCTTCATTCGCGGCGGCATGTGCGGATTGACGCAGGCGCTTGCGAGTTCAGCCCAAAATGCCGGAGTCGAAATCCGGACCGAGGCTGCCGTTGAGAAAATCGAGATTACTGACGATGGCGCTCGTAAAGTCTTACTGAAAAGCGGTGAAGAGATTTCAGCGCGTGCGGTTGTTTCCAACGCCGATCCGCGGACGACGTTTCTGAACCTGGTGGATCCTGTTTGGCTTGATCCCAGCTTCGTTTTGAAGATACGCAACTATCGCGCGCTGGGCGTCTCCGCCAAAATTAATTTTGCGCTGTCTGGCTTGCCTTTATTCGCTGGCGTCGAAGGTGAAGACAGCGTGACTAAACTTTCCGGACGCATTCACGTGGGCACTGATATAGATTATCTTGAACGCGCTTTCGATGCGGCGAAGTATGGCGACTATTCGCCCCGGCCCTACCTGGATATCACCATTCCTTCCGTGCTCGATCCCGATCTTGCGCCAAACGGTGCCCAGGTGATGTCGGTATACGTTCAGTATGCGCCTTTCAAACTTAAGGACGGCGACTGGAATTCGCGGCGGGAAGAGTTTGCGGATAGCGTCGTAGAGGTCATCAGCGATTACGCGCCAAACTTTAAAAAGTTAATTGTTGCGCGGCAAGTGATCACGCCGCTTGATTTGGAGCAGACATACGGAATGAGTGGCGGCCATATTCATCACGGCGAGCAAACGCTGGATCAGTCGTTTACCTTTCGCCCGTTGCTTGGCTGGGCGCAATACCGCACCCCTATCAAGGGACTCTATCTTTGCGGCGCAGGCACGCATCCCGGCGGCGGCGTGAGCGGCAGACCGGGCGCGAATGCCGCGCGCGAGATCATTAAAGATTTCAAGAAGGGAGATAGGAAGTAGCCGCGGATGAACGCGGACACCACGAATCTGAAAAATGCCAAGGCTTTACCAGTCTTTTTCTCTCGATTGCTTTTCCATTCTGATCTGCGTTTATCCGCGTGAATCCGCGGCAAATTATTATGAAAAAAACCACGATCGCGAAACGCAGCTTTGCCAGCGACAACAATGCCGGTGTACACCCGGATGTAATGGCAGCCATCGCAGCGGCAAACGACGGTCACGTCATCGCCTATGGCGACGACCCCTACACTGCACGTGCCCTCGCACTCTTTCGCAAGCATCTGGGAAGTGATGTTGAGGTCTATTTTGTTTTTGGCGGCACCGGCGCCAACGTCCTGGGCCTGAAGGCGGGTACTGAGTCGCATAACGCCATCATCTGCGCGCAGACTGCTCACATCAATGTCGATGAATGCGGTGCACCGGAAAAATTTACCGGCTGCAAACTACTTCCCGTTGTTTCTCCGGACGGAAAGGTTAAAGTCGATCAGATTAAGCCGTTGCTTCATGAGGTTGGTTTTGAACATCACGTGCAACCTCGAGTCGTTTCTGTTTCCCAGGCGACGGAGATGGGCACTGTTTACACGCAGCGTGAATTGAAGAATCTGGCAAAATTCGCCCACGATCACGACATGTTGTTGCACGTCGATGGCGCGCGCATCGCAAATGCGGCAGCCGGCCTCAACGTAAAACTCAAAGACATCACGCGGGATGCGGGTGTTGATATGCTTTCGTTCGGCGGCGCTAAGAACGGCATGATGTATGGCGAAGCCGTCGTTTTTTTCAACAAGAGTCTCGCGAAGAATTTCAAGTACACGCGCAAGCAGGGTACGCATCTGCCCTCAAAGATGCGCTTCATCTCCGCGCAGTTTGAAGCGCTGCTCTCAACCGATCTCTGGCGCCGGAACGCGGAGCACGCAAATCGAATGGCGCAGGTGTTGGCTCGTGAACTTGAGCTCGTGCCCGAAATCAAGCTTACACAAAAGGTCGAATCAAACGGGGTATTCGCCGTTATGCCGAAAAAATATGTGCCGCTTTTGCAGAAGCAGTATTTCTTTTACGTTTGGAACGAAGAAATATCCGAAGTGAGATTTATGACGTCGTTTGATACTACGGAAGAAGACATCGCGGATTTCGTTGCTTTGGTGAAAAAAATCGTGAAGTAGCATCGGACCGGCCGGATATTCAACTGCCAAATTGAATAAATTAATGCAATGCTTAACGGCGCCCTTACAGTTGCCTCTCTGGCCGGTCGCTACGGCTCCCGGTTCTGATTATCAATCCAGCAAAAACTTCAGCAGGCCGCGGGCAGAGGCGATGCCGTCGAGTCGATGTTCGTCATCTTCCGCACGCGAAAAGAAGCCTGAAACTTTAGTGTCTACCGCGGCCTGCTGCTCCAACAACCGGCGGCGGTCTTCTCTGATTTCTTCTTTTTCGCGCAGGCGCGAGGCCTCCAAACCGCCGCCATGTATGAACTCAACAATGCGGCTCAATTCATCGCGATCAAACCAGGTTCCGTGCTGCTTGCAAATATCTACAATGACTCCCGAACAGCGGGCAAAGTTCATGCGATTCATCAGCTGTGAACAGTCCGGGCAGGGCACATAATTTACCTTGCTGGTTTCACGGGCAGCGGTCGCCGGCGCTTGCGAAGCAAAGCCAAGTACTGCGGATTGCTGTTCACGATCGGCGCAGATTTTTTCAAACGACGAGACGTCGAGCCAAAGACCAAAGCACCGTTCGCATTCAAGCACTGCGGTTGAGCCGATTGTCATCAGTATCATCTCATTCTTGCAGCGAGGGCATTTGCGGTCCTTCGCGTCTTTGACTTCAGGAACTGCGGCTGCCGCACCGCAGCGCTGACAGTGTTTGCTGCCAAGAAACATCATGGCAAAGCACGATGGGCAGGCAACAGTGGCGAGCCGCGAACCGCAAAACTGGCACAACGGTGCGTCGCTTGAACTACCGGCGCCGCAATTTGGACAGTTTAGCGTCTCGGCTTGCATCGCCCGATTTTAACAGGTCAGAGTTAAGATGGACTAAGAATTTGGCCTGTGCGATCCTTCGCCATCGCGCATTGTTGTAACGCAAACTGTTAGTTTGCGAATCCTTCGCTGGGCACAACGCTGAGTCTATTTCACCATTCGCAAACTAACAGTTTGCTTTACCAGACGATGAGCACAACAGTAGACATCTTCGAAGAGGTTGAAGCACAGGCGCTAGTGGCTCCTATACGCTCCCAAGCAACGAAGCCAATCCTGCTTGCGTTAGATATTGGATCGTCGGGAGTTCGCGCCGCTTTCTTCGATGACCAGGGTTATGAAATAGACGCAGCCGTCAGAGTTGGCTACGGCGCCAGCGCAATCGATTTCGCGACCTTCGACGCCGAGGCCCTCCTTGAGCGAGTTGCGCAAACAATTGACTCATTGTTTGCCATATCTTCACCTTCGCCTGTGCGTATTGAGTTGATGGCCATCTCTTGCTTCTGGCATAGCCTGGTCGGCGTTGACGACGCAGGTTGCGCCACGACGCCCGTGCTTGGTTGGGCCGATTCACGCGCTCGCGCTGAGGCTTATCACTTACGGTCTGAACTTGACGAAGCAACTACTCATGCGCACACCGGTTGCCGCTTTCATCCCAGCTACTGGCCTGCCAAATTGCGACGACTGCGAAACGAAGAGCCGCAGGTTTTTCGTAGAACTAAAAGCTGGCTATCTTTTGCCGATTATCTAACTCTGCACTTTTTTGGCAAGACGGCTACCAGCGTTTCCATGGCCTCCGGTACCGGCCTGCTAAATCAGCGCACGTGCAACTGGGATCGCGAGCTGCTGGAAGCTGCCGGTATAACTCTGGATTGTCTTCCGGTGATCGCCGACCCGCATCAAAGTTTTCGAAATCTTACTCCAGCCTGCGAGATGCGCTGGCCGCAACTGCGCGACGTACATTTATTTCCGGCAATAGGCGACGGGGCCGCGAACAGCATAGGGTCGGGTTGCCAGACGACTGAAAGAGTCACGCTAATGATCGGCACCAGCGGCGCCATGCGCGTGTGCTTTATGGGTGACCCTCCTGGAAGGCTCCCACCGGAGTTGTGGTGTTATCGTGCTGATCGAGATCGAATCGTAATTGGAGGCGCACTGTCGGACGGCGGCGGACTATATCAATGGCTCAAAGAATCGTTCCTGCCCGCGGAGGACTCCGCCGTGATTGAAAGCGAGTTGAACCTAACTCCTCCCGACGCTCATGGACTGACAGTGCTGCCGTTCTGGGCTGGGGAGCGCAGCACAAATTGGAACCCGGATGCATACGGCGCCATCCTCGGTCAGTCTCTGAAAACCAATGGAATCGAAATCCTGCGCGCGGCAATGGAAGCGATAGCCTATCGCTTCGCATTGATTGCTCAAGCCCTTGAACCTTTTGCGCCGCACGCAACCCTGATTGCGTCAGGTCATGCGCTTCGTTCCTCGCCGACCTGGGTGCAAATTCTCGCGGATGTTCTGGGGCGTCGCGTGATGCTGTCAGAACCTTCGGAAGCATCCATGCGCGGCGCCGCCTTGCTTGCGTTGGAAGCGGCGGGCAAAATAGAAACTATCGAAGCGTTTTCAATGCCGGTCGAAACTGTGTTCGAGCCAAACACTGCGCACCAGGCTGTGTACCAGCAAGGTCTGGAGCGTCAGGAGCGAACTTACAAAAAGCTATTTACTTAAAACCGTCACTCCACAATCAGGATCGTGAAATGAGCGCACCAGTGCAGCAGGAAAACATCACACCCACTCCCGAGCTCGATCAACTTTGCATTAACACAATCCGCACGCTTTCGCTTGACGCCGTACAGAAGGCCGAATCGGGACATCCCGGTTTGCCCCTGGGCGCCGCCCCGATGGCTTATGTGCTTTGGACACGTTTTCTGCGGCACAATCCGCGCAATCCGAAGTGGGAGAATCGAGATCGTTTTTTGCTGTCCGCGGGACACGGATCGATGCTGCTTTATTCGTTGCTGCACTTAACGGGCTACGATCTCTCGCTCGACGAAATCAAAAACTTCCGCCAGTTTGGTTCCAAAACTCCCGGTCATCCTGAGTATGGACTGGCGCCGGGAGTTGAAATCACGACTGGGCCTTTAGGGCAGGGTTTTGCAAACGGCGTCGGGATGGCGATGGGTGCGGCGCATCTGGGCGCGAAGTTCAATAAAGAAGACTTTTCGCTCATCAATCATTATGTCTACGCCATTGTGTCCGATGGCGATTTGATGGAAGGCGTCGCCTCCGAAGCTGCCTCGTTGGCAGGTCACCTGCAACTCGGCAAATTGATCTATTTGTATGACGACAACCAGGTCACCATCGAGGGCTTCACGAAGCTTGCCTTCAGTGAGGATGTTCCCAAACGTTTCGAGGCTTACGGTTGGCACACGCTAACGGTCGAAGATGGAAACGACCTGCAGGAGATTGAAAATGCGATCCGTGAGGCGCAATCAGTCGGTAGTAAACCGTCACTGATTTCAGTGAAGACCATAATTGGATACGGCATGCCGACGGCCGGCACGCGCAAGGCGCACAGCGATGCACCCGGCGAGGAGGCGGTGCGCGAAACTAAAAGACATCTCGGCTGGCCCGAAGATAAGCAATTCTACATACCAGACGAAGCTCTGAAGCACTTCCGTGAAGCGCTGGACCGCGGCGCGAAACAGGAGGCTGAATGGAGTGCCCTGGTCGAAAAATACCAACAGCAACATGCTGATTTGGGGCGTCAATGGCGCTCGATGATGGAAGGTGAACTACCGGCCGATTGGGAAACACACTTGCCGGATTTCAAGGATGCGAAGCCAATGGCGACGCGCGCTGCCAGCGGTGAAGTGATTAACGCCCTGGCGCCACACCTGCCGATGTTGATTGGCGGCTCGGCCGATCTGGGCGTCTCAAACAATACGGACATCAAGGGCGGTGGAGATTTTGAGGCTGGTTCTTACGCAGGGCGAATTATTCATTTTGGCGTGCGCGAGCATGCCATGGGATCGACCCTGACCGGCATCTCGCTCAATGGTGGCCTGATTCCGTTTGGCGGAACCTTCCTCACTTTTTCGGACTACATGCGCCCCGCGATACGCCTGGCGGCACTTTCAGAAGTGCAGGCAATTTACGTTTTCACACACGACTCGATCGGTCTCGGCGAAGACGGTCCAACTCATCAACCGGTCGAACATGTTGCCGCACTACGCGCGATTCCAAACTTGTTTGTTATTCGGCCTGCTGATCCGGCCGAGGTGAGCGAAGCCTGGCGCATCGCAATCCTGCGGAGGCATGCGCCGACAGCGCTCGCGCTCACGCGACAGAAAGTCCCTCTGATTGATCGAACCCGATACGGCGCGGCCGCGGGTTTACGACGAGGTGGCTACATCCTCGCCGAGGCAGAAGTGGACGGCGCAGTCGCGAATGGGGCAGTAGCCCGAGCTCCGCAGCTGATCCTGATCGCCACCGGCTCGGAAGTTTCACTCGCGCTCGACGCCCGCGAAAAACTACAAGCCGAAGGAATTCCGACGCGCGTTATTTCCCTGCCTTGCTGGGAACTTTTCGAGGAGCAAGACAAGGAGTATCGCGACCAGATACTGCCTCCGGATGTCACCGCGCGGCTCGGAATCGAAGCCGGCGTGCGCCAGGGTTGGGATCGTTATGTTGGGCCGAACGGCGATGTGGTTTGCCTCGATCGCTTCGGAGCTTCTGCGCCGGGCGACGTCGTCATGCGTGAGCTTGGATTCAATGTGGAAAATGTTCTGCAGCATGCGAAGGCGCTGCTTTGAACCATGAGAATAGCAATCGGCGCCGACCACGGCGGCTATCCGCTGAATGAGCGAGTGATTCTCGATCTGGACGCCGCCGGACATCAGATTATCGACTTCGGCACGCATGTCGGATCGCGGCCCGATGACTATCCCGACTATGCTGTGAAAGTTGGGGAGGCGGTCAGGAATGGCGAAGCCGATATTGGCGTTCTTGTCTGTGGTAGTGGCGTAGGCGCCTCAGTTGCTGCTAATAAACTCCACGGAATTCGCGCCGCGCTCTGCGGTGATACTTACTCCGCGCATCAATCACGTGAACATGATGACTGCAATGTGTTGTGCCTCGGCGCGCGTGTGGTTGGTGAGGAACTCGCGCTCGAGATTGTGCGTGCCTTTGTGGCGGCGAAGTTCAGTGGCGAGGAGAGGCACCTCCGCAGACTTGCAAAGGTGGAGGAGATTGAAAAGCAAGAGCGGGGGCAAGCCCACCTTCCCGACGCCGAGCCATCTTCTCCCTGAGGCTTAGGAAAGAAATTTTCCATATATCATTCCATTTTTCATTAGACATTGGTTGCTTCAGCCTCTGTGGTTGAGACGGAGTCAAGCTTCCAGGACTTGTCACTCAACTTCGCGAGTGAGCAAATGAAAAGTGAGAAATGAAGAATAATATATGGAAAATCGGGCAGAGCAACTTGAAAGTCTCAGGGTTGGGAAGGCGGGCTCGCCCCCGCTCTTTCTTTACCAATCACAAACCTTAATGCGCGAGGCATTACCCTAAACTCAACCGGCGTCACACCACGCACATTCCCATCCGCTTCAATCAACATAGCGTCCTCGGGAGAAAAGGTTTCGATACTAACTCCTTCACCCTGCATGATTCGCACCCTCGGGTTAACTACATGTCCGCCTTTATGTATGCGCGCGAGTTCGCGCAGGACGTTTGCCCGATTTAGACCAGACGCGGTAATAACGTCGAGTTTTCCGTCATCGATTTTCGCATTCGGTGAAAGCATCATGCCTCCGCCGGCGTACAGCGCGTTGGCTACTGCCACCAGGTTCATGTTCCCTTCGATCACTTCGCTATCATCTATCGAAACGCGCACGCGCCGTTCGCGCCAGCCGGCAAGCGCTGCGAGCGCCGCCGCCGCGAATCGGCCTTCACCGGAAAATCTGCGCATGAATTTTCCCTGGGCCGCAACGCGTGCAGCCGTTTCGCCGCCAATTCCCATCGTGGACGCGTTCAGACAAATGAACGGAGTCCTATATTCGTCGCAAAGGCCGTAAAGCACATCTACCGTGCGCACGCTTGTCTCAGCCGGGGACCGACAATAAGAAACGAATATGTCGATCCATCTTTCGAGCGGCTCGCGCCGGCCCATCTCACTGCGAGCAAAGTCGTCGCCGGTGCCGGCCGGAAGAATCGCTAAACAAGCGTTGGGATTAATTCGTGAAGGAACGTCTTCAACTCGTTTCCTAAATTCGAAGAATCCCTGAGCGGTTTCGCTCAAGGTGCCATCACCGCCGATTACGCCAACCGTGTTCACTCCCGATCTCAACGCGTCGCGAGTGCGCGCGGTGGCGTCGCCCGGTTGGGTAGTCTCGTGGAAATCAAAAGGCAGTCCTGCCGCTTCGAGACGCCCGCGCACAATGGGCCAGGCTCTCCGCGCTTTGGCAGCAGCATTGTTAATGATGATCAGAGGCTTGGGCTGGAGGGTCACGTGCGAATGGTAGATGGTTCACACGGAATGGTAAATGCCGGCTCAACCTGAAAGATGCTGTAGATTTTCCATAAATGGTTTTTCATTTCCCATTTTTCATTTGCTTTCGTCCACGAAAGGCTGATTTCTTGATGGTCATTGACGAAAAGCTTTGTCCGGAACAATGGCCAATGAAGAATGTGAAATCATATATGGAAAATCTTTTCCTGGAAGCGGTCGGTGGATAAAAAGCGGCAGTAAAGCTCAAGGGCGACGCCTCCAATGGATGCGTCGCCCTCGTTGTATACAGAGCGTTGACTACGTCGTGAGTCAGGAACGGGCTCTGGCGCGTCGTGCGGCCAATGCGAGTTCGCGTGCCCGCGGCATGGCATCGACAGCTTTCGCAATCTGCGGATCGGTGTCGTTGAACACTTGTACGGCAGCCAGCGATCCATACGCCGCTGTCGCCAGCTCGAATCGCAATTGCCGTTCAACAAACGGGCGCACACGATCCAATTGCTCCGGTGTTACTTTGAATATCGGCCGGGCGCTGACGAAACGCTTGAATTCGCTGAACAAAGCGTCAGTGATCGCAAAATCTGTCGACTGCAGATCGTGATCGTATTGGATAGGTCGCTGCACTTTATAGCTTTCAAACCCAGCCACACGGCCCATGGCGAGCTCCAGTGCGAAAGCAAAGATAGGATCTGTAACGCGGGCCTCGGCTGGCCCATATCTTACCGGTTTGGAAACCTCATCCGGCGCGATGCCGCCGCCGCCATACACGGCCCGGCCGGTATCAGTATGGCTCTCAGGACCGGCGGGCGCTGCCGGCGTATCGGGTTTATTATTCGCCACGCCGCCGCGGGTGTAGTAGTCATAGAAACCGCCATTGGAATAGTCGCGCTGAATCAAACGGCCCGAGGGCGTGAAATACTTGGCGATGGTCAGCAGCAGCGCTGAATCATATTCGAGTTGGTAGGGAAGCTGAACGAGTCCCTTGCCAAACGTGCCTTCGCCGACAATCAGCGCGCGATCATGATCCTGTAAAGCGCCGGCCACGATCTCGGCAGCTGAAGCAGTTTCTCCATTGACCAGTACTACCAAAGGCACGGTGTCGGGATTGTCGTTGAGCGCTTGAAATGGTTCAGTGCTGCCCCGGATTCTTCCCTTCTGCGAAACGATCATTTGTCCGCGCTGGAGAAACATATTTGCGACCCGCACCGCCTGGATCAAAAGACCACCGCGATTACCGCGAAGATCCAGCACGAGCATGTTCATTCCCTTGGTATGAAGTTCCTGGAGAGCCGCCTCAAATTCGTCAGCCGTGGTGGTGTTAAATCCACCGGTCATCGCTACATAACCAACACCCGGCCTAACCATGTAGGCTTGAGGTATCGATGGCAGTGAAACAGCGTCGCGCGTGATGTTGACTGTCTCGGTCTTGCCGGTGGCGCTATGCTCGACGGTGACCTTAACCTGCGTACCCAGCGGGCCCAGCAGAAACTTCCGCACTTCGGAAAAATTCTTGCCCTTCATTGACTGACCGTCGACGGCGGTGATCTTGTCGCCAAAACCCAATCCCGCGCGCGCGGCGGGCGCATCCTGAAATGTGGCGCGAATATAGGTATTGAGATCATCACCCTGGCGCAAATCGCCAATGGTGGCTCCAATACCGTAATACTGTGAGCGCTGTTCCGTCTTGAACTCAGCAAAATCAGTGGCATCGAGATAGCTCGAATGAGGATCGAGTACTTTCAACATGCCATTGATTGATGACTTGAAGATCGAGTTGTACTCCAGCTTCTTGCCGTCGATGTAGTTTTGCTCAATCACTGAAAGCGCTTCGGAGAGATCGCTTTTGACAACAGGCGCGGTCACGCGAGCGCTTGAACTCGGTTTCACGTTAGTAGTGACCGGGTCGGTTGGATTGCCGGGTTGCCGTCTGGCAGACCCGGTCTGTTGCGAATAGATACCAACAGAAAGCGCAAACAAAAGAAACATAATCGATGGCAGATAGAATCTTGTTCTCACAAAGCCTCCTGGAGTTCCTGGCTCACCACTCGAAAGGGCCGGCATTCCAATTTGCCCGCCGGGACAAAAAGGGTAGCAAGAATAACATGAAGAATGGCAATCATCTGACTGGCGCCAACGACTGAATACGAAAAGCAGCCTCAGGGTGTTTCTTGTCCAAAATTTCGAATACCGCGCCGTTCGAAGGTCAACAGCATGATTTGTTGGAAAAACATGCTGAAACTCGACCAAAACCCAGCCGTGCAGTCTTTGGAGTTAGTGAAGGAAGTTCTGAAAAACGTTGCCCTGCGAATTCTCTGCCCGCATGAGATTTCGCGTTAACTCCCCCAACTTTCTTAGTTTGAGTACACTTCGCCAAATCATGACCACTAACACACACGAAACATCACAGCTTATTTTTCGAAGGTTTTCGTGTGATTTTGTGGTTCGGTTTTATCCGATAGAAAAAGAACACGAAATCAAATTTGTGTTGCCAACTCTAAGGCACGTCAGGGCAGTAGCGCGAATGTCAAGGAGGGCTTCCTCTTGGAGGATCGAAGCCCTCCCTAACGGTCGGGCTACTGCCCCACCTCGACAACACAAATTTAGGACCTCACCAAGTTTTTTCGGGTGCTTCGTTCGGCTCCAAAGCGCATGTTACACTTTTCGACCAAGCCTTTATCCATAAGTCATCAAAACAAATCGAAACCGATCGGAGATCTCTCGAATGGCGAACACACTTGAACGAGACCAACTCTTCTCCTTTGCCAAAACCCACCGCGATGAATACGAAGCGTTGTTGAAGCGTTTTGTGGAGACGCCCACAGTTTCCTGCGATCCATCGCACGCGGAAGACATTCGCAAGGGTGTCGACCTGACAGTTGAAACGCTACGCAGGTTTGGCGGTGAAGTGAAGGTATATGAGGTCACGAATGGCAACCCTACGGTGCACGCTGTCTTTGGCACTGACGAGAGCCTGCCGACGGTCACTGTCTACAATCACATGGACGTGCAGCCGGCCTCCCGTGAAACTGAACCGTGGGACACTGATCCATTCGTGATGACAAACAAGGGAGACAGCTATTTCGGACGCGGTACCACGGATGACAAAGGCCCGGCTCTGGCCGCTCTCTTTGGGGCCCGGGCTGCAAAGGAAGCGGGCGTCCCCGTCAACATTCGCGTCCTCTGGGAGTTTGAGGAAGAGATTGGATCACCGAATTTCGAGAAGATCATTACGAAGGCCGGGTCGGATCTCGCCACCGACTCCGTGGTTGTTTCCGATACCGTTTGGGTGTCAAGAGAGCGACCTGCGTGTTCGGCCGGGTTGCGTGGTTTGCTCGGTTTTCTGCTCACGCTGGAGACGGCGGAAACCGACACGCATTCCGGCGAAGTGGGAGGCGCGGCGCGCAATCCCTTAGCGGAGTTGATGCGACTTGTTTGCGATATTTATGATCCGGTTACCGGCACTGTACTGATCAATGGTTTCTACGACGATGTAATTACGCCATCAGAGGCTGAGCTGAACGACTGGGCAAACTCCGGCTTTACTGCCAGCGGTTTCAAGAAAGCCCATCACTTGAAACTGATGCGCACCGAAGACTCGCTGGAAGTTATGAAGCGAATCTGGGGGCAGCCGACATTTGAAGTTCATGGTGTGGTGGGCGGCTACCAGGGCCCAGGACTCAAATCCATTGTTCCGCCGCGCGGGGAAGTCAAGGCTTCCTGCCGTTTGGTACCGGGGCAGGATCCGGAAAAGATCAGAAAGCTGATTGAAGCTGCGGTGAAACAGAAAAACCCTGACGTGAAGATGCATTTTGAGCACGCAGCGCCGGCATTTCGTACCCCAATGGACGGGCCGCTACCCGGCTTGTTGAAGGGAGCGGTGAAGTTTGCATTTGAGCGCGACGCAGTGTTTGTGCGCGATGGGGGAACCATCGGGGCGATGACAAGTATTGAGAAGGTCTTAAAGTGTCCGGTGCTGTTCCTTGGTCTTTCGCTTCCGGAGCATGGGTATCACGCGCCCAATGAAAACTTCGATTGGCAACAAGCGTCTGGAGGAATGGTCGCCTTCGCGAAATACTTTGAGGAGATCGCGAACCAGGCGCGCTGACCCGGCTCCTCTGAAAGACTCTCAGGTGAGGAGGGCGGGATTAGCACCCCAGCGGGGCTGCCGGGCGGGGGACCCCGCCTTGCCCCAGCCCTGTCGCTCTAAATCAGATCACACACGCGAGCCGCTCTTCATTCAAGGCTACAAACCCCAGCCGTTCGTAAAATTTTCGCGCCTCCGGATTTTCCAGATGCACGCCTACATCGATTCGGGTTACCGCTTCTTTTCGCAGTTGCTCTTTTAGCTGTTGCAGCAGCGCCGTGCCGATACCTCCTCCGCGTCGATCCGCCTTGACGGAGACGTCGTCGAGTTTGGCTACCACCGCGCCCATCGAGGTAGAGATGGCGTAGCAAACAACGCACACTGCGCTGATCCCCTTGTCGTCATATGCGAGCCAGACAAACCCAAGTTCCGGCTGCTCGAGAAAGAGATCGAGCGCATCATTCAGACCCTGGAATCCGCGATCACCGTAGGCCTTGCTGCTGGCAAGGTAATGTTCATCCTCGCTAAGAAAAACTCTCAGCAGCTGGAATGCATCGGCAACATCAGCGGCCGTCATCTTGCGGCAGGTAATCATAGACACCTTCCCAAATGCAGCTTATTTCAGGCGTTATGATGCCATAGAATCGGCTGAACTGCAGCGGCATCAATCGCAGGATTTCGTGTTGATTTGAGGGCTAAGGTTTAAGTTTGAAGTCATGCGGCACAAACTCCACCGACTTGACCACGCCATCGACCTTTGAACGCGTGTCGGCGGTCGGGACATACGCTACGACGATATTATCTTCGGGCTTGCGTGGCCCACAGGTGATTTGTCCGCCGGCGTCTGCAGTAAATGTTGTTAGTGACATGTGGCTGAAGCTGTCGGTATTTAGTTTGCGAAGGCGATCGGCGATCTTGACGACAAACGTAATACCCCTGGCATCGCAGTCAATCCTGACCAGCGTGGCCTGCGCCTGCGTTTCACCGGCGGCTGGTTTTCTCAGCGATTCACGCAGAATGTTGTTCGGATCGACGTCATAGACAATCGTTTTTCCATTAACATCCCGACCGACTGGATTAGCAGAGCTGCCTGAGTCGGACGGTCCGGTGTTTAGGCCAGTACGCTCGCGTTGCTGATCCATCCAGGCGAGCTGGCGCCGCAATCCGGCCGCGCGCTGGCGCAACTCCGGGTCATTACTCTTACTAAGTCGGTCAATTAGTTGACGCGCCGCGCCGAAATCTTCCTTGCGCATATAGAGCTGCGCCAACATGAAAACGAAATCCTCTCGCTCCGGAGATCGCGCCAAGGTCCGCTTCATCATTTCCACAGTTTCATCCACATCGGTTGCAGTCACCAGGTTCACGAAGGCCAGGAGGCTATATGATTCCAAAAAATCCGGACGAAGCTCAATCGCCCGCTTGAGTTCGACCCGCATCTTCGTGGCTGTCTCTGGAGCGAAACCCATTACCGTGTTGGGGTCGCGAACGCCTTCGCGGCTCAATGCGAAAGCGTAGTAGTAGTGAATTAGATAGTTTTGAGAACTGGCCGCGACCGCGCGTTCCAACCTTTGACGCGCTTCCTCCGGTTTACCCTGTCGCACGCGCAGCAAACCGAGCGAGGCATTGGCCATTGGCAGTTCGGGATCCAGTGCGAGAGCCCTCTGCAGGTAAACTTCACAATCCTCCCGGTTGCTTTTCAGTAGCAGGTCGCCAAGATAGGCTTGCGCTTCCGCCTCAGTAATGGGCGCCGAACGCATCGTGCTGTCGTAAGTAACTTTATTCGTGAAGCTTCCCGAAACGATTGGATACCGATCGCGCTGTATATATGCGTGCAGTTCCTTCTCCATGTTTTCAAACGTAGTAGAGAATGCTTGTTTGAAAGCGTCTTCCATCGGAACGTTGCGAGCTATTAGGTCGATGAACTTTCCTAATTGTGTCATTCGTTGCCCGTCGTTGCCGAGCATCAGGTAGTGCATCAGTGCCCACGATTCGGCATAAAAAATACTTTGCTTTTCACCCTCGTTGTAATAAGGGGATTTTGAATCGACCTGAAACAGCGTGCGTAGCGGCAGCATGTTCCTTTCACGAAGCAGATAGACGTGGCTGGAGATGGGTTTGCCCATCACCACCTTCTGAGCATCCGTAATGCTGAAGGTGCTGTAGTATTCAGCCATTCCTTCATTGAACCAAAGCGGCACGTTACCGGTTGCGGTCCTTATCAGGAGATGCGTGTATTCGTGAAAAATGATCGTATAAGGATCCTGCACGGTACCCGGATCCTTGATCAGCTTCAGCGCGATGTAATTCACATCAGGGCCGGATTGAAAATAGCCTGCGTTCCTGGCATTCAGCTGAAAAGGACGGTATGAATCGTGATTTTTGAAAACGATCACCGTGGTAGGCACTGGTGAATTGATATTCAGGTTTGTAAACAAACGCGAAAACACTTCGCGAAATTGTTCCAGCCGGGTCGCAACCTCGCGAATGTCTTTCTCGCTTGCATTACCGACCAACAGGAAGTTTTTCGAGCGCACGCTGGTCCAGTTGTCCTTTGCAAACACGCTCGCGGATGCGGAGCCGAATGCCAGCAAGGACAAGAGAAGCGCGATAATGAATGCAGCTCGCTTTGTCATTAACTTCTATTCCTGAGGTTGCGCGAGGTGGTACTGACCTTCAATACCTCTTACGGCGTAAAAATCGAGGAGTCGGCAAGCCGAAAGACGTATTCCGCGGTGACCCATTGCGCCACGGCTTGTCCGTCTTTCATCGCCGGCTTGAATTCCATTTTACACGCCGCCCGGATAGCATTTTCGGTAAGCCCAGCGGGAAGGCTTTTCACAACTCTAATGCGGCCGATCTTGGCCCGAGCGGAAAACAACACCTTCAGCACGACAAATCCCTGCACCCCCTGGCGCCGCGCCTCCCTGGTGTAAGAGGGCTTCGGCTTGGCGATAATGACGGCGCGGGAATCGGTTTCCTTGGCAGCAACGACCAGCTCACCAGGATCGTCCGCATCAATTATTCTCGCGAGACTGCCATCCTCGGAGCAACGATACTCTTGATTCTTTTCGGCTGTAACCGGTGGCGGTTCATCCGCCGGCGGGTCTTTCGGTTTCGGTTCGTTTGCTTCCTCTGCGGGTAAAGGCACGGGAACTTTAATCTCTCTTGCGCGTCTTCCGGATTGTGAAGCAGCCGCTGAACAAACAAAAACGATTGCGAGAAAAGCCAGGACTTTCATACCGCAATTGTAGCAACGGAACCGATTGAGCGTGAAGACATCAAGTGCTTTCGACGCAACGCGTCGAAAACATTTAATGAGCGCTTCCTTTATTTTTGTCGCCGACAGCTAAAAACCATCAGACACGGAAAGAGGCGAGCCAACCCGTGGCGGCTCGCCTCTAGTATCGTCATTCAGCTCGGGAAGATTACTCCTCCGGGCCAGTGCAAGTTGGTCCGTGCAGAGCGGGAACCTTCGCGCTAATCACCGGATAATTCGGAGCTTCGTCGATATTTATCTGCGTCCAGTGAGCGTAATTCTCCGGCACGTTGTTATCGGCGAAGATTGCTTCTACCGGACACTCCGGCACGCAGGCATCGCAATCGATGCAGGTATCGGCGTTGATGTAAAGGCGATCCGGCAGTTCATGAAATGCTTCGACCGGGCACACAGCGGCACAGTCGGTATATTTGCAGTCAACGCACAACTCAACAACGACATAAGTCATCGGGGCATTAAGCTCCTTTCGAATATGAGCAAATAGTTATTCAGCAAGGAGTGGAATGTCAACTGAAAAATAGAGCATTTCGACGCGTGCGCGATTGGCCATTCAAATTGAAGGTTTGAAAAACATTTTCCATTTCTCATTTGGAAAATTTCTTTGGCCTCTCTCTTCGGGCCAACCCCTATTCCCAAACAAACTAGCTTCCTTCCTGCTCTTTTTTCTCAACCTTCCCCGGACCGTGAATTGTTTGATTCACGACCGCATTGCCCTCATAGACCACGTGTGATGGTCCGGCGATGGTTACGTTGAGCTGCTCCGAAGCATACACCTGCACATTGGGAACGCCTTTCGAGTCAACCTGTACATTCGCGGCACGCAATTTATGCGTATCGATCTTGCCGGCGCCGTTTGCATCTATAGTTAACGCTTTAGTCTCGCCGGAAGCTCGTATCTTTGGAGCTCCATTCGCGTCAATCTCAAATTTTTCATTCTTCAGTCCTGAGACCTCTAATGTTCCTGCACCTGACGAAGAAACCCCGACCAGATCCGGCACGGAAATTTTCAGCTTAATCGGTTGAGAAACGGAGTAACCGCGGAGGCCTCGAACGTGCAACACGTTGTTGGAGACTTCCGTGCTGATAAGCGGCAGTATGTTGTCGTCGCCTTCAATCTCCAGGCTTTGCGGCTTTTGACAGACAACCTCAATATCAAATGCGCCTTCCGTAGATATGGAATTAAACGACCCCGCCTGGCGCTTCTCTTTCTGACGGTTGCCGGAACCACCAACCTGGTCGTGGAACCCGCGGCAAGCTGTTCCCAGCGAGATCAGGAGCATTAGTAGCAGAAGCTTTTTCACGTCAGTTTTCCTTTCAGACTCGCTGAAGTAGTCCAGTCAGATTTTTTTATCTCGGTCCCTCGTGCCGCGAATACTGCAGAGTTCGAGTCGTGTTTTCGGTAACACTCGGCATAGATTCCACCAGCGTTCGCGGTGTTTGAGGCGCACGAAGCTCGATGGGCGTCGACAAAGGTTGAGCCGCTTCAATCGCCTCCGTCTTGACAGCCGCGGTGAACCGCGACAACTGCCTGAAGAGCAATATCTCGATGATAGCTACAATGAAAAAAGTGAACAGCATGAAGAAGCCTACCAACTCTTCTTTCAAGTGCGCTTCCTTGGTGAGTACCAGCGTGCCTCCCAGCATGATCCCGAGACCGGCTACGCCGATTATAGTGATTGCAGAGAGAAAAGCCGCGATTGGTGCGGCGTTTGACCGCGTGCGCTCCTTCAGGCTGATGCCGCAGCGATTGCAGAAGCTGAGCCCGGGCGCCAACTGTGTGCCGCATGCTGAGCAATACATAGACTGTCCTTCCGATTAAATCAACACTGTTATATAGGACTAACGGTCTTACCGCTATTCAAGTTCCGCAATTCTAGAACGCGAGTCCTCCTAAGCAATACTCCCGAGCAGGCATTTTACGGTAAACTAAAAAATACTTAATTGTTCATCAGCAGCATGTTTTTCGGCGCCGGTTTCTTTAATGCACTTGATAACAGTCCTTCTGCGACTTGGCCTGAGCGCGGTCTTTGGCGTCGCAGCAATTACAAAGCTAACTGATCAGCGCGGCACGCGGGAAGCACTTAAAAATTTTGGCTCCCCGCGCTCGCTAGCTCCAACGCTTTCCATCCTGCTGCCGATTGCGGAACTGGCGATCGCCAGCGGACTGCTCTTCACTACCACAACGAGCCTCAGCGCGCTGGCCGCGCTTTTTGTGTTGGCGCTTTTCGTCGTTGCGATTGGGGTAAATCTCGCGCGCGGGAACACTCACGATTGTCACTGCTTCGGTCAGCTCTACTCGCGGCCATTGGGCTGGTCCACGCTGGTTCGAAACCTTATCTTTGCGGCGTTCGCCAGCTTCATATTGTGGCAATCGCACACCGAGACGCCCGCAAGTATTCCCGACATCCTTGCACATCTCAGTCAGGCTGAGTGCTTCATCGGTGGGGTCGCGTTGCTCATCGCGGGTGCCGCCGTGATTTACGCACGGCAGCGACAAAAGCTCTTGCCGGTCGAGACACCCGCAACGCCGCAAGGCCTTCCACTCGATACCGTAGCGCCCCCGTTTGAGCTGGATGCGTATGAAGGCGGCACCAGGTCGCTCGATCAGTTACTCGGTCACGGCAAACCATTGTTGCTGGTGTTCACCAATCCAAACTGCGGTCCCTGCGTCACAATGTTTAGTGAGATCAAGGATTGGCAGCAGGCACACCGCGAACACCTAACCATCGCTTTGATCAGCTTTGGGACCATTAAGGAAAATTTTGTCAACGTAGCGAGGAATGGTTTGGGAGACGTGCTGCTGGAGAAGAGACGCGAGGTGGCGAAGACATATGGCGCGATGCTCACGCCCACCGCGGTGATGGTAAATACAAAGGGAAGAATCGCCAGTCCGGTGGCCGCCGGCGCCGACGAAATTCGCAAGCTGCTGTCGACCATCGTGGTCTCGTATTGAACCGCGCTCCCAGTAAAACCAGACCCGCCCTGACTTTTCTATTTGCGACGCGCGATTTACTATTCACATCATGTCAGCACGACCACAACCAAACGAAGCTGCATCTTACTATTCCATCTATATCGATCGGATCACCAGCGACGACATTGTCGATGTGCTCGCCACGCAGTTAAATGAAACTGTCGCGTTCCTGTCTGACATTTCAGAGGAGCAATCACTTCGTCGCTACGCCCTGAATAAATGGTCGATGCGCGAGTTGCTCGGACATGTGAACGACACCGAGCGCGTTTTCATGTTTCGTGCGCTGTGGTTTGCGCGTGGTTTTCAGGATCCGCTGCCCAGCTTCGATCAGGAGATTGGGTTCAGGGCTGCTGAGTCGGATCAGGTTTCGTGGGCGAACCATGTAGATGAGTTTCGCGCGATTCGATCGTCCACGCTTGCGTTTTTCCGCAACCTTCCGGCGGAGGGCTGGCTGCGCAGCGGCATTGCCAGCGATAGTTCGGTCACTGTCCGCGCGCTGGCGTACATCGTCGCCGGCCATGTGTCTCATCACCTCGCAATTCTTCGCGAGCGATATCTGTAATCTTAGGTAAAGTCTGCGGAAGTTTTACTCCTGGGCGAGGAAGTCGCGAATCACACGACGTTCATTCTCATCTTTAATGCGGGTAAATAATTTCGCGCCCATGCTTTTGATTGTCTCGGGACGGTCGAAGGGCATTTTGGCGTAAACCTTGCCACCGCTGAAATGACAAGGCTGACACCTGGCTTCAAAGATAGGTTTAATCTGCGTCGCAAAGTCTGCGCGTGCCGCATGTGTTTCTGCTTTTACCGGCTCTGCGCCGGGGTTTTCTGTCGAAATTGATGATGACTTTGAAGCGGTTTTACTTCGAGCATTGATGTGGCCACACGCGTAGCAAGTTACGGCCAAAGCCAAAAAAAGTAGTATCGCGGCTGCACGCATGTTTGAATGCTACTCCCGATCAATCGACTCGGCAATATTCCCCGGCAGTCCTTATTGGTGCAGTTCCGAATGGATCACCCCCTTCTTCATTTACACCGTCGCTTTAGCCCGGTGATTATGGTTGTGGCTAATGAACTGAAACCATTTAAGCGGTTTTCGGTATGACGTTCGTCTTTAGTCACCGCGCTAAAGCGCCGGTGTGAATGAGAGTAAACGTTAAAGCATCCTTAATCGGCGATCGCTTACTACTTCTTGTCCGGCAAACGTTGCATAAGGTAAACGCGCTCTTTCGGGGCGCCATTCTTGTCGGTCCAGTTGAGGATGGCTTTCCAGGAGTTGTCCGATTCGCGTTGAAAGCGAAAGAAGTTTCCCTTTCCAAGTGGCGCAAACGAAATTGAGTTATCGTCGAGGGCGATGGCCACTGAACCCGCGTCGGCAGTGCCGGAGCCAAAATGTCCGTCCTTCAGTTCGAAGCGACTCACATCGGTGACCTTGCTCAGGCTTTCGTCCTCGAGAGTTTCAACAACCAGCGTTGATTCGTTCTCAAATTTGTAGCGCTCGAAAAAAGGCGGAACCTCGCCGCCCGTCCCGCGCCAGGCGCCTTCAATCCAACGAAGCTTAGCGAGCTCAGCCGGCGTTATTTGTTTTGGTATCGGCGAACGCGAGGCCGCGGCCGGGGATTGTGACGCAGCATTCTGCGCTACCGAATCGGATTTCGTTTGCGCACAGCCCGTGGAAACGACGAGCATTCCCACGATCAAGGCTGGCCTGAAAAATTGTTGTTTGCCATACATGTGCCAAATTCTAACGGAAGATTGCCGTTCGGTATAGGAGCACCAATTAGCTATAGCGACTGCCGCTTGCCATCTGTTCCTCTACCGCGCGAAGTGTTGAGACTCAGCCTGGTGCGCATCCGTTGTTGCCAGGCGCTGCGCTGCTCGTCTGCTTCTTCGATCTCGGTAAGCGTGTCTGTGAGATCCTCGCCGCCTAACTGTCGCATCTTCAAATAGAGTAGTGCGGGCACGATAGACATCAGCGGCAAGATCACGATGCTTATAAGGCCGCTGAGCTGCTGATAGATCTGACCACTCACCGAGCGAGTTGCAACGTGAAGGCCACTCTCGGTTTGTTTCACCACGGTGAATCTGCCGATCAGTGCGCTGACTGACATTGGAATCAGAAACTGTAACACCGACACGATAATGATCGTGCGCCACGAACGAGAAGCCAGCGCGCGTGCTCGTCGCATCGCTGGCTTTTTTTCCAGCCCTTCCAGCAAAACTACCGGCGCATAAAGCGCGTAGCGGATCGTCATTACGATGCCCGGAATCACCAGTAGAATAAAGCCAATTACAATCCTCAGCGTTACGCGAATGGACGTCTTCAGGAAAGGTCGCCACCGCCGCTTCAACACCGCAAATGCCAGACGCAGTTCCACCGGACGCAGCGGAGCGAGCGCCAACTGCGTAACAATGACGGCAGTCATTCCCGAAATGGAGGCAGCGGCAAGGAAATGTGAGGCTACTTGTAAGATTGCTGAAATCACAATCCCGCAAATCAACAACACGCGCACAACACCCAGACCTTTAGGTTGTGAGTCCTCGGCTAACTGAAAAGCTATTAACAGGATCGTAGTCAAAAAAACCGGGATATGGGCCAACAGCGATAGCTTAAGAAACTTCGGGAAGTATTCGCTATAGAGCGCAAACGCCCTCCGATAAAGTGCGCCAATGCCGTCGGCCTGGGCGCGCAAGGCGCTCGCAAATGCCGCGGCTGTTTGCGGACGCTCGTCCGGGTCTTTTGAAAGCGCAGTCATGACCACTTGTGCCGCGCGCTTCCTCACCTTCTTGTTGCGCGCGCGCAACGGCTCGGGAGTAGTGTGAATGTGTTCCTGCATCACGTTGCCGGTAGCGCCGGCAAAAGGCGGCTGCCCGGCAAGCATTTGGTAGGCGATGACACCGAGGCTGTAGATGTCGGAGCGGGCGTCCAGCGGCTTCCCGGCGCATTGCTCGGGCGACATGTAAAGTGGTGTGCCCATTATGGCGCCGACGCGGGTGAGATTTGTGCCACGAGCAGTGGTACCTCGGAGTCTAGTTTGCTGATCCATGGCGGCCCGTTGCGTTGTCTTGCCAAACATCAGCGTGCGATCACCGTCCGCCGTAGCCGCAGATCGTTCGTTAAGCAACGCCGTGGATTTGGCGTCGGCGTCCAGCGATTCCATGTGGCTGGTCGTTTGCTCGTTGACTGCATGCGCCGCAGTAATGCCGGGCTGATTGAGTTGAGCGCGAGGCTGTTCCTGCTCGCTATAAATCAGCGTGTCGATTTCCAATTCCTGGCCGAGCGCGTTAGCTGCAGCGTGAGGTAGCGACGTTACCCGAGTTGGCTTGAGAGTTGTTGCTGCCGCCTCAGACACCGGTCGAGCGTCGCCAACACCTCCTGAAAGCGCAGCGGTTGAGCCTTCGGATCCGAAGGGTGATTCAACTTCAGCTTCGGCTAACTTGGCGATGCCAAAATCTAGCACTTTAACTCTGTAGCCCCCCAGACGATTCGGTTCAAGCCAAATGTTTTCCGGTTTTAAGTCGCGATGAACAACGCCCTGCTGGTGTGCCTCATGCACCGCCGAACAGACCTGTTCGAGGATATCGACCACCCAGTCCATTGGCAGTCGAAGTTCTTCCGTGAGTACGTCACCGAGAGTGCAGCCGTCGAGATACTCCATTACCAAATACGCGACTGCTTCTGTACCTACGTGTGCAAAACCGAAGTCAGTGACGTCGACCACGTTTGGGTGGCGCAAGCGGCCTGCAGCCCTTGCCTCTCGTTTGAAGCGGGCCACGAATTCTTCATTGCGCATGAATTGTGGTGTGATCAATTTGAGCGCGACATAGCGCTCTGTGCCCAGATGAGTGGCGAGATAAACGGCGCCCATTCCGCCACGGCCGAGCAGCCGTTCAAGGCGGTATTTTTCGTCGAGCACCTGGCCGATGTAAGGATCCGATTCGATCATGGGTGGAAGTATGGCAGTGGCGAGTGGCCAGTGACCAGTGCCCAGTGGTCAGGTAGACAGACTGTTCACAGTCCAACTCCAAAGTCTAACGTCCAAGATGGCTCATCGGACATTGGACGTTAGACATTGGACCTTGGACAGCTCACCGCTCACCGGCACATCTGCCAGCTGCGGATTGCGTCGATGGGAATTACCAGCATAAGAATTTCCAACAGCAGACTGTCTTTGATCCAGACGATCAAAACGAGCTCGAGCAAGGCAAACGCGATAAGTGATCGGCGCCAACCAAGACGGCGTGCGATGACGAAACCAATCAGGCAACAAAGAATATCGCCAAAGGAATTAATTACAGTGTCGCCGTTATAGCCAAGTGCCGCCGTCTCCGAACGATAGCGATCGATAATGAAATTCGTATTTTCAAACGCTTCCCAAAAACCCTCGACCGCAATCGCAAGGGCCAATTGCCACGGCCCGCTGAATCGCTTCAATGACCAGGCTATCAACCAGAAGAACAGGAAGCCATGCAGCACGTGCGTGAAGCTGTAGGGATCGAGAAAGTGCTGCGAGTTGTCCGCACTGCAAATTTGACCAGACCAAAACTGAACGCTTCCGCAGGCGCAGATCCACAATCGTCCTTCAACTCGCAGCAGGAACGCCGTAGCTACACACGACAGAATGATGGCCAGCGCGGCCCAATATCGGCCTTGAGATCGTCCTCGGGAAACGCGCGGAGTCGCCGTCGTCAATTCTTTTCTCGCGAGTAGTTGAGTGTGTAGGGAGGCGGTTCGATATTCTCCCGCAAACGCGGATCCTTGATGGGTGCGCCGGCAAAGGTCTTTAACGGAAGAACGCCTGCCCAAACGTCGAGGGCGTAATCTTCTTCGTCGTCGATGGGTGGTCCGCTGCGCACTTTCGCTGAAGCTTCGGCGAGCGGCAGTGATAAGACAGTAGTTGCTTTAAGTTCCTGTTCCGTCGGCTCGCGCACGTCGTTCCATCTTCCACGAATCACATGTTCAGAAAATGCGAACAGCGCCGCGAGCTTGGTCGTTCTGTCGTCGACCAGCGTGGCGTTTCCGAAAATTACAACTGAACGATAATTAATAGAATGATGAAAGGCTGAACGCGCCAGCACCAGTCCGTCAACAAGCGTTACAGTAACGCACACGTCGATACCCTCGCTGAGCGTACGTAGCATGCGGCTGACCTGCGAGCCATGAATGTAAAGCTGGTCGTCAACGCGCGCGTAGCCGGTCGGGATAACAAACGGCTGACCGTCAACAGAGAAGCCGACGTGACAGATAAATCCTTCGTCAAGAATGCCGTAAACGATTTCGCGTTCATAAACACCGCGCTTTGGCAGACGTTTCAGGGTGGTGCGTTCGGTTTGGGGGAATGACGACATGACCGGAATCCTAAATGGTAACGCGGGATTGGTAAATAGCAGCAGAAGGGAAACAGAAAAGCCGCGCCAGCATTACAAAGACTAAAAGGCTTGTGATCTTGATTTCGTCATGAAGATTCTGATGACTTGGTCAGAGGAGTTGGGACGTGGCTCTACATCTTATTCGCCAATTGAATCAAGCGATTCTCATAGACACGAGCTGCAGTCGGCGTTGTAAGTGGATTTGGCGTGGTTATTCCGATGTCAGAAAAAAGCCCGGACGCCTTCTCGGAATTTTCCAAAGCAGCGGCACTATTTTTCTGCTTCTGGTAAACCAACGCCTTATTCTGAAGCGTAATGGCCTGACCTATCTTGCTGTCAGTTTGTTGATAAGTTTGCAGCGCTGAATCGTAATATTGCCTGGCCGCCTCTATTTTTTCCGACTTCGACGCAGGGGTCTTGGAGCTGGCGAGGATCTCCACGTCGCCCAGGACTTTTTGAATCTGCGCCACGCCATTTAGATTCTCCGCGGTCTGGTATAGCTGAAGCGCCTCTTTATAGTACTGCTGAGCTTCAGTCAGATTGCTCAGCTTGGCGGCCAGATCTCCGAGGCTCTTCAGTACTTCAGCCTGCCCGATCTTATTGTCTACTTGCTTGTAAGCATCCATGGCGAGACCATAGTGCTGGAGCGCCGGATCTGGTTGATCTTCGCCAACTTCCAGATCGCCGAAATGTTTCAATGAGTTTCCTTCGCCGTCTTTGCTTCCCGTATCCAAATAGACGTTCAAAGCCTCTCTGTAATGTTGTTTAGCAGCGTCCTTGTTTGTGGCAAGCTCGAGTTCACCTAGTCCCAGATGCACCTGCGCTTGCCCGTTTGCATCTCCTATTTCCTGAAACAATCGCAAGGCGTACTCATATTTGTTACGAGCTCTGTCTATCAACGACGTGTCAGTTATGGCTCTGATTTGCGCGCAATCACCTAAGCCCCGGGAGACATCTGCTTGTCCTCCCTTATCGTTGGCCTTCTGATATGCGCCATTGGCGGTGTAGTAATTGGCTTCGGCCTCATTTAGATAACCGAGGCGGCGGTCAAGATCCCCCATACCTCGGTAAATATCTCCCTGACCATCATCTTCGCCAAGCTTCTGATAGATGGCCAGCGCCGTTTTGTATGCGTCACGTGCCTCTTTCGTGCGGCCGACCAAACTGTTGAGATCGGCCAAGCCTGCAAGAGCGTCGGCTTGGCCCAGAAGATCGCTTACTTCATCATAGAACTGTTTTGCAGTTTCGAAATACTGGCGTGCCAAGGTAGCGTTTCTCCTCAGCTCCACATCCCCCAAGCCCCTATAGGCGGCTGCTTGGCCTCGAACATTTTTCAGCTGCTTGAAATCCTGCAACGCCGCCGTCAAGAGACGTGCTGCTAATGGCGTATTGCCGGAGAAACGTGCGATGTCGCCCAGCCTGGATAATACAAATCCTTTCCTTTCAATTGAGTTCAATTGAATTGCAAGCTGCTCGCAAGTCTCGAAATAACCCTTGGCAGCGTTGTAGTCGCTCATTAGATATTTAATGTCACCCATCTCGTAGAGGCATTCCATTTCCTCAGCAGTAAGTTTGCTAGTGTGCGCGGCTTGACGGGCTTCGTCATATTTCTTCAGACTGCCGTCCGGATTGCTTTGCCTTCTGAGAGTGGCGGCGGCAACCATCAGGTCACGGACTTGACGGCGATCTTTGGTAACTTCGTAATAACACCAGCCACCCCAACCCGCCAGGAGAAACGGAGCTATCAGCAGGCCCCATCGGCGGCGACGGATGAATATCAAAGAAATAACGACCAACAGGATGATTAATGTCGGGATAAGTAATAATTTCCCTGGAGTTCGCTCACGAAGAAGATAGAAGCTGAGGCCGGCCAGGAGTAGACCAACAATTGTGATGACCCTTGCACGAACCGGTAAAAGGTTCAGAAGGTCTAAGAATTTCTCCCAGAGTTTATTTAACATGATTTGTCTCCTACGCTTTTGCAATACAATCCTCAGGAAACAGCTCTATGGCCGTACAGTAGTGGCAGGCAGTGAGCGTTCTCAAGCGAAGAGTCTGGCTCGCGAAAAACTTGCGGGTACTAAATCAATTCCAAACAGTTATCCGCTGGCAGTTGTTCTGGAATAACGCTGGCAAGGCGTCCTCAATTCGAGTGTGAGCGAACAGCCGTTGTTATGAAACGAGCCGGACTTTACGACTGAAATGCGGTACAGTCAAGCGATATTCTTGCATGTTACTAAGTTTTCTTTAGTGGTTGAATCGATACTCGTAATACCGCCAGGCTGGACCGGTCATTTTTTTGTATTCATGGTTGTTCTTGTGATTGCTTCACAGGGAGTGAGGGATCCAAAACACTTACATCAACCCCTGTGCTGAACCGGCTCCAACTATCCAATTCTTCTGGTGAATGCAAACGTCGCTGTGGCTTAGTCTCAAGCTCGAGGGACCGGCGAGCAGCCGTAGGGTAAGAAAAGTATGGAACGTTAATGCTAGACCACCTTCGACGGAGAGGAGTGAAATGATCAGAGAACAAATGATCGGCAAGAACATCGGACGCAGTGGAGACTTCCGTTGGCGCGGTCATGAAATTTCGCGCATCGAAGGACTAAGCGACGCGGTCTTTGCGTTTGCTATTACGCTGCTGGTTGTTTCGCTTGAGGTGCCGAAGACTTTCGATGAGTTGGCGGAGACGATGCACGGCTTCGGCGCCTTTCTGATCAGCTTCATGCTGCTCTTTGCTGTTTGGTTTAATCAGTATAAGTTTTTTCGTCGATATGGTTTGCGCGACACCACTACGGTCCTGCTCAATGCTGCATTGTTGTTCGTCGTGTTGTTCTACGTTTACCCACTGAAATTCTTGTTTAGCTTTCTGGTCGACAGGTTTACTGGCGGACATGGCGAGGTACGGCTGCCAAACGGCAACGTTGTCGCGATGATCGAAAGCAATGATCAGATGGCGAGTCTGATGATCATTTTCAATCTGGGTTACCTGGCAGTTTTTGGAGTTTTTGTACTGCTCTTCTGGCATGCTTACCGCAAACGTCAAGCGCTCGAACTGAACGAGCTTGAAAGGTTCGACACGCGAGCAAGCATTCAGGAGAGTGCGTTCAACTGCGGCATCGCGGTTATTTCACTTCTGATCGTGGGCATTGGCGGAGCCTCTAGAGCAGGGCTTGCCGGGATGGCGTATATGTTGACGCCAATAGTCTTGACCGTTAACGGAAGACTAATGGGCCGGCGTCGCAGGAGACTTGCAACTACAAGCGGCGCTCAAGCAGTTTAGAGTTCAGCCTTCAGGCTGCGGCTTTCGGCAATGAATTGACGACGCAAGCTAAAGCTTGAACTCTGAACTGCTTGACTGAACTCTAAACTGTTTGAGTTTAGCTGGAACATGATCCTTCAATTTTTGCCAACTCTGGTTTTTGTGATTGTAATGATATGTTGGTTTGCCTTCGCCGGAATTTTCTTGCTGCGAAAGAAGCCGCCGAGTCCGCCGGACCAGCAGCGCGAACCGAGTTCACTGGTTGGGGTAGCCTTGCAGGGTGTGTCATTCGCAATAGTTTGGGCTGTGCACCGCACGATGTTTACGCCATTCGTCTCCCATAGTGAACTGCTTGCGCTTGCCGCAAGTGTGCTGGCGGTAATGGCGGCGGTAAGCTCGGTGTGGCTGATAATGGCGGCTCTGAAAACGTTGGGTAAGGAATGGAGCCTAACCGCACGTTTAGTTGAAGGTCATCAATTAGCTACAAGCGGTCCATACGCTTACGTGCGACATCCAATCTATACGGGAATGTTGGGTATGCTCGTTGCCACTGGCCTTGCTGTCAGTCACTGGACGGCGCTGCTTGGCGCGCTCGTCGTATTTTTCGTTGGCACAATCATCCGCGTTCGCCGCGAGGAGAAACTACTACGCGGAGCTTTCGGCGAACAGTTTGAAGCATACGCGCGGCGCGTTCCCGCGATTCTTCCCGGTTTGTATTAACATAGCGGACAATTTGCAGTACAAGGTTGCATCCCCGAACTAGATGAAAAAAGCGAAAATTCTTGCGACTCTCGGACCTGCCTCTCGCGATGCGGCAGCTATCGAAAGTCTAATCAGTGCGGGCGCCGATGGTGTTCGCATAAACATGTCTCATGGAACGCAGGATGAGAAATCCGAAGACATCAAACAGGCCCGCGCTGCCGCAAAAAAACTGAACCGGCCTCTGGCGGTGCTGGTAGACCTCTCCGGCCCCAAAATACGCACTCGCCAACTTAAGGGTGGAAACCCTGTCACGCTCAAAGCCGGCGATCTATTTGTGCTCACGACTCAGGACGTCGTGGGTGACGAAAAAAGAGTCGCGACGAATTATCCTGACCTCGCGCACGTCGTCGAGCCTGGCACCCGTTTGTTGCTCGACGATGGCGCGATCGCGCTGTTCGTTGAAAGTACAACTCGGACTGATGTCGTTTGCCGCGTAATTAACGGTGGTGTCTTGGGTGAACGCAAAGGGATCAATTTGCCGGGAGTATCTCTTCCCATCGACTCGTTGACCGAGAAAGACATCGCTGACTTGAAGTGGGCGGTTGCGCAAAACATTGACTACATCGCCTTGTCTTTTGTTCGTCGCGCCGAAGACTGTTCCCGCGCCAAAGATCTTATCCGTGAATATGGCGGGCGCGCGCCGTTGGTAGCAAAAATCGAGAAGGCCGAAGCGATCGACCATTTGGACGAGATTATCGCCGCGGCCGATGCGGTCATGGTGGCACGCGGTGACCTGGGGGTGGAGACGAGCGTCGAGCTGGTGCCGGTCTATCAAAAGCGAATCATTCAAAAGGCGGTGGCGGCGGGCAAGATGGTGATCACGGCGACGCAGATGTTGCAGTCGATGGTCAATAGTCCGCGACCCACACGCGCGGAAGCGTCGGACGTGGCTAATGCTGTTTGGGATGGAACCGACGCGTTGATGCTTTCGAATGAAACGGCGAGCGGTCTTTACCCCGTTCCGGCGGTAGAAACCATGTGTCGCATTATTGAATCAGCGGAAGCGGGCAAAGAAACGGAAACGGATCAGATTTCCAAATGGGCAGGCAAACAGTCGGGTCGGGTTAGTCGCGCACTGTGCGAAGCAGCAGCTTTTGCTGCTGAAGAGATGGGCACAAGAGTAACGGCGGTGTTGACTGAATCAGGGTTGATGGCCCGCCGCCTGTCAGCTTTGCGACCGGAGCAACGAATCATCGCCTTGACGAACTCTGCGGAAGTGCAAAATGAGCTGGCACTGATCTGGGGCGTTGAGTCTTTGATCGTGCCGCACGCGGAGACAACCGAGGAGATGCTGAAATCGGGAGAAAAGACTTTGCTGGAAAGCGGCGCAGTTGAGAAAGGCGAAATGATCGTGATCATGGCGGGAAGACTTTCCGGCCTGGGACTCTCCAGCTCAGTCACAGTGTTTACGGTCGGTGGGACCTTAGGAGAAGCGGGAACGGAAGTAACTCACTCTTATAGGTAAGACGCAGACTACTCAGCACGCAATACTTTGTGAATAGTATCCTGGAGAGAGCTTTGCGGCGTGACGACGCCAGGCGCGTGTTGAGGGTCACGCCAGTTATCCAGTATTCCCACCTGATGTACACACTGTAGCGTGCAGGTAGGCGCGCACCATTTCTCGGTGCTGTATTCGCGATCGAAATCGACCATCGTATATTCTTCCAGCGGCGTGCCCGGGTAACCTTTTTGCTGGGAACACCAGTGAACCAGTCCGTCCTCGCAAATGTAGAGATAACGCGCGCCGGCACGACAACGCCACTGATAAGGTTTGCCTTCCGCGATGCTATCCTGAAACCAGTTGAGACGAGCGTGGTCTTTGTTTCCCAGTTTCTTCACCTGCTGGAAGATGTCCTTCTCTTTCGCGGAAAGCGGCTTCAGCGTCCCGTCGCCATCGTGAATAACACCAACCGTTGAAGAGAACCCTAACTCGACAGCGCGCCGCGCAACCGTGAGCGCGTCTTCCGGATTTTTAATACCGCCACCGATAACGGAATTGATGTTCACGTGGAAGTCGGCATACTCCGAAAGGTAACGCAGCTTCTTATCAAGCACGCGTAAGCTCTTCCGTGAGACTTCATCAGGCTCAACATTATCGATACTGATTTGCAGGTTATCGAGTCCCGCTTTGTTTAGGCGCTTAATTCGTTCAGGCGTGAAGTAGTAACCATTCGAAATAAGTCCCGCGATCATGCGATTGGCTCTTATCTGATGGATGATGTCGTCGAGCTCCGGATGCATCATGGGCTCGCCGCCTGAAATGGTAACGATTGACGTACCGAGCGATCCCAACTTATCAACGCGGCGTTTGATTAGCTCAATGGGCACAGGCGATGACGTGTGGTCATACTCGTTACAGTAGCCACAAGCAAGGTTGCACCGGCGCATCGGAATCAGATGCGCGAGCACTGGATGACGGGTAGAAGCGAGCGCCCGTCCGATGAAGCTGAACTGCCGAATCTTTTGTTGGATGAATTTCGATTTTCGCATTACGAAGACTTAAAACTTTGGGCAAATACAGCGCATTGCTTAAATTGATGTCGAAGAATAACGAGAGAGGCCCACAAACGCAACCGGCATCGGGGCCCTCGGCCCCGCAAAATGAAAAGGGCCCTGATTATGAATTCAGAGCCCCTGCCATTGCGTTGGGTTCGTGCCTTAACCTTTTACGATCTTTACGTTGGAATCGAGCTTGACAACGAACTCGTCTGACGAAATTCTCAAATTTCGCTCCATGCCGCTTAGACGCATGGTGGTGGCATCGTCATTTTTCTCAACGATCTTTGTTTGCACCGGCATGCCTGAAGAGTCAACCCAAATCTCAGCGTATTTGAAGCTGGCATTTCCTTTCGGCACGAGTGTCAGATGGATGGTGCTGATGCCGCCCCACAAGGTCTCTTCACGAACGTCCTGAAGCGGTTGAAACCTGGCTTCGAGCTGTTGCCTGGACATGTACATCATATCCAAAACCCCACCTGCTCCAGCCTTTCCCTTTACAGATCCAGACTTGCCGACAATTGCCTGATTCAGTCGCGGGCGGAATAATGTGTACTGTCCTTTGGAAACCGCCAGAATTTCATGCTGCGGTTTTTGCCACTCGATACGCACCGACGCGTCGCGGCCCGTTGCGGGCATATATAAAACCCAGCCGGTGTAGTTCTCTTTGTCGCGGAGCTGCGCATTATACTTCTCCATGCTGAGGCTCGCTTTTAGGGACTTCAGCGACTGCCGGTTACGTTCCATCCGGTTCAAAACTGAACTGACCAATCCGGCACTCTGCCCATTCGTCGCCTTTGCGGAACTAAAAAGGGCTCCGACCAACATAGCCAAAACAATACTTAGGGGAAACAATCTCTTCATAACTACTCCTGTAAATCTAAAAAGCCTTCATATCTCGAGGACCACCTTTAAATTTGGAGGGGTCCCGAAAAACCTCGCAATTATAAGGGAAGACTAACGTATGTCAACTTCATAAGCGCGAGTCTTGCCATCACTGCCTACCACCGGGCGAACGTTAAGAACCTGAACATTTGAGCGGTTGGTGACGGTTCGTATTACCTGCTCAACTAGCGCTCTATCCTCTGCATTTCCAATGAGTTCCGCCCCAACCAGCACGGTTGATGCGACGGGGTTTTGATGCACGGACAGGGCTCTCCGTTCGCCATTTTCAAACCAGCTTTTTGGGGTCAAAAAGATGAAAATTAGGATAACTACGCACAGTACGTCCCATTGCCAGGTGTTCCTCGCATAATTCCAAAAAAACAGCTTTCGTAGCACTGATAACAATTCAAAATACCCCAATTCTGACCGGACTATTTAGCAACTTTCAAGCCAGAAAGGCCATTAACGTGTGCATTCTAGCCCTTGCAAGATGCCCTGTAAATCAACTGCTTATTCGTTTACAGCTGGATACTGGCGGCAGGTTCGACGATATGACCGTCGCGCATTCTCACTATGTGTCGGCACATTGCTGCGGCTTCCGGATTATGGGTGATCATAATGATGGTTTGGTTGAACCGGTAATTCAACTCCTGAAACATGTTGAGTACCAGAGCTGAATTTTCCGAGTCGAGATTACCGGTTGGCTCGTCAGCGAGAACGATTGCCGGTCGAGTCACCACAGCTCGCGCGAGCGCGACGCGCTGCTGTTCACCGCCTGACAGTTCCAGCGGCTTGTGATGTAGTTTGTCTTCCAATCCGAGCAGCTTCAGTACTTCCCGGCGACGCTGGGGATCTTCGCCGCCGTTACCGTGAATGCGCTCGGCAAGACGCAAGTTACCCTCGGCCGTGAGAGTGGGGAAAAGATTAAATCTTTGGAATACGAAACCAATCTTGCGACGCCGAATGTCAGTGCGCTTTGCGTCTGAGGCTGCGGTGAGGTCTTCGTCATCAATCACTATGCGGCCAGTCGTGGGAGTTAGCAGGCCCCCAAGTAAATGGAGCATCGTCGACTTGCCGCAACCCGACGGACCCATAATGGCGACGAATTCGCCCTCGTGAACCTCAAGCGACACCCCTCTCAACGCCGGCACGTCGACTTTGCCGACGCGATAGGTTTTTACCAGGTTCTCAGCCTTTAGTATCGTTCTCATCAGCAGTCAGGTAATCCGATTATTTAACCAGATGGCGCGGGTCAAACGGGTTCGCTTGGATTTGAGATGTTAATACAGGGAGAGGATTAATAGCTACCACGTGCAAGCTTTGCCGCGTGCGCAGGCATCGGCCTGCGGCTGCGACCACGAACATGGGCAGAGGATGTCCATGATCCAAGCTGTATGCGCACATATCGTCAGGGGTTGACGCTTGGTCTATTGCGTTGACGCGTGTCCAGATCTACTTCCGGCAGCTGCCACCGGTTTTCCAGTACAAACGCTTCCGGTTGGTACTCGCGATCGATGGTTGTGTCGGGCGGCGCCTGATAGGCGATGCTCAGCTTGTAATGATCGTGAGGCCGCGTAATTTCTATGCGGGACGGCAGCCGGAATCGTCCTGCTTCGCCGAAAGGCTTTTCGTCCCAGTAGGAAACATCCGTCATCAAAAGCCCCTGGTCGTTGAATGACTGAAGACGAGCCAGACGAATACCGCCAATCCGATCAAACCAGAATCGGCGTAACAAGTGCGCCTCGCCGGCAACCGGCTGTGAAATCTCTTCGAGCAGGTAATATCCCCTCACTACTCGGACGCCCGCCTTGGCTTGTGGACGGGTATCTGTTTCCTCCTGATAAAACTCGCTGCGCACAAGTGCTAAACCGGCCTGCTCCTGAAGCGGACTAACCAACAGCGCGTCAGTAAGATGTTGCGGGCGTAAGTTTGACAGTGCGTTCACCGCTTCTTTCGCATTCATCTCCTTCTTAGGCTTTGCAGCAGCGGTTCCGGCGCCATCCATGTCGAGTTTTTCATAGGTGGCGTTATTAGTTCCCTTCACAAACCGCCGGTACTTCTCCTCGCCTTGCAGCACTGCCACGCGAAACGTTTCTCCGTTTGAGGTCATGTGCGCGATATCTTTCGAGATGAAGGGAACCTGGATAATCAAATAAATATTGCCTGGCCTTTGCACCGTCAATTGCCCATCAGCCTGCTTGTATTTTTCAGCTACGCCGGTCTCGGCAAACGACGTGTCCTCAAACACGATATCTACTTTGCCATGTAACGAACGGACCGCAGCCAGCCGGTTGATCTCACCGATGAGTTGGGCGGTGTTTGCCTCAGATAAAGGGGTGAGAAGCTGCGGGACTTGAATTTTCTTGTGCGTCCCAAACAAACCACAGCCACTCAAAAGAATCACGAGCGACATCAGGATGACAATCAATGGCAGCCGTGTGAGAGGGTGTGGCTGAGCGGCAGTTTGGTTGGGCATGAAAAGGGGTCTCGATAAAATTCCAAGCATGGCAGAAATGGCTTAGAAATAGACGGCCAAGCTAACAAAGACGTTTTTCCTTGTCAACGAGCACGATTTTGAACGTAGTAGAATTCAGTGTTGACTAACTCATAATTAAGAGCGAGCCAGATGTCGACGCGCCCCATGTTTAGGTCCAGCAGTTGGTACCGGCTGCTTAGAGATTCTCCTCGTACCGCAACGGACTGAGTGCGGATCTTTCATTAAACTTATGTTGCCTTGTAATTCGAAGACTCAGCAAAAAACCTGGCAGCTTATTCTTGAGCTGGAACAAAATGTGGCGAGTCTATTTAGCATTGCGGGTCCACTGCGGCGACAAATCAATCGCTCCGTAACAAGTGCGCCGATCCTCTCCCATTCCGTGGAACCATGGTCCATGCAAGCAAGTTGGCATGGACAAAAAATAGTGAACGCGTTCGTCATTCTCATAATTTCGGAAGCACTCTGAGACAGTCATAAATAAAACATCCTGGGCCACTGAGATTGTTGACAGGGCACCGGCCTGATTGTAATCTCCCGCCGCTCTCACATCCGGACAAGATCGCCGCTCAACCCTTCTCCTCTTGTTCCGGAGACAGGCACACCCTCCTTCCGTGAGGTTCGCTCGGAATATTTTTCCGCTTCAAACCAACATCACGGAGAACCATCATGACAACCTCCCGTCTCGTAATTTCCTTCGTTGCTTTGACAGTCACTTGCTTACTCGCGGTCACGACTGCACAGATGCGAGTCAATGGACTTGTATCGTCACCTGGTAACTCACCACCAGTGGCCAACCCTGATTCATATACTGTGCATGGCAGCCTTGTGATAATTCCTATTCAAAATGATACCGACCCTGATGGTGACCCTGTCATCTTTGACGGCTTGGTAGATTTGCCGCTGCACGGGGTGTTAATCGGGGTGAACCCCGGCGGGCAGTACCAGTACTTGGCCAATCCTGGTTACACCGGCGCGGACAGTTTCGTTTACAGAATTCGCGACCCCTCGTCCGCTACCGCCACCGCGGCAGTTACCCTCAATGTTGTAAACCAGATGCCGCTCGCTAATGCCGATTCCTATAACGTGCATGGCAGTCTTGTGGTAATCCCCATTGAAAATGATAGCGACCCTGATGGTGATCCTTTCATCTTTGCTGGTCTGGCAACCTTGCCACAGCACGGTGTGTTGATTGGTGTAAATCCCGGTGGCCAGTACCAGTATCTAGCTAATCCGGGTTATGTCGGTTCTGACAGCTTCACGTATACCATTCGCGATAACTTGTTTGCTTACGCCACCGGAACAGTCACTATAAATGTGGTAAACCAGGCTCCGATCGCAAATGCTGATTTTTATAACGTGCACGGCAGTCTTGTAGTAATCACCATTGAAAATGATAGCGATCCTGATGGTGATCCATTCATCTTTGCTGGTCTGGCAACAGACCCGCAGCACGGTGTGTTGACTGGTGTGAACCCCGGAGGCCAGTACCAGTACGTTCCTAATCCGGGCTACACGGGCTCGGATAGTTTCACTTACAACATTCGCGATAACCTGTTCGCTTACGCCACCGGAACTGTGACCCTCTATGTCGTTGGTGATGGTGAGAATGATGGCGTCGTCGCATGCAATACCAGGATTGGTGGGCCGGTTAATGTGACCAACGGCAACATGTATCTGCAGCAGCAGGATTACGCTTTGCCGTCCGTCGGACCGGCAGTCAGCATCATGCGAACGTACAACAGCAACTCCCAACGAGTGGGGCTATTCGGCCGGGGCTGGTCAAGTGAATACGACGAATCAATTCAGGCTTACGACAACAATCTCGCACGTTTCAACCAGTCTGATGGGCGCGCCGTTTATCTAGGGCGAGGTGCGGGGTCCTCGGGCGCTTTTGCGCCTCTTGCAGGAGACTTCCACGGGACGCTGCAAAGCGGAAGCAGTGGATTCACGATGATAATGACGGATGGCAGCGTAGGTCAGTTCAGTGCGGCGGGTAAACTGATCTCGCTCGCCGATCGCGTAGGAAATCAAACCAGGCTCACATACGACAGTAGCGGCAAGTTAACTTCCGTCACGGATCCTTTCGGTCGTGTGTTGTCGTTCACCACTAATGCCAGCGGGCAGGTGCTCTCCGTCAGCGATACGCTGGGCAATGTTGCGACTTACGCGTATGGCGGCAGCAATCAACTGCTTTCAGTTACGTACGCCGACAACTCAGCTTTTCATTTCAGTTATGATGGCGGGTTGCGTTTGACGACAGTCACAGACGCGCTCGGCAACGTGGTTGAGTCGCACACTTATGACAGTCAGGGCCGCGCTACTACTTCCGCAAAGCATGCCGGAGTAGAGCTCTATACACTCAACTTTGTGAGCCCTACACAGACCGACGTTACCGACGCACTTGGGCGTGTCACTAAATATATGTTCGACAAAAGCAAGGGCCGGAATGTTGTGACACGCGTGGAGGGTTTGTGCAATTGCGGCGGCGGCGCCGGCTCCCAGGTGCAAACCTGGACTTATGACGATCAGCTCAACGTCACTTCCAAAACTGATGCCTTGAATCACCTTATGAGTTTCACCTACGACGCCCAAGGTAATCGTCTGACGGAGACTAACAGCACGGGCACCATAACTTATACCTACAATCAATTTGCCGAGGTGTTGACGCGCACTGATCAGATGACTGGCGTTACGAGCAACACTTACGATGCAGCCGGCAACCTGTTGACGACACGAGATGCTCTCAACAATACGACTGCATTCACTTACAACTCGCGCGGACAATTGCTCACGGCGACGAACGCGCGCGGCAAAGTCACGACTTTAACTTACGATACAGCGGGAAACCTGACGCAAAGTAAGGATGCCAATAACATCACGACGTTTTATTTCTACGATGTCCGCAGCCGATTGACCAAGGTGCGCGACGGCCTCAGCCGCTCGACGCTTTACGCCTACGACGCGGCTGGCCGGCTAAACAAAGTCACGCATCCCGACCTTTCGTTTGTCAGTTTCACTTATGACCTTGCCGGACGGCGCACTGCAGTCGCAGACGAGCGTAGCAACCCCACCACCTACGCTTACGACAGCGCCTACCGGCTCACGAGTATTACCGATGCGCTCAGTCATTCGACGAGCTACGGCTACGATGCAATGTCTAATCTGACGAGCGTGACCGACGCGCTTAACCGGGTGACGGATTATGAGTACGACGATTTCAATAGGCTCAGGAAGACTATTTATCCGCCAGCAACTGCCGGCGCCAGCCGTTTGTTTGAGACGTTTGCGTATGACGAGGCGGGTAATGTCACGGCGCGCAAAGACACAGCCGGGCGCGTGACGAATTACTCTTATGACGACGTCAATCGCCCAACGAGCACGACCGACGCGGATGACAGGACCACCAATTTTGAATATGACGCGCTTTCGCGCACGACCGCGGTCATTGACGCGCTCAACCAGCGTTACCAGTTCGTCTACGATGCCGTTGGCAGGCAAACGCGAATGACGCACGGCGGGGTGTCGATGAGTTACCAGTACGACGCCGTTGGCAATCGCACTCAGCGCACCGATTACAACGGCACGGTTACAAACTATGCCTACGACAATCTCAACCGGTTGACGACCGTCAGCTACCCAACTCGCACCGCAACCTATGCTTACGATCCGCTGAACAATCTAACGCGCGCCACTAACGAGCATGGTTCGATCTACATTGGCTACGACAACCGCTATCGGGTCAGCAGTTTTTCCGATCCGTTTTATTATGGCGTTAGCTATAATTACGACCCGACGGGCAACCGCACCAAGCTGAGACTTAACGGCGCCACTTACGCTACCTACACCTACGACGCCGTTAATCGCCTGACGAACCTCGCCGACAGCGCCAATCTGAATTTCCCGCACAACTACGACGCTGTAAACCGCTTGACCGCGCGCAGCGCGCCAAACGGCGTAAGCTCAAACTATGCCTATGACGGTCTGGATCGTTTGACTGCCTTGAATCATGTGGCTGGAGCTAACCTACTCATCGGCAACCAATACACCTACAACGACGCGAACAACATTACGAACTGGGCGAATGCTTCGGGCAATCACGCGTACGGCTACGATGCAATTGATCGCCTGACCTCTGCAACCAATAGTGCTCAGCCAAATGAAAACTATGCATACGACAGTGTGGGCAATCGCACGGCTTCGCATTTGAGCACGAGCTATGGCTATCAGCCCTTCAACAGATTGGCGAACAGCGCCACAGCGACTTACAGCTACGACAACAATGGAAACCTGGTCTCTAAGATCGACAGTCTGGGAACAACCACATTCACCTGGAACGAAGAAAACCAACTGACCCAAGTCACGCTGCCGAATGCGTTGACTGTTAATTACAAATACGATGCTCTCGGTCGACGCATTCAGCGAACCACCAGTGCCGGCGCAAGTGAACGTTACGTATATGACGGTGCCGATGTGCTACTGGATTTAAACGCCGACTGGTCAGTTGCCAAAACCTACCTTAGCGATCTGGGAATCGATAACAAGCTGCGACAGACCAGCAGCACGACTGGCGTTTCATATTTCTTGACCGATCATCTGGGCACTACAGCGGCTTTGACCGACTCTGCAGGTAACGTCGTTGAGCAACTTCCCTACGACTCCTTCGGCAACAGCAGCGGCACTTCATTGACACGTTACGGCTACACTGGTCGCGAGCGCGACCCGGACACCGGCCTGCTGTACTACCGCGCCCGTTTTTACGACCCGCAACTCGGCAGGTTCATCTCCGAGGATCCGATCGGATTGGGCGGCGGAATAAATGCTTTTGCCTACGTCGGGAATCATCCGCAGAACGCAAAGGATCCGTCGGGACTCCATGAGATCGACGTGCACTATTACTTGACCTATTACCTGGCCCTGAAAACAGGCTGTTTTTCAGAAAGTGATGCAAGGGACATCGCAAACGCCGATCAAGGGACCGATGAAAATCCCGCCACAGCCCCTGCTTTTGGGGATACAGAACGACAAAGACAAGTTAATGCTTTCTACCATGCATTGCATCCAGGAAGTCATCTCGCTTATCTGCAAACGCATTGGGCCATGGCATCTGTGGGACGGAGCGGCAATCTGTCCGCCTTCGGCAACTTTCTTCATTATTTGCAAGATATGTACAGTCATCGGGGATTTACTGACCCAAAGTGGGGACACTCCCCTAGGCACGGCGGAACCCACCACACAGATAAGACTGACTACGACCTAGACAGAACAATGGCCATGGCGCGTTCAACTTGGGACTCTTTAACCGGCTTTGCTTCGCAGACGGGAAGGTGCGGATGTAAGAACGAACCCCCCGCCGACATGTGGGCAACAGTGAAAGAATTTGCCGAAGCGTCGTCTGGAGGATTTTGGGATCGACGTCGACATACCATCGATGAAATCAATCCGTGGTATCTCAATCAGAAGATTAGAATTCTTGGACTATCCCGCAGGTAATTCGTTCTTAGGCGTCACATGCAATAGCGACAATAGCCCAGGGAAACTAAGTTGTGGCGGCGAGATTCCTAGGTGTGCCAGAACCTACATTCATGAAGGTCTTGCTCAAATACACTACGCTTGCTCTCGTAATTCAAACGGCGCTCGTCTTGTTGCTCGGCATTGCCGGGAACTTGATTTCGCCGGCAGTAGACTATTTTTTCGAACTGTTGCTTACCATCTATCAGCCGTTCATTAGCCTCATTGCTGCGACCGGAGGTTTCAAAGGAGAATCGGCAATGATTGAACCGGTGTGGATCGGAATTGCGCTTGGTATCTTCTGCTACAGTTTGATTGTTGCGCTTACAGCGTTGGCCCTAAGAATTGTCCGCCGTTGAACAGCTATGCGGCGGAGAACATAGTATGCAAAAAAGTCTGGTAGGGATCATGTGTATAATCGCGGTGTTTCCCACCAGCTGTCGGCAGCAAGCCTTGCCTATGAATACGGCAGAAGTTGGGTCTGCTCCAAAGATGAAACCAGCCGAGGATGTTGAGTTCGTCAACGACATCAAGAGTCGTTGAGCAACTTCCCTACGATTCTTTTGGCAATAGCAGCGGCACTTCATTGACACGCTACGGCTACACTGGTCGCGAGCGCGACCCGGACACCGGCCTGCTGTACTACCGCGCCCGTTTTTACGACCCGCAACTCGGAAGATTTATCTCCGAGGATCCAGCTCGATTCTCGGGCGGTCGAAATTGGTATGCGTACGTCAGTAATAATCCCGTTAACTCCACCGATCCCTCAGGTCTCTGGGAGACTAAAGCACACAACGAGATCATCGATCAGGCCTTTGCGCACTGTCTGGACAAGTCTCAACGAGACTGGCTTAAAGATGCCAGCCGATGGGTAGACAGGGCCGAGAATCAAGGCGCGGCGAATGCTTATCAGCACGGAATGCGCGCTCCATGGGAAAGCGTGGAAGATGCCAGAAAAGGAGCAGATAAGTTTATCCGCGATCATCAAGCAGCAGCAAGAAACGCTTTTCCCAACGGTTGCAAGGATGGGTACGGAAAAATACCTTGGAACGCTCTGTGGGAATTCGGAAAAGCATTGCATACGCTGACCGATATGACCTCACCAAGTCACGCAGGTTTTCAGATGTGGCAAGACCCGGCGCGGCCAACTGGAAGCGTATTAGATGTTATACGCGTTGAGTTGTGGGGACTCTCGGCTGGGAATCACCATCGTAAGGAGACGCTCGACAAGTTACGGGGGAACCCGAGTCGACTGGGAATGATCAAGAAGATGGTGAGAGATGAGTTTGCCAAGACTTTTGAAGTCTGTGGCTGTTGCGGGGATTGATCAAATCTTTGGTTGGGACCACCTATGATAAAGGCAATTAGGAAAAAAACATTCGTGATTGCGGTATCTACTGTTTGTCTGATTGTCCTAATGGTGATTCCGTTCGAGATCACGGTGGTTCCCGAATGGAAGTTACGGGTTGTTGACCAAACCGGCCAAGGCCTGAAAGGAAATCGGGTCAGAGAATCGTGGAGTCATTACACTCTTGAAACTCAGAGTCACGAAGAAGAGCAACTAAGCGACGCTAACGGATATGTTCAGTTTCCGCGACGCACAATTCGCACGAACATCATCACTTGGGCAGCGAAGTTTGCGGCTAGAATAGTCAATGTCCATTCCAGCTTTGGGCCATCTGCATCCGCTCATTATCTGGGAGAATACACGCTGGCATCTGATCAGCCGTGGTATGAGCCAGGCAGGCCTTTGGCTAGTGAAATTGTCGTCTGGCGCCCCAAATGAGCAAACGGAAAGAAAAGAAGTGGTTAAAGACTGGCGTTGTCATTGCCGCTCTTCTAGTTGTATTTCTGGTTTATCCTTTTGATACTACGGTTGTTCCCGAATGGAAGCTCAGGGTTGTTGATGAAACGGGTAAACCGATACCAAATGTCGTGGTGCGTGAGCAGTGGAGAAATCACGCGGTTGAATTCCACGGTCATAACGAAGACCGAACGACTAATAATGAGGGCTACATAAGCTTCCCGCGCAGAACTGTCCGAGCGCCAATTTTATTTAGAGTACTGGGCAGGGCAGTGGTGGCTTTCAACGTCCACGGGGAATCAGGCTCGAGGGCGTGAAAACCCTGGAGCATGGGACCGAGTCAGCTGAAGGAAATCCGCATTTACCGACTGTTGGCAGCGCTCTTGAGTCAACCCGCTGAGACTAAACGACATGCCACTCGAAATCGTCGATTAAATCAGTTGTTTCTGTCAGCTTATTTTGAC
>DASZDU010000049.1:0-16746 GCA_035941655.1 Pyrinomonadaceae bacterium | reverse complement strand
TTCTTGCTGATTCGCGGGCTTAGTGAGCGGCGGAGAGTTTGCCGATCAGCGTGAACAGCGGTAGGTACATGGCAACGACGATCGAACCGATGGTAACGCCTAAAAAGGCGATCAAGATTGGCTCCATGAGCGTCAATAAGTTAGCAATCGCGGCATCTACTTCCTGCTCGTAAAAATCGGCGATCTTTCCGAGCATCGCATCCAGGGCGCCGGTCTGTTCACCAATACCCACCATCTGCGCCACCATGTGCGGGAAAACCTCGGTGGCTTTTAACGGATCGACGAAGCTTTCGCCGCGTTCGACACCGTTACGCACCTTGATAATCGCTTCTTCGATAATCACATTGCCGGCTGTACGCGCGGTGATGTCGAGCGATTGCAGAATTGGCACACCAGAAGAAAGCAGCGTCGAGAGCGTGCGAGAGAAGCGCGCCACCGCGATCTTCTGCATGATTGAACCTAAAATAGGAATCTTCAGGAGGATGCGATCAATGTTCCGGTTGCCACTCGGTGTCTTGTAGTAGAAGCGAATGCCCACCACAGTCGCGATTATCGCAACCAGAATACCCAAGCCGCCCCAGCCGGCGAGGAAGTTACTTATCCCAACCACGATGCGCGTGGGCAAGGGAAGTTGTTCACCCGGGCCAAGCAGGCCCATGAAAATATTTTGAAACTGCGGAATCACAACTACCATGATCACCGCGACCGCGCCGATTGCAAGAACGACCACTGCCGCAGGATAGATCATCGCGGAGATAACGTCTCGTTTCAGTTTTACGATCTTTTCAATGAAGGTTGATAGACGCTGAAGAATCAGGTCGAGAATACCGCCCGTTTCTCCAGCTTCAACCATGTTTGAATAGAGCTGATCGAAGACTTTGGGATGACGAGCCATCGCCGCCGCCAAAGTGGAGCCTTCCTCAACGTCCTGGCGAACCTGTAGCAATACCTGCTGAAAGAATTTGTTGTCCTGCTGTTGCGCCAGAATCTCCAGGCACTGGACCAAGGGCAGACCGGCGTCAATCATCACTGAAAATTGTCGCGTAAATACTGAAAGATCCTTGGCCTTAACTTTCTTCCGGCCGCCAATCTTGGGTATCCCTATCTCACGACCCTTTTCCTTGACTGAGGTGAGAGTAACTTGTTCGCGACGAAGGATCTGTCGCAAAGCGTCGCGGTTATCGGCGACGCGTTCACCGACGACAATTTCGTTGAGGCGGTTGCGGCCTTTGAATACGTAGGTAGGCATAGCTAGTTAGCTCCAGACTGAATCTATTTGACGGTGGGTCGAGCGCCGACTGGCCGTCCCTGGGCGTAGGGGCTGGGGTGGGGTTTGTTGCCATTGCCGGTGTTGAGACCGGATCCTCGATCTATCAGTTCCTTTAGTTCATCGACATTGGAAGATCGCTGTAGCGCCGTGTCCAACGTGATCTGGCGTTTGTGATAAAGCGTCGCCAGAGCCTGATTGAAAGTTTGCATTCCAAACTTGTCTTGTCCCGTCTGCATCATCGAATAGATCTGGTGGACCTTGTCCTCGCGGATCAAATTTCGGATGGCACTGTTGGGAACAAGAATTTCCAGCGCCATCGCTCGGCCGGTTTTCTCAGCGCGGGGAAGCAGCGCCTGACAGAGAATTCCTTCCAACACCAGCGAGAGTTGTGCGCGAATTTGTGACTGCTGATCCGACGGGAAGACATCGATGATGCGATTGATGGTTGAGGCGGCGGAGTTGGTATGCAACGTGGCCAGCGTCAAGTGACCTGTTTCCGCAATTCTCAGCGCTGATTCGATAGTTTCGAGGTCGCGCATTTCGCCGACCAACACCACGTCAGGATCCTGGCGCAGAGCGGTTCGCAGGGCTTCTGCGAATCCGTGAGTGTCCGCGTTGACCTCCCTCTGGTTGACGAGGCAGCTCTTATGATTGTGCAGAAATTCGATTGGGTCTTCGATTGTAAGAATGTGCTCATGACGGTCGCGATTGATTTTATCAACCATCGCCGCGAGCGTGGTGGATTTACCTGAACCAGTAGGTCCGGTTACGAGAATCAGACCGCGCGGCTTCTCGCACAAAGTTTTGATCACGGGCGGTAATCCCAGATCTTCGAACGCTTTAATCTCGTAGGGAATAGCGCGGAACACACAGCCTACCGCGCCTCTTTGATTGAACAGGTTGGCGCGAAATCGCGACAGGCCTTTAACGCCAAAGGAAAAATCGAGTTCAAGGTTTTCTTCAAAGCGATGCTTCTGTGCATCGGTAAGAACTGAGTAAGCCAACTGCTTGGTGTCGGCGGCGGTTAACTGGCGATAGCCATCAAGCGGTTTGAGATGTCCATCGACACGAACCTGCGGCGCCGATCCGGTAGTGAGGTGCAGATCAGAGCCGCCAAGCTCCGATAGCTTGCGCAGCAGTTCGGAGAGGGAAAGTTGGGGGGCAGTGTCGTTTAAAGGCATCAGGAGCTCCCAGGTGACCGGTGTGTTCTACTTGCTTGCTGGTTGTCCGTTTGCAACCGCCTTCGCGGCGAGTGAGGAAATGAACTTCTCGCCTTCAATGGATAGCCGGTTTGAAAACTCGACCGGCGTATTTAGAGTCAAGCTGTAAATCTTCCCGTCAACCTCCGCAAAATAGAAGTTCCAGGACTTCTCCGGTGAACGGCCATCACTAGGGGTTTGCGCGATTACTACGAACACACGCGCGCCGTTAACCTGGCGCTCATAATCGTTTATGACCCAGCCGCCCGCGTTAATCATTTTGTCGATCGCTATTCGCCGCAAGTCGGAGAATGAAACGCCGGAGAGCATCGTGCGTTGTTCCCTTTGGGTCAGGTACGCCGGCGTTGGCCGACTACGCGCAACCACGGTGAGCGTGCCTTGGCCGGGTATGTTCGCAGCGCCTTCGGTTCGAAATCTCAGTTCACTTCCATTGACTGTGGCGGCACTGTTCCAGCCGGCTGGCAACTTCGGAACTCCAGCATTCGAAACAGCGGGGCTGTTGGTTGAGCTAATAGCAACAGTACCAAGCGGGGAGTTGCGATGAGCCAGTGCAGCGGCGCGGCGCAAACGCATGCGGGCGCGATGACGTCGCCACCAGGCGCGTGAATGACGGCGATAACGCCGTTGTTGTTTAGACGCGTAACTCTGACCAAGACCGTGCGCCGTGGAGCTGGCGAAGGGAAGCATTACAACTACTGTAACCAGCATCAGCAGCGATAGTGTGATTGTGCGCAACATAGTATTTCCTCTTTCCGTTAGGCCACTGTTTCGCGGACTACCTCCTCGAGGGTAGTTAGCCCGGCACGAATTTTATGCAGGCCGGATTCGCGTAGTGTGATCATGCCGTCTTCAATCGCTTTCTTCCTCAACTCCAGCGATGAAGCGCCGATCAGGATGAGTTCGCGAATGTCGTCGTTAATTTCCATTACTTCGTAAAGACCAATTCGTCCCTTGTAGCCAGTGTTGTTACAAGTCGAACAGCCTTTACCTTTGAACGTCTTGAGAGTCTTCACCTCTTCCGCGCTGAAGCCAACTTCCATTAACGCTTCGGGAGGTGCAGGGTGCTCGCGTTTGCAGTCTTTGCAGACGCGACGGATGAGTCGTTGCGCCTGAATGAGGTTCACGCTGGTTGCAACCAGGAAAGGTTCGATTCCCATGTTCATGAGGCGGGAAATGGTGGAGGGAGCATCGTTTGTATGGAGGGTTGAGAGAACGAGGTGGCCGGTCAAGGCGGCTTTGATGGCGATCTCCGCGGTTTCGAAATCGCGAATCTCACCGACGAGAATAATATTCGGATCCTGACGGAGGAAAGCGCGCAAAGCAGCAGCAAAGTTTAAGCCGATTTGCTCTTTCATCTGCACCTGGTTGATTCCCATGAGGTTGAACTCAACCGGGTCCTCTGCCGTCATGATGTTTGTTTGAATGGTATTGAGCGACTGCAGCGCGGAGTAGAGCGTGTTTGTCTTTCCGCTTCCGGTGGGGCCGGTTACCAGCACCATTCCGTAAGGTCGTGAAATGTTTCGTTGAAACTTCACCAGCGATTCCGGCTCAAAGCCGAGTTTCGTCATGTCGAGCATCAGGTTCTCTTTGTCGAGCAGACGAAGCACAACCTTCTCGCCAAACAGAGTCGGCAGCGTGGAAACTCGAAAATCGAGTTCACGCGAGCGAGCGTCAACCTTGACCTTGATCTTGATTCGTCCGTCCTGCGGCAAACGCTTTTCCGAGATGTCAAGTTTGGACATGATCTTGACGCGGGAAATGAGAGCGTCACGCATCTTGAGAGGCGGTCGCATCACGTCGTACAAGACACCGTCGATACGGAACCGAATGCGAAGTTCTTTCTCGTAAGGTTCGATGTGAATATCAGAAGCTCCGCGGCGGAGAGCATCCACCAGCAGCACGTTGACCAGTCTGACAACCGGTGCGTCCTCGCTGATTCTGGAAAGAGTGGAGAGGTCGATCTCTTCGTTGTCCTCAACCACCTCGACGTCTTCAGTGCGGTCTGTATCGAAGTCAATGCTGTCAAGCGAGACCAAATCTGCGTGCGTGATACCGCCATTTGCGCTTTTAGCGACCGCGGCATCCACCACCACTTCGTCCGCTCCGAAGCCCGACAATTCAATTTCCTTGGAAGTGCCGTAATACTTCGAGATCGCCTGCTGAATACTCGCCTCAGCAACCACCACGGGCTCAACGTTCAGGCCCGTCATAAACTTGACGTCGTCCATTGCGAAGACGTTGGTGGGATCGACCATTGCCAAGGTGAGACTGGCTCCCACCCGCGAGAGTGGCAGGACCGAATACTTCTGCGCTACTTCCTGAGGGATGAGGTGAAGAACCTGGGGATCGATCTGAAAGAGTTCCAGATTGACGGAGGGAATGCCGTACTGGCGTGAGAGAACGGCAGTGATCATGTCATCGGAGACCAGTCCCAACTTCACCAGATTGAAGCCCAAACGACCTCCGTGCTCGCGCTGATAATCAAGCGCCTCACGAAGGTGCTGCGGACTTATGAGATTCTCCCGAACGAGAATTTCGCCTAGTTTTGCCGACATTTGTACCCCGGTGTTGAGATATCTGAAAGAAGATTCACGAGAAGGGCCAGCGATTCTGCGAGAAAAGGCTATGCAGACTGGATGTTAGGACGACAGCGGACGGTGCTAAACACCGTTGGGCAAGCATAGTACAAGTTGATCTGGCACCTGTCAAGGCCAATTTTTCGGGGCAATTAGGCAAAAACGACAATGAGTTGGCGGGTGGGGGTGGTCGCAGATAGTCCTCTGTGACCGGTTGAAAAGATGACTAGAAGCGTACCAGATGAGCCAATAATTGAGCCGGATGGACTGACTGGTCAAAACTTGAGGCGCACCGGATTTCTCCCAATGCGCCTCGTGGTTCCCATCTATCGTTGCGGCTGCTATGGTCGCCGGGTGCGACGCGCAGGGCTGGCTGTTTTCTCAGGCTTAACGTTCTCCTGATCCTTCAATGCTTCGAGGATGGCCTTTGCGTCTGCCTTAAACGGATCTGTGTCTGGCGCTTTTTCAACGTATTTTGCCAGATAGTTCGCGGCTTCCTGATACTTCGTCTTATCCGTATTGATGGCGCCGATGTTGAAAAGTGACTGCCCAGCGCGAAGCAATGCGTTGAGGTCGTCCGGATTAACGGCCAGGATCTTTTGGTACTCAGACAGCGCCCGGTCAAAAACGTTGGCGTCAAAAAGCATTTGCGCCAGATCGTGCTCAGCTTTTGATTTCTTTACTGGATCAGTCTCAGCGGCGATGTACTCCTGAAACGCCGTAACGCCCAGGTCGACCTTACTCGGGTCGACTTTTGTAACAAACAGACGTGTCGCCTCCGCTCTCGCCAGCAGCGCAAAATAGAGATTTGTTTTCGCGTTTGCGCTTGCCGTAGCGTCAGCGGGTGTCGGAGTCGCCTTTAAGATAGCGACAGCCTTTGCGCCGGATTCACTCGCCGCCTGCCAATCCTTTTTTGCCGCTTCGGTGCTAGAAGTTTTTGTAGCGTCGTCGGTAGCCTTTATCCCGGCATTGTATTTATCAACCGCACGAGCGTTTAAAGCCATGGTCTTATTGGTCAATAAAGCAGGCGCACCCGGATGCTCGGGATCAGCGGTCAAGCCCTCATCGTATTGGGTTATAGCCAGGTCGTAGTTCTTTGCTTTCATCGCTTCATTGCCAGCCTTAAAGGTGCGCTCGATGATTGCATTCGACGCTTCAGCCTTCTTGTTACTCTCCATTATTTCGGCATTCTTTTTGAGCAGCTCCTCGCGCTTTGCTTTTTCTTCCGCAGACTCCTTCGCGGTCGCAGCAGGTGCGGCGCTGCGTGACGATGCCATTAGGGTTTTCAGTTCATCGGCGTTAATACGTTTGCCATCTCCCGGCTCTAACTCGATAGGGTAATCCACGTCTCTTCCAGCTTTAATGCTTGGTTGCCAGTAAGCATGCGCGCCAGGCGAACTGACTACAACCACATAGTCACCAACATACTGAAGACCCGCGTATACGAACTCGCCCTTCTTGTTTGTCTTTGTCGTGAACGGCGTCTTTGAAAAAATATCCACGCGGTACACGTCGACGACTGCGTCAGGAACTGGTTTTACAGTGCCATCCGCTTGCTTCATAGTTACGTGACCTCGCAGTGCGCCAGTCTGCGCTGAGGTAAGAGTAGCAATTGAGACGATTAACGCCAGGCTGGCCAGGGCGGGCGAGAGATATCTACTAAACATCAACGATTCCTCCAGAGAGTATGTAGAGATGATTTCTTAATCGGGAGAGCCCATAAGATGCTTTGGCTCCAATACTGGTTGTAATTTGCTAACAGGGTTCGGCCTAACGTTAATAAGCAAACCTCTTGCTGTCAAGCACATATGTAATCGGATCACTGACGCCCGCAACACGAAAAGCGCGCAGTCTAAGCGCGCAGGAGTCGCAGTCGCCGCAGGCCTCATCGGATTCTCTATAACACGACCACGTAAGTTCAAACGGAGCGTTGAGTCTATGCCCCAGCTTCACGATTTCAGACTTCTTCATTGCGATGACAGGAGTCTTGAGTTCAATTTTCGTTTCCGGCTTTGTGCCACGCGTTATTACCTGCTGAAAGGCTTCATAAAACTCCGGGCGGCAATCGGGGTAGCCGGAGGAATCTTCGGCTACGGCGCCGATATAAACGGCAGTTGCGCCGATCACTTCGGCCCAACTGGTGGCGATCGACAGCAGGTGAGCATTGCGAAACGGCACGTAGCTCGTCGGTATTCCCTGGGCCGCCAGATCAGCTGCGCGGACTGCGATGTTTGTATCCGTCAACGACGAGCCGCCAATTTGAGCGAGATGGTCAAGCGAGACAACCAGGCGCTTTTCAACGCCGTAATGGCTCGCAATCTCCTCGAAGGCGCGATGCTCGCGGGCTTCTGTTCGTTGACCATAGGAAACGTGAAGGAACGCCAACGCTTCGGACTCGTCATTAGCGATGGCAGCAGTTACGCAGGAATCCATACCTCCGGAGACGAGGCAGACTGCTAATCCCGGTTGCTGGCCGCCGGGCTCGTCTGACTTCGATGCCGCGTAAGCTGTCTCGTCCGTTCCGCCCATCAGACTCCGTGTACCTCCGGACCCCAAATGTACTTATGAAGTTGCAATTGCATGCGCACATCCAGTCCGCTACTCGAAACCCACTCCGCCAATTGTTTTAAGTCGATGGCGCCCCAGGCAGGTGAAATGAGTATGGCTCTTGTTCTGTTGTCCAGCTCGTATCGTCTGATGATTTCCAGCGCGTAGGTCCAATCCTCGAAGTTGGTAACTACGAATTTGACTTCGTCTTTGTCGGATCGCAGGCGGTCCAAATTTGGCCAGTGGTTTCGTTCTTCCTCACTTGAGCCAGGACATTTGACGTCGAGGATGATACTCGCCCTCGGATCAACCCCCTCGGTTGAAACAAAGCCTCCGGTCTCAATCAACACTTCGAAGCCTTCATCGCACAACTGTTCGATCAGAGCGAACGCCTCGCGCTGTGCCAACGGTTCTCCGCCTGTTACTTCCACCAGTTGGCAATTAAACGCGCGCACGCGGCTGACGACGTCGGCTATCGTGAAGTATTCTCCGCCTGTAAACGTGTATTCGCTATCGCACCATACGCAGCGCATTGGACAACCGGTAAGGCGTACAAAGGTGCAGGGGCGTCCAGCGTGCGTCGATTCTCCCTGAATTGAGCGAAATATTTCCGTGACTCTAAGCATCGAAAAATCAGTTTCGGGCTGTGATTCTGCGCCTCCACTGCATCGCAGATACCGGGTGGATTATTAGAAATTCGCTTCACTCCGCTGAGGTTTGAATCTAGCCGACCGAATAACCGGTGTCAAAGCCCAGTAACTTCAGTTTTAAACTCGCGCTCGGGCGGCAACTTGAAACCCTCTGGAACATCCAACCTTCCGCGTGGGGCCCACACGGTGCGGTGTCCCACGTGTTAGCATAGAACGCAGGGTTAATGTCCCCCGTGAACCGACAAACAGAGCAACTCGAAAAGGTATTTGCAGCAGGCGCCGGCAGGTTGCTTGGCCGTGCGACGGATCGTTATGGCCTCGCTCCGGAAGCGCTGACACCGCGAATCGCATCCGCAGTCCAGAAGTACATTTTGCGAGATGACCCGACGGCCACAGTCGACGTAATCACTGACTTCATCGAGAAGCTGCAAGCGGACGACCTTTGTCTGATTGTTGCTTGCGAGCAGGGAAGTCAAAAGGCCTGGACGGATTTAGTTGAGCGTTTTTCAGCGACTGTTCGTTCGGCGGCTCGGTCGGCAAGTTCAAACGAGGAAGGTGCCGAAGACCTGGCGCAGTCTATTTGGGCGGAACTACACGGCCTGCGCGTTCGCGACGACGGCAAGCCTGCTGGAAAGCTTGCCTATTATTCAGGTCGCGGATCGCTGGCGGGCTGGCTGCGAGCCGTTGTTGGTCAGCTGGCAATCGATCAGCATCGGAAGCAATCCCGGCTCGTGCAGACTGAAGAAGATGCGGATTTTGACAGAATTATTCAGCATGGACGGGATGAGCACACCTGGTCCGGACACGCCGAAGTTTTGAATCCTGAATTGCAGGTTTCGACGAAGCTTGCCGGTGCACAGATGCAAAAGGCATTGGCAGAGTGCATCAGTCAATTGCCCGCAGAAGATCGTTTGTTGGTGAAGCTCTACTATTTTGACGGTCTTAGACTGCGCGAAGCGGGAGCCGTCTTGGGCGTCCACGAAGCGACAGCAAGCCGCCGGCTGACGCGCGTGCACGGGGAGTTGAAACAGCAAATTGAACAGAATCTAATGAAGCAAGGCTGGACTACGGGTGAAACAGAACGCGCGTTTTCGGAAGTGGCCATGAATCTCGATACAGATATCGAACCTCTGTTGGCAAGTGAGGGCTTCCTGATGAAGAACGAAAATGAAGTTGCAGGCTGAACATAACAATTGGCGCAGTCTTGAGAACATTTACTGCAAGCAGTCGCGTATGTGAACGTTCTTGAGAGGGCACAGATTTAGTGATGAACGGAACCAACAAAAACGAAGTCGATCTTTTGCTGCGGTCTCTCGCGCGAGGGCGAAAGAATGCGGCATTGCAGAGCGGCTTAGCGTCTGTAGACGAAAGGGCAGGCGCAGCCGATCATCTCGATGCCGATGAACTAAACTCCTATGCTGAAGGTGTAGTTCCTGATCCTGCGCGTGTTCGTTATACGGAACACTTAGCTGATTGCGCTGTCTGTCGCAGCCTGGTTGTTGGTTTGACCCAGGCTGCTGGTGCCGCCAGTCGTCTTGAAGTTGGGGAACAAAAAAATGAATCGAGCCTTTGGCAAAAGCTGGCTGCGCTATTGTCGCCTTCGGTTTTGCGTTACGCAGTGCCGGCGTTGGTACTCACTATAGTTATCGGCATAGGATTGTTCGCATTGAGACAACAAAGTGAGAAAGCTTTTGTCGCTGAGAATCGTCCACAAAATGTGCAACCCGCACCAGCAGACAGCGGCACTGGTCTAAATCCGGCGAGCGAACCAGCAGCAACGGTTCAAACTGCCCCCGGGGCACGGACCGCGGAGACCATTGCTGAAGACAAGAGCAAGCTGCAGGACAAGAAACTACAAGCCAATCAAACAACTACAGACTCTGATTCCAGTCTTGCAAAAGCGGCCCCGGCCGCAGGTTTCAAAGATGCCGAGGAAGCAGGAGTTGAAACAGGTAAAGGCGAAGGAGCGGCTTTGCGACCTGGATCTGCAGCACAACCAAAGGTGGCAGCACCTCCTCCGCCTGTTGAAGCTGAAAAGTCGGCGAACTTCGTTCTGGATGCGCCCACGAAGCGGGAGGATAAGGAGCGTGCGCGTGACGAAATAAGGAACCAGTCAGACGATGTGCACGGCCCCAACCGTGCCAGGAACGCTCCGCTGTCGACAACCCAGCGCGCCGTCGGCGGCCTCGCCAGCGAACGAGGCCCGAGTGCCATGAATAGGAATAGCAAGAATAACGAAGTGCAGACTCGCGATGTTCTTGGAAAGCGATTCACCCGAGATGGCGCTGTATGGGTTGATACTGACTATGCGTCGCAAGCAACGATCAAGCTATCGCGCGGTTCAGAACAATTTCGTGCACTCGTAGCTGATGAGCCTGGTATTCGCACGATCGCCGAACGACTGGATGGCGCGATTATCGTTGTTTGGAGGGGCCGAGCTTACCGAATTCAATAGAGCATTGCGGCTATGGCGCCTCCCGTGCGATTCCGAACATTTCCCAGCCCTTCCCCGTACCTCACAGTCGAAGTATTTCTATACTGATTGCGGAGTGGTACATTAACACCAGTCTGTCGGATCCGTGTTCGCAAACACCGGAGGGATTTATGTATTGTCCATCCTGCGGCAATGAAATCTCAGTCGAACTTAAATACTGCAATCGTTGCGGCGCTAATCTCTCCATCGTCCCTGAGATGTATCCGGGGCCGCCGGCCAAGCCGATGAAGTTAGGCCTGCCGGCGATCGTACTGGGACTCACAATAACCATCGGACTGGGCATCATATTTAACAGCGCGTCGGATTTAGCTGTGCGGCAAGTTCACCCAGCGGCCATCGCCTGGATGGTTATTTTCGGGCTGGCTGCTTTGTTCGGTTGCACCGCATTGATGCTGCGTTTCTGGTTGAAGGTCCTGGCAATGAATCGTGAAGCGTATCAGCCACCACAGATGCGGCCGCCGATGCAAATGCCGGCTCAAATTCCTGGTCCACGACAGCAGTTTCCACCGCGTCTTGAACCGATGCCGAGTGTTACCGAACATACCACGCGCACTTTCAGCCGGGCTTACAGAGAGGGCTCGGATCCCGGCGGCTAAAACTACTTCCCGATGAAACTAAGCTTACGCCGACCCGCTGCAATCCTCTTCGCTTCGCTATCAATCGCAGTCGCATTGGTCCACATAGCACCTTCCACAACCGCGCAAACTTCAGGAACGGCGACAACGATCGCGCGTTCCTCAGCGGCAGCGCGTGGTCGCGGCCGTGCCCTTAGTTCCGCTCAGCAAAGGGAAATCGCTCGGCTGGTGAAGGAAATAGACGCGCGCAACATAGAGCGAACGATCCGCAAACTTGTCTCGTTTGGCACTCGCAACACGTTATCCGCGCAGAACGATCCGAATCGTGGCATCGGCGCCGCGCGCGATTGGCTGTTCACCCAGTTTTCCGTAGTTGCGGAACAATCCGGCGGGCGCATGACTGTCGAGAAACAAACCTTCGAACAGCCGAAGGCCGCGCGCGTTCCCACCCCGACAATGATCACCAACGTCGTAGCAACACTCAGAGGCACGCAGTCCGAGTCGGTAGCACGTATTTACATCGTCAGCGGCCATTACGATTCAATGTGCACCAGTCCGACCGATGCCGTGTGTGACGCGCCGGGCGCAAACGACGACGCTTCCGGCACGGCCGCGGTTCTCGAAATGGCGCGTGTGATGGTGAAGTACAAATTTGACGCAACGATTATTTTCATGGCCGTGGCCGGTGAAGAGCAGGGCCTGCTTGGTTCGACCTATGCCGCTGAGCAGGCTAAGACCACGGCCATGGATGTCGAAGGTATGTTCACAAACGACATCATCGGCAATTCACTTGGCGGCAACGGGATCCGAGACACAAGGACGGTGCGCGTCTTTTCAGAGGGAGTGCCCTCAAACGAGAAACCTGAAGAAGCTACGGTGCGTCGTGGCGTCGGCGGCGAGAACGATTCCGCATCCCGACAGCTGGCCCGCTTCATTAAGGAAACGGGTGAGCGTTACGTGTCCGGAATGCGTGTGATAATGGTCTACCGGCGCGATCGTTACTTGCGTGGTGGCGATCATATTCCGTTTCTCGAGCGCGGCTTTGCGGCGGTGAGATTTACCGAACCGAATGAAGACTACCGCCATCAACATCAGAATGTGCGCATCGAAAACGGCGTGCAATACGGGGACCTGCCGCAATTTGACGACTTCAATTACATCGCCAATGTCGCGCGTGTAAACGCAGCTTCTTTGGCGAGTCTCGCGCTGGCGCCTGCTCAACCAAAAGGTGTTAGTTTGGTTACCACGCGCTTGACCAATGATACTGACTTAAAGTGGGATGCCAACAAAGAGCCGGATCTCGCCGGCTATGAGATAGTCTGGCGCGACACGACCTCACCCGTTTGGACGAACGCGCACGCAGTCGGCAATGTAACCAGCTACACGATGAAGGGCATGTCGAAGGATAATTATTTCTTCGGCGTGCGGGCGGTGGATAAGAGTGGCAACCGCAGTCCAGCGAGTTTTCCGAGGCCTGTGCGCTAAGCGCCGGCATCGACCGCCCATCACCTGAGCCCCGACTCTGATTGGTGTTACTTCATTCTGATTTCGTGTTTCTGCGTGGTTGTACGCTTTGTTTAGCAGGGAAACGTACCACGAAAGTACACGAAGCTCAGACAAAATCACTCAAAATAGAGCCGACTAAAAACAATCCTTTTTCCAAACCTTCTTCCGCGAAGCTGCGTCTAAAGCGATGCCGAAGAAATATCGGTATAGGGCCAGCAGAACTACGGAATTGAATAGCTGAGAATTGTCGACATGAAAATAACGAAACACACTGTGAGCCATCCGATACCTGGAATCGCCAGCAAGGCCGCGGCCTTTTTGGCATTGTTTGCTCTACTCGCCAGCACACTCTCACTCGGTGCGAGCGCACAGCGAAAATCGGCCATTCAAAAGACCGGTCTAACTGAAGAGCAGCACGTCCTGCACGTGCTGAATCGTCTGGGGTTTGGCGCCAGGCCCGGTGATGTGACTCGCGTGAAAGCAATGGGTCTGGACAATTACATCAATCAGCAATTGCACCCGGAAAACATCAACGATGCCATCGCCGAAGCGAAGGTAAAAAATTTGGCGACTCTGAACATGACGACTGCCGAGCTATATGAGAAATATCCGCAGCCCGGACAGCTTCTGCGTCAGCTTGAACGTCGCGGTGAGCTGCCTGCGGAACTGGCTGCCGCTCGAGATAGTCGTGTGAAGGGCGGCGCTAAGGCTGCGCCCGCCGAACCGAAGGTCGCGGACACGATGGAAATGTCAGCCGGCGACATCAAAGCCGAAGCGAAAAAGGAAGGCGACAAGCCTGAGCAAGATCAAGATCCACGTGACAATCAAAAATATCGCCACGCCTTGCGCGAATACTACCTGCGAAATGGATTGCAGCAGCCGCAACGAATCACGGCTGAGCTGCAGGCGTCTCGAATTTTGCGCGCGGTGTACAGCGAGCGGCAGCTCCAGGAAGTGATGGTGGATTTTTGGACCAACCATTTCAATGTATTTGCCGGAAAAGGCGCCGATCGCTGGCTGCTGGTGTCCTACGATCGCGACACAATTCGTCCGAATGCGATGGGAAAGTTTTCAGATTTGTTGTCGGCCACAGCGCACAGTCCGGCAATGCTTTTCTATCTCGACAACTTTCAGAGCGTCAGTCCGAACGCGCAGCTTGGCGGTGGAAATCGACGTGGACAACAAGGCCCGTTAGCAAGAATGCTGATGGGTGATCGTCGGAACGATCGGCCGCAGGTGCGCATGAGCAACAACCCGGAGCAACAGCGACCACAGCAACAAGCTCGACGTGGCATCAATGAAAACTACGCGCGTGAGCTGATGGAACTTCACACGCTCGGGGTGGAGGGTGGCTACACACAGCAGGACGTGCAGGAAGTCGCGCGTTGTTTCACCGGGTGGACCATCTTCGCCCCACGCGGCGCCGGAGCAGCTACCCAGGCGATGTTGAATGGTCCGCGCGCGGACATGCTGCGGGAAAACGCCGGCAAGTTTTTCTTCAATCCGCGTGCTCACGACGATGGCGAGAAAAAAGTGTTGGGCCACAAGATTCCAGCGGGGGGCGGAATCAAAGATGGTCAGATGGTGCTCGACATTCTGGCACACCATCCGGCGACGGCCAGATTTGTAGCCACGAAGCTGGTCCGACACTTTGTCGCGGATAACCCGACGCCCGGTCTCGTTGATCGAGCCGCAGCGACGTTTACAAAGAGCGACGGCGACATACGTGAAACTCTACGCACGATTTTCCTGTCGCCCGAATTCAATTCGCCGGAAGCCTATCGGGCGAAGGTGAAGCGACCGTTCGAGTTGGCAATCAGCGCGATCCGCGCCCAGGGTGCGGAAACGACCGGCGGGCCGCAACTGCATCAGTGGATTGCGCGCATGGGAGAGCCGCTTTACGGGTTCCAAACGCCCAACGGTTATTCCGACACCGCTGAAAGCTGGGTCAATACCGGCGGCCTGTTGGAGCGTTTGAATTTCGGCCTGGTGCTGGCGAGCAATCGCATACCGGGCACGCGAGTCGATCTCGAGCAGTTTGTAAAGCATGCTGATGCTTCCTTAAACAACCGGCAGATCATGGATCGCTTCCTGGGTTTGATCGTCTCAGGGGAAGTAACGCCCAAAACCAAGGAAGTGTTACTCAAGCAACTGGATGAACCGGCGCCGTTGATCGTTCCGGCGATTACCGCGGAACGTCGTAACGCTAACATGCCGGCCCAGTCTATGGACTCGATGGATCCCCAGCAGTCTTTGAGACCACGTCAACAGCGTCAGCAGCTGGCTCGGTCGGACGCAAACATCACAGATCCGGTAACGAAAATTGTAGGATTGATATTAGGTTCACCAGAATTTCAAAGGCAGTGAACGAGTTTCAAGTTCCAAGTTTCAAGTTTCAAGTTAAGAAAAGGGAAAGCCTATCGAAGGCCCCGCTTTGAAACACAAAGCTCCGAACTTGAAACTTGAAACTTGAAACTCTTTAAGGTTTACGACAATGAAGCGAAGATACTTTATTAAGTCGGGTAGCGTTGCCCTTGCGAGCTTTGGTTTGATGAGTGCTGCTCCCTCGTTTCTGCAGCGTGTGGCGCTCGGGCAAAATCGTGAACGTCAAAACGGCGGTCGCCGCAAAACTCTGATCGCGATTTTTCAGCGCGGTGCAGTCGACGGGTTGAACATGGTCGTGCCTCACGGCGAACGCAGCTATTACGATCTGCGTCCTTCGATCGCCATTGCGAAGCCGCAAGCGGGCAATACCGAGTCGGCAATTGATCTCGATGGATTTTTTGGACTCCATCCGTCGCTTGCTCAATTCAAACCCTTGTGGGATTCGAAGCGTCTGGCAATCGTTCATGCGGCCGGTTCGCCCGCCAACACGCGTTCGCATTTTGACGCGCAGGATTACATGGAGTCGGCGACGCCCGACGTGAAGTCAACTGCCGACGGCTGGCTCAATCGCTACTTGCAGAGTAAAGCAGATCCAGAACGCAGCCTCTTCCGAGCGGTTTCGCTAACGCAAACCATGCCGCGTGTGCTGCAGGGCAGGGCGCCGGCTATAGCTATGTCAAACCTCGCGGACTTTAACATCCGTGCCGGTCAAGGCTCAGCAAGTGTGCAGGGTGGTTTCGAGGCCATCTACGGTCAGACCGTCAACGACGTGCTCAGCGGCACCGGCAAAGAAACTTTCGAGGCCGTCAACTATCTTAAAAAAGTTAATCCAGCTCAATATCAACCGCAGAACGGCGCGCAATATCCGCGCACGGCCTTTGGTAATTCGTTGTTGCAGATCGCGCAGTTGATCAAAGCCGGAGTTGGACTGGAAATAGCTTTCACTGATGTCGGTGGTTGGGACACGCACGTAAACGAAGGCAACGCCCAGGGTCAACTTGGCAATTTGCTGCGTCAGTTTAGCGCGGGACTCACTGCGCTTTACGCTGATTTGGGCCAGCGCATGGATGACGTGGTGATTTTGACAATGTCGGAGTTTGGCCGCACCGCCAGAGAAAATGGAAATCGCGGCACGGACCATGGACATGCAAATGCGATGTTTGTGATGGGCAACGGAGTGCGAGGTGGAAAAATCTACGGGCAGTGGCCGGGGCTAAGAAGCGATCAGCTTTATGAAGGACGCGATCTCGCGCTGACGACAGACTTCCGCGATGTTTTCGGTGAGATTGCCCGGCGACATCTCGGAGTACCGAACCTGCGCCCAGTCTTCCCAGGATACGCACCGAGCGAAACGACCTTCAAAGGCTTCTGCGCATGAGGAATGAGGTCAAGCTTGCGTTTAGATAGCGCACTTGTGCGCCGGCGGCGGGGGCACAAGTGCCCTTTCTAAACGTCAATCAGTAGGGATGTCCTGCAATAGTTGCGCGTCGCTTACCCACCCGCTACCGCGAGTACTGACCTCA
>DASZDU010000048.1:0-12514 GCA_035941655.1 Pyrinomonadaceae bacterium | reverse complement strand
CGACAATCTTCGAACCCTCGATCACAATGCGAGTGTTGTGAACCACGTGACCCTTGCCATCGAGCAAAGTGCTTGCGGCGATCACGATGCGTTTCTGGGCAGGCACAAGGCGTTCGAAGTTTGCGGCCGGTGGCCCCACCGTTTGTGAGCGGCTTGGTTGTGAAAAGAGAGAACCGGCAAGAGTACCGAGGACGCATAGAAAAACTTTCGCGCGCATGATCGTTCCTCCTTCGAGATCTCATGTTACTCCTTCTCTGTGCATCCTCAGTGTGCTCTGTGTCTCTGTGGTGAGTCTTCCCCTTGCAATAAACCACCACGGAGAGCTCAGAGAGTTCGCACAGAGAGTTGAGATTATTCTGCCAGTCGCCGGGATCAGGCTGGGCGTTCGCCGTCCCACGACTAACTCCCGTACAATCGCGTTCCGACCGCTATCCTAAATCAGTTTGGTTCATAACTCTGAAGCACAGCCTAATGATTGTTCATCTCGTTGACGGTACATACGAACTCTTTCGCCACTTCTACGGCATCCGGCGCTTCAAGAAAACCGATCCGCCCTTAGGTGCAGTTGCGGGTGTCTTAAACTCAGTCGCAAAAATGATCGATGAGGGCGCGACACACATCGGCGTTGCCACTGATCACATAATCGAGTCATTCCGAAATGGACTTTGGGCGCAGTACAAGACGGGCGCGGGCATCGAACGCGTGTTGCGAGCGCAGTTTGAGCCACTCGAAGAAACGCTCCGGGCCATGGGCATCGCAGTATGGGCCATGGTCGAGCTTGAGGCAGATGACGCGCTTGCTTCAGCCGCATACCTTGCCGCGCAGGACGCGCGGGTTGAGAAGGTCTGCATCTGGACACCCGACAAAGACCTGGCGCAATGTGTGGTTGCAGATCGAGTGGTGCAGATAGACGGCAGGCGAGGCGTGATTCGTGATGCGGATGGTGTGCGCGCAAAGTTTGGCGTTGAACCGGAATTTATCGCGGACTACCTGGCGCTGGTTGGCGACACCGCTGATGGGTATCCGGGCATCGCCGGCTACGGGCCGAAAACAGCCGCGTCCGTGATCAACCGCTACGGTCCGATAGAGGAATTTCCGCCCGATCTGCTGAAGGACAAACGCGAGCTCGCTTTGCTATTCAAGAATCTTGCGACCCTTAGAACTGATGCGCCGCTTTTTGACGATGTTGAGGAACTGCGCTGGCATGGTGCAACGCCTGAGTTTAGTGCCGTTGCCGAAAGACTCGGCGACGAACGTCTGGCTACTCGCATTGCCAAGGTCGAGAAACGACTCTCAAAGCAGGACATGGCGGAATACTCTTAGCGTCTGCGCCGCGTAGCGGCAGCCTGAATTTAGCCTGGCGTTTCAACGCCAGGGAAAAAAGAATGAATCGATTCGTCACGTAGTGACGTTTGAATTGCCGCTCAAGCGTCGCTACGCGACGCAGCTCCCGTCGCTTGATGGTGTCCCGGCGTTGAAACACCGGGCTAAATTCATCTCGACGCTAAGCGTCGAAAAGAGGTCAACGATGCTGGTTGGACATCTTGCGGTGGCGTTAACTGCAAAGAAGATCGAGCCGAAGATTTCGTTAGGCACATGGACGCTAGCCGCGTTTCTCGCCGATCTCGTCGCCTTTCCTTTGCTGATTGCCGGCGTCGAACATTTCGATCCAGTGCCCGGCGCTCAGCTGAATCGCACGATTGGAAGGGACATCGTCTACAGCCACAGCCTTCTCATGAACGTCGTGTGGGCTGCGCTGTTCGCCGGTGCATATTTTCTGCGACGGCGTTACTCGCGCGGAGCCTGGCTGCTTTTTGTAGTGGTCGTTAGTCATTGGATTTTGGATGTGATTAGCCATCATCCTGATATGCAACTCGGTCCTGGCTTTTCTCAGGTTTACGGTTTTCGACTATGGAGTTCCCTCCCCGCTACCCTGATTGTGGAAGGAGGGTTTTGGTTAGTCGCGCTCGTGCTTTACACGCGCGCAACGCGTCCCCCAAAGTTCGCAGGCAGGTATGCATTCTGGATAGGCGCAGCGCTCATTACGCTCGTGTGGTACGGAAACCTCCACGCGGGCATGGATCCGAATCCAGTGAAGGCAGGAGTCGGCGGATTAATTTTGTTTAGTTTGATGGTGGCCTGGGCGTATTGGATCAATCGCCTACGTCCAATGAAGGCCTAAAGTTGGGGTAGCGTGGGTCGACAAATTCCTAACCGGGAGCCGTAGCGACCGGTTCTGTCTTCGTCTAAACTTCTCGTGATGCAAACTGAAAACTTCCAACGACCATGACAGAACCAACAACCCGACAACTTTTGGAGCATACGGCTCAACGCGCAATTTCATATTTGGAGAATCTTGATAGTCGCGGCGTGGCTCCTGCGAGCGAGGCCATTGCCCAACTTGCGCTCCTGGACCAGCCGTTGAACGCGGTCCAAACTCCGCCGGAAGAAGTGGTCAACTTGCTGGACGAAGTCTGTTCGCCGGCGACTATGGCGATGGCCGGACCGCGCTTTTTCGGGTTCGTAATTGGCGGCGCCTTGCCGGTCACGCTTGCGGCAAATTGGCTCGCCGGCGCCTGGGATCAGAACTCGGGACTATTTACTCCCACACCTGCCACCGCTCAACTTGAGCAAGTGGCTTTGAAATGGCTGCTCGATCTTTTCCAGTTGCCGTCGGAATGTGGCGGAGCTTTTGTAACCGGCGCCACGATGGCAAATTTTTCTGCATTAGCTGCCGCGCGTCATGCCGTGCTAAAGCGCGCGGGTTGGAACGTCGAAGCCGATGGTTTATTTGGTGCGCCTGCAATCACCGTGGTAGTAGGCGACGAGGCGCATCCGACACTGTTCAAGTCGCTGGGACTCTTGGGCCTGGGTCGTAATCGCGTCATTAAGGTGCCGGTCGATTCCGAAGGAAGAATGCGAGCCGACGCACTTCCCACGCTTTCCGGCCCAACTATTGTTTGTGTTCAGGCAGGCAATGTGAACACGGGCGCCTTCGATCCGTTTCCTGAGATCTGCGAACGCGCGCACGCCTTCGACGCCTGGGTCCATGTTGATGGTGCTTTTGGTTTGTGGGCCACGACCTCCCCCTCAACGTCTTCACTCGCCGCAGGTCTTGCCGGCGCGGATTCGTGGGCCACGGATTTTCACAAGTGGCTGAACGTTCCTTACGACAGCGGCATTGCAATCGTCCGCGATGCCGACGCGTTGCGCGCGGCCATGGCGATCACGGCTGATTATTTGCCGACCAGCGAGTTTCGCAACCCTTCAGACTTTACGCCCGAACTGTCGCGCCGCGCGCGTGGAGTAGAAGTTTGGGCCGCGCTGCGGTCATTGGGGCGCGCCGGCGTCACCGAGCTCATCGAACGGAATTGTCGACAGGCGAGGCGCTTCGCCGCAGGATTACGCGCAGCCGGATTCAAGATTCTCAATGACGTCGTTCTCAATCAGGTGTTGGTATCGTTTGGAAATGCAGAGACGACAAATAGCGTGGTGGCGGAAATTCAGGCCGACGGAACCTGCTGGTGCGGCGGCACTGTGTGGCAAGGGCAAACAGCGATGCGCATTAGCGTCTCATCGTGGGCAACTACAGACGCAGATGTTGAGCGTAGTTTGGGAGCGATCATTCGCATCGCTCGCAAGCATCAGCCGCGCAATTAGTGGCAACTAATTTGGTCGAATCAATGTGGCAGAAAATTTTTACGCAGATTAGTGAGGTCGCATGGCGGAATTAAAAACAAAAGAAACAACTGCGAGCGTTTCTGAGTTCATCGACAAGATCGCGGATCCGCAGCGGCGAGAAGATTGTCGCGCGGTGGCAGACATCATGCGCGATGTCACCGGCGAGGAACCGAAGATGTGGGGCAGCAGCATCGTTGGTTTCGGCCGCTATCATTACAAGTATGCGAGTGGACGCGAAGGTGATTGGATGATAACGGGCTTCTCGCCTCGCAAGGGCGACTTGACGCTGTACCTCATGGGAGGTTTTGATTCGTTTGCCGAACTGATGAAAGATCTGGGCAAATACAAGACGGGAAAATCCTGCCTCTATATCAAGAAGCTCGCTGACATCGACGTCGGAATCTTACGAAAGCTGGTGAGTAAGTCGGTGAAGTTAATGGCTTCTCAGCGAGTTAAATAATTTTGGAGTGCGCTGACCTGTCAGCGCTTTTATTCGGTCGCGACTTGTCGCGGCCATCGTCGGCTAAACTGCTCAAAGAAATGGGCGGCAGGCCGCCCATGACCCAAAGCGCTGACAGGTCAGCGCACTCCAAATAGTTACCTTAACAGGGTCCGCGAGTCTGTGCGCCACCGTCGCAAAGCGCCGGCTTAACGATAATCCAGGTCACGACCGCACCAACCGCGGCTGCGCCCAAAATTGCCCAAGTCTTTCCCGAGATACCGCTGCTCGCTTTTTTAACCGCTGAAGTATCCGCATAGGCCACGCTGTGGCGCGATCCGGTCATGCTGTCGACGACAGTGAACGAGTCTTGCTCGGCGTCGCTGATATAACCCTTCAGTCTGGTGTTATCGCGCAGCTTTACTTCGACGCGTGCGTTTCCACCCACACCGATTTTTTGCACCTTGGTCCTGATCTGTTCCGTAGCGCGGGCATCTTTCACTGCCTGGGCTCGAACCGTCGGCAGGCCGAATCCGGTAACCAGGATTGCGGCGGCGAGCATCATTGCGAAAATTGGTCTAAACATTTTATCTCCTCTTATCAAAGTGTTGCTGCGCCAACTGCAATCATCATTCCTGCGCGGCGCGAGTGCCCAGATGCGGTAAAGAACTGCCGGCGAGGTCCGGCAGACTTAAAGATTGGTTCGTTTGCGACGCAAGGTTGTTCTGTCAATAGCAGGATATTTATTGCGCCGTTGGTTCAAATCTGGAGGATAATGGCCGCGACTTCAGTCGCCTTATTATCTGGTCCTGCTTGCCCAAGGAGTTGCTCATGCCTCAAAGGTTCGGCCGAGCCTTAGCCTACGCATTGTTGATTTGGATTACAGGATTTGTTTGGGGCACTGTGGTCTTCATGACGCCGGCGCTGAAAGATGTCTCGTCGATACCGTATCTCTCGCGCTTTCCTGCCATCAGTTTTCCGCTGTTACTCCTGTGGCCGTTTCTCGCGTATTTGCTGGCGCGCAGTTATTTGAAAAGGACGGCCGGAGATACGGCCAGCGAAGGACTGAAACTGGGGTTGACGTTCGCGTTGGTAAATTTCCTGCTTGACCTGCTGGTTTTGGTTATCCTGTTCAAAAACGGATTCGGCTTCTTTGCATACTTAACTATCTGGCTCGCGTACTTCGTCCTGCTAATCGTCCCCTGGTTAACCGGACGTTTATTAGCTGCCACAACTCGCGGATAACTTCCGTCGATGCCTCTAACGAAACGACGGTTGGTCTTCATCTCGCTGCTTCTGCTGGCTTTTCTTTTCCGTTTAGCCTTCGGCTTGTGCTCTCAGTTCGTCGACGCCGATACGAAACAAATTTATTTGCTCGGTCTGAAGTTTTATACGACTGGAGCGTGGCCCTATTTTGGGCCAGACGTTGTCTGGGGGGAGATTCAAATCCCCGGCGCCTTGCAAGCGCTCCTCGTTGGCGGGCCTTTCTTTATTCTGCCCCTTGCTGAAGCGCCTTACCTGCTGTTGAACCTGCTGTCCTTCACCGCCCTTTGCCTGCTCGCCTGGTACTGCTGTAAGCGTCTTCCCGATTTGCCCCGCTGGTTCGTTTGGTCATGGCTGCTAACCGCGCCGTGGCTGCTAGATCTCTCGACTACTATCTACAACCCGTCATACGTCCTGTTCGGCTCCATCCTTTTCTTTGTCGGCGCGCTGGAGATTTATCCGTTCACGAGTAAGCAAATTATCTCGACCTGGACCGCTAATTTCATGATGGGATTTGGTCTTTGCTGGGTGATGCAACTGCACTTGTCCTGGCCCGTGCTCGTCCCTTACGCACTTGTAGCTCTCTACTTTCAAACGCGGCAAGGTATTGGCGCATTTGTGCGTGGGCTGGGATGGTTTGCCCTGGGTGCGTTGGTTACGGGCTCACTTTTGTTGCCGACCTATTTGAAGTATGGCTTCGGGGAGGGCGCAGGTGGAACTACTTCGGCAATAACACTAAACAGCGAAAATATAACTGCGCTCTGGGGCATACTAACTCGCTTACTTTCGTTTGCCAGTTTCGAAGTGCCTCGACTTCTGGGCCCACACACGGCAGAGCGAATCGCCTTCCTCAAAGCCGAACGCTGGCTCATTCCCTTCGCCGCGTTTCTCTTTGTGGTAGGAACAGCTCAGGTAATCGCACTGATTGTCTCGTGGTTCTTGCGCGACCCGCGACCCGGCGACTGGAAAGCAATCAAGTATCTGCTGCTCGGCAACGTCTTGATCGTCTACGCGAGTTTCCTGTTCTCCATTAAGCCGCCGCAATCGAATCACCTTTATGTAACCCTGCCGATTCCGATGATCTATAGCCTGTATTGCTGGAACAGACTGTTGCAAAGCAGGCGTTGGCAAATGTTCGGAAAGATATTCATCACCTGCGGCATAATCTTTCATGTTGGTCTCGCCGCTAGTAATCTGCGCAACGTTTCTATCTACCTCGAGCGCGACAAAATCGTGGAAGCAATTAGAGCGAAAGACTATCGACTGTTGGGAGAGCGGCGGGCGGGGGCGAGATACTAGAAGAAGTAAACAGCAAACAGTGAACAGCAAACAGCAAACAGCCTGAACACACATATGCCGAGATGGAAGAGAACATCAAGTGCTCAGGTTGTCCGGCTGTTTGCTGTCTGCTGTTTACTGTTTGCTTTCCCTGTTTGCTTTCCCTGTTTGCTTTCCCTGTTTGCTTTCCTGCGCTTCTCAAGATCGCGGTTGTTGTCTAGAATCTGATCTCTCTTAATCGACATAGCGAGTCCCCGGCACTGTTAACGATCTCAAAGCGGAGTAGAAGTATTGTCCGAATCTGAACAACGCGCTTCACGACGCGGCTATCTGAATCCCAGTCTGGTCAGAAGCGTCTCCTTCTGGATTACCAGCCTCTGTATTCTTGTGGCAGTGCTGGCCTCGTTGTTAGCAATCTGGAAGTTCGCCGGGACCGATATCCTCTGGCGCACTGTTGCTACGTGTTTGGTCATCGGCAGCGGCACCGTCGCTTTCTATTGGGTCAATGTGCTCTTCGGGAGGACGATGGATTAGATTCGGTAATGCAATAACTTTGGAGTGCGCTGACCTGTCAGCGCTTTTGTTCCTGGGCGGCCTGACGCCCAGAGCGTTCGGTGGTTCCAATGTAGCGAGTGGTCGCGACAAGTCGCGACCGACCAAAGCGCTGACAGGTCAGCGCACTCCAAAGTTCGTCATGATGAAAACTGTCGGTATAGTTGGCGGTATCGCGCCAGAGTCGACCATTGAATACTACCGCCAGATCATAGAAGCCTATCGCGCGCACTCCAGCGCCGGAAACTATCCTTCCATCCTGATCAACAGCATCAACTTGACCAGAATGATCGAGTTGATCACGGCCAATGAATTAGCTGCCATGACTGAGTACCTGCTCGCCGCACTGGACAAGTTGGCGCGGGCAGAAGCTGATTTCGCCGTCCTCGCTTCTAACACGCCGCATATTGTTTTCGATGAAGTTCGCGCGCGCTCTGCCCTGCCGCTAATCAGCATTGTCGAAGCAGCCTGCGCTGAAGCCGGGATGCTCGGGTTGAAACGCATCGGTCTTTTGGGCACACGATTTACAATGCAGGCAGGTTTTTACCGCGACGTTTTTGCTCGTGCTGGAATCGAGATCGTTTTGCCGAATGAAGCCGAACAGGACTACATCCATTCTCATTACATGGACGAATTAATCAACGGGATCTTTCTGCCGGAAACGAGGCAGCGGTTGCTGGAGATCGTGGAGCAACTAAAAGAACGATCTCAGATTGAGGGAATAATTCTTGGAGGCACCGAGCTGCCGTTGATTCTGCGTGACGAGGAACACAACGGAGTGCCTTTTCTGGATACGACGAAGATTCATGTCAAACGAATTGTTGAGGAGTTGGTGGCGTAACCCGCGTCAGCAGGGTTACAGAAACATTAGCCACTATCCGCTCGGCGTTGCCGCTGGCGCAGCCGGCTTGTTGAATTTGGTTTCGTCGACTGGCACGTTCAGCTTGATCTCGGTAAACGTTCGCGTCGAGCTAAAGAACGAATCGATGGACGTGACTCGAATTGTAAACGGCAGCTTCATCCCATCGACGTCGCGATAGTCTTCGTAGTCCACTTGCTCAGGAATTAATCCAACAATGGTTCGAATAGAGGAGATCCTTCGTACCAGCAATCCGCTCTGGGCGTCAAAGTAGAGGCGCTCACCGCGGCCATCGACGCCCATACCTCGCAAAACGTAGACGTCTTTTCCGTCTATTTTCTCCTTGCCGCCAAAGCTCAGGCGCGTGAACTGTCCCTGCAGCTTGATGTCCTTAAAAAGATCGGGATAACGTCTCAACTGGACCAGCTCGACGCCTTCGAGCTCGCGAAGTCCCCGCGCGCTCTTTTCCCAGGCGGTCGTGCCATTGAAACCTCTTTCAATCACGCCTTGTTTGGGGGTGTTCAATACGGTGTAGATTCTGTCGGGCGCCGTTTGGTAAACCTCGTAACCAAGCGAGATGCCGTTTGCAGTAAGCCAGGTTCCCTTCATCGTACGCGTCTTCAGTTTTTCTATTGCTGCATTGCCTCCCAGGGCTTCCGTGTATTTCGCCAAAATCTGATCGGCAGTTGGCGGTGTTTCTTTGGGAGCAGCCGCGGCAGTATCAGCAGTTTCGGCAAAAGGCGTGGGCGCGGCAATCGGCAGCTGAGGAACACGAACCGGCTCGTGCGTGCCGCGGTGACAGGTAAAACAACCAACTGCCGGATTACCATTGAAGTTGCCTTTGTTGATGCCCTGCACCATCTTGATCATTTCCCGGGCCTTGCTTTTTTCGGGCTTCTCATCTGAGGGAAAATCCCATTTACCTTCCTTGTTCACGTGACAGAAAGTGCACTTGACGCCCAGCGAAGAGCCTATGTAATTCATCACCGGAATCAATTGCGACGCGGGCAAGCCGTTGAGCACCTGAATATTTTTTTGGACTTGTTCGACTGTTTTCTCGGCTGGTGTGGTTTGAACAACCGGCGCTTTTTGTTGTGGCGCCGGCAACACCCATCCGGCTTCAACCGAGACAACAAGGCTGAAACTGATTACAGAAAGTAGCGGCACACAAAACAAGAGTGTGCGACGACGCGTTATGCAAGCAGTGATCCTATTCTTCATGCGTACCTTTCCTCTGAACAAGCAACCCAACCTCTGGCTTGTGTAGTATCCGAGCTTTGAAGTCGTGTTTTTTACAGGACAACCGAACCACGAAAGCACACGAACCCCACCGAAAAAATAGGCTGTCTATATTTCGTGTGTGTTAGTGGTTATGATTTAGTCTGATAGAAAAATGACGGGAAATCAAATAAAGATTGTTAGGAGAACTATAACGTGTCGCCGGCCGTTCGCGCCGGTTCCGCCTTCGGTTGCGCGGCGTTGGTCGCCGGACGCGGCTTCTGCGGCATGAGCGCTTCCACCGATTTATATATCTGCAGATACATTTGTGTCTCGCGCGGAATCAACGTTTTCCAGGAAGCACCGCCGCGCCTGATATAGAGCGGAAGGCGAGCAGCGTTTGAGTTATAACCAGCGGCTAACAATTCTGTCTGCGTAGCCAGTTTTGCGCTGAGTGCGTACTGCACATCTTCATTCGCGGCGAGATCGTTCCAGGTGTCCTGCATGTACAGGAGCATGGCCTGAAGCGCATTCGCGTGATTGCGCATGCCGACGACGAAGTCCGGCGTCAGGCCCATCGCGGGGTAGCGCTGCCTCACCAGGTTGTAAGTCCAGGGAATCATTTGCACCATGCCGCCCGCCCCCGCTGAACTTACCGAGTAACGATATGTGTCAGGTTCGTTTAAAGCGAAAAGAGAATAAACTTCATCGAATAGCGCCAGCCGATTTTCTGCTCGGAAGCGATCGTGATCGACGTGTTCTACTAAACAAAGACGCTCGGCCACTGCAATGATTTCCGGTGAAATGAACTTTCCTTTTTCGCGCAGACGCTTCGCCGCCAAATCAATCATCCGGTGTACATAGGCCCGGCCCGATCGAGATAAGTCAGGCGAAAGCAAAGCGGGATGTGCGGATGTGTAATAGGCCATCTCGCGAAATACGCCGCGCTTTTCAATGGGAAATTCAACAACCAAAGGCACGAGCGACCGGCCCTGGCTATCAAAGATTGCGACTGCGGTGTTCACGCCGTTTGCACGTAACACTCGCACGTTCAAAATTATGCCGAGCGAGCTCGGTGCTGTGAATTCCGATCCTTTAGTCAAAAATATTTCTTTATAGACTGTGACCAGGTGGATGCGGGCAGTGTTTCGATCCAAAGCGGCCAGTGTTACCAGATCTATCGATGGTGAAGTCTTCGCCGTCTGCAAAGGACGCGACTTTAGAAGGCGCTCAGCTTCGACGATCCGTGATTGGATCTGAGGCGGTGACAAAACTCGCGAACTCGCAGGCAAAGGATCCGGGCGGCGTTCAGTCGCCGTCGGTCCCGCCACTTCGGGCCGGCTTTCCGGTTTGCTTCCAATAACTACGCCCGGCGCCGTTTCCTCAATATCGTCAGAATCTGGTTCAGCCTTTGGAAGCGGCACCGTGGGCGAGGGCATCGCGGGTACCGGCGAAACTGTTCGCGGCCGCGATTCCGAACCTGGCGGAGGAGTTGTCTGAGGCGTTTGCGCTTGAGCGCCAGGGGACGAAATGACCAACAATAAGAGTACGAAGGAAATTCTTTTCATAGGGAAATACCAGGCTGCTGCCCAAAACTTGTTGGGAGGCACAAGTGTCGCTTAGATTCGCCGATGCCCGTCGCGGTTGTCAACACCTTTTCCCCGACGGTGCCGTGGGTCAGTTTGAATTCAGCAAGGCAGCTAGCTTACAGAGCTGATCTCTTAGTGTGCTTTCGTCTTTTTCGTGTTCCTTCGTGGTTGGGTCTGTCGTAGAAACGGAAACCACGAAACTACACGAAAAGGAACTAAGCCGATTTGACTTTGGCGAACTTGGAACTTGAAACTTGAAACTAACTGCCCTCGAGCCAGTCGCGAGTCACGTCACACCACAGGGCGAGCCCACGCCATTCTTTGAAGCGCGAATAATAGCGAGCAATCTTCTTGTCTGTGGCTTTGCGTCCCTTATTTCGAATCGCAAAAAATCTTGCCCGCGTCCAGGAATCGAGTGCCAGCCCATCATAACGGCCAAGAAGTTTGAGCAGGTTCTCGGCGGCATAAGGCCCGACGCCTTTCACATCTCTCATCTCTTTAGCTAAATCGCTTGTGTTCAGCGGGCTTTTGAACCATCCCTCCACGTCAAGCGCGCCAGAAGCGACGCGATCGGCCAGTTCCTTGAGATACTCCGAACGATAACCCGCGCGCACCTCGTTTACATAAAACTTGACGGGCATCAGGGCCATCGCTTCCGGAGTTGGAAAAGTGCGGTTCCCGTTAGTCGATTCACGTCCCAGATTTTCGACGAGACCGGTAACCATCTTTTCCGTCAGTGCCCAGGAACAATTGGTAGTGCAGATCATTTTTACCAGATCCTCAAACACCGTCGGCGAACGCAACAGGCGTCCCGCGCCCTGCGTTGGAATCCAATTAAAGTCGGTATCATCGGCTATCAAGCGATAAAACTCCTCGATGTTGTCATCCAGCCGCAGCATGTGCCGAACATCAGCAACCACTTTTTTTGTTGCGGTTTGGCTTAGCCGGCGAGAAGCGTCAACAACGAGCGCTCGTTTTGTGGCTCGAATCGAGATGGTTACGGGACTAGCGCCGTTTAGATCGAGCGTTCGAGTTAATCGCCACTTTTCCCGGTCGATTACAAAGGGCAGCAACTGACACCAGCCATGACTGATAACTGTTCGCTTAAAACTGAATTCGCGGGGGATGGGAATAGTGATTTCCATAATTGCGGCAGAAATTTGACCCGAAACGAGCGTAGCAACTGACAAAGTTTGGCAGCCAAAGATTATGTGCTTAGGAATCGAAGCGCAAATGCTCGGGAGCAATCGCCGCTGAATGCTTCGTGACAAAATTTTTAGATTTGTCCGCTCAGTGGATTGACGACGCAGGTGAATCGGGACAAGCGTGCTGCCCGCAAAAACGGCGAGGATCAGGCTACCGAGATCCTCTTGTACGCTTCGGCTACAGTCAAGCTGCACCTTGACAGCGGAACCACCTGAAGCCTAGACTGACGTCACGTTGAAAACAGAATAAGGAAGGCTGTTCTGACCACCCCCTGACACTTGGGGAAACGGTTAGAGTAGAGTCCGACACTGCGACTCTCTACAGTATTTCGGTGCGTACGCGCCGCTTCCGACGATAATCGATCCGGAGCTTTCCGGTTCTGCCCCACACGGCCCAATAACAATCCCTGTGGGGCATTGTCGTGTCTGG
>DASZDU010000047.1:0-23124 GCA_035941655.1 Pyrinomonadaceae bacterium | reverse complement strand
TAACTCAACGTGAAATTCGCCGAAACTCTGAAACTCGCCATCGCCGCAATTTGGGCGCATAAACTTCGCTCGGCATTAACACTGCTCGGCATGATCATCGGCGTCACCGCCTTCGTCGTCGTCGTGTCGCTAATCTCCGGTTTCAATAAATATATCGATGAGAAGATTGCCGGCATTGGGTCAAAGTCGTTTACGGTCCAGCGTTTCAACTTCGAAGATTTCAAGGACCTTGATTCCATCGCCGCTGCTCAACGAAGAAACAAGGAACTTACACTCGACGATTTCGAATATCTAAAAGCACGCGGCACGACAATCGATAAGATTGGAGCCAAGGCGCGCGCTTCACGTTCGCTAATCAAGCGAGGTTCGACATTCGTCGAAGACGTGCCGGTTGATGGAGCGATGCCCGTGATCAGCGAGATCGATAACATCGACGTTGCTTACGGTCGTTATTTTACCGACTCCGAAAACGACGGCGCGATGCGTGTCGCGTTTATTGGTATGGATGTAGCGAACGCGCTGTTCAGTGCCGGACCTGCTACGGCCATCGGTGAAGAAATCAATGTAGCGGGTTTGCCTTACCGCGTCATTGGTATTCAAACCGCAAAGGGCACTGTGTTTGGCGTCCCGCAGGACAATTTCGTAACCCTGCCATTGAAGACCTACGGCAATAACTTCGGAGGCTTCACGCGTAATCGCCTGCTCTATTTCGTAGCGACTTCGAAAACCGACGACACTTTCAAAGACGCTGTCGATGAAGCCCGATTTCTGCTGCGCTCACGCCGGCATTTGAAGCAGGATGAAAAAGACAACTTCGGCATCGTTACTCCCGATGCGATTACGGGCTTTCGCGATCGGCTGCTTGGGCCGACCTTCCTGGTCGCGATCGCAGTCCCCGCCATCGCGCTGATCGTTGGAGCAATAGTTATCATGAACATCATGCTGGTGTCGGTCACTGAGCGCACAAAAGAAATCGGGATTCGCAAGTCGTTAGGGGCGCGAAAGATGGATGTTCTCAAACAGTTTCTGGTTGAAGCCGTCGCACTCTCGGCTATCGGCGGCGCTGTGGGGGTTTTGCTGGCGTGGATTATCGGCATGATAATGACGGCGATTTTCTTTCCTACGAATCTGTCAATCACGGCCGTCGTGGTCACCATCGTGGTCTCAGGCGGGATTGGGATTGCCGCCGGCGTTTTTCCAGCCTGGAAAGCCGCGCGCCTCGATCCGATTGAAGCGTTGCGAGCTGACTAGTAAGACAGACATTCCTGTCTGTCCTGGTCTCTGTGGACGAAATGGTAAGAAAGAGTTCTTTATCAGGACGACAGATCCGGTCGCTACGGCTGCCGGTTCTGAATTTGTCGACCTACGATTGAGGAGTTCAGGCGAGCGGTGAGGTCGGTATGATGTTACAAGGTTGAATGCCTGGCACGTAAGCAAAGATGAAAATAATTCGCAGCGACATCTATGAAAACTTGAAGATGGCCCTCGCCACGCTTCGCGCCAATAAACTGCGTTCCTTCCTGACAGTGTTCGGAGTGATGATTGGGGTGATTACGGTGATGCTAATCTCTTCAATTATCAGCGGCGTAGACACGGCAGTGAAAAAGGAGCTGGAATCCTACGGCACAAATTCTATCTTCGTCATCAAGTTCAATTCCGGAATTCACATTGGCAGGCTGTCGCGTGAAGAGCGAATGCGGAAAGACCTTACCTACGACGACGCCGTAGCGCTAAGCTCGTTGCCAGCCGTCGAGCTCTCCGTTCCCTTCCTCGACATCAGCAACAATTTCTTCGGTCAAAAAATAATGGTGTCCGGTCCGGGCAAGACTTCGGCGGCGATAGCGCTACAGGGTACGCTGCCCGATTTCGAACGCGCAGGCACACAGATCATTAAGGAGGGCCGCTTCTTCACGCAATATGAAAACGATAACAACGAAGAGGTAGCGGTTATCGGATCGTCAGTGGGCCAGGATTTTTTCCCCTTCGGATCCCCGGTGGGAAACGAGATTGAAATCGGCGGGCGTCAATTCCGCGTGGTAGGCGTGCTGGAAAAACGCGAACAATTTCTTCTCGGCGGCGGCGACGATGATCAGAATAACGTCATCTATGTCCCGTTCAATGTAGCGCGCAAGCTCAAACCCGGCTCGAGCGATATTTACATTCTCGCCGTTGCGCGCAAGGGCATGATGGACGAAGCGCTCGATCAGATCACCGATCTGCTGCGAGTGCGGCGTCAGGTCCCCTTTGGAAAACCGGATAACTTTGGTCTACAAACAGCTGAGCTGTTCCTCAGTAATTTCCGTTCAATCCTCAGCGGTGTAGCCATCGCGATGGTAGTAGTTTCGTCGGTTGGGCTGATGGTCGGCGGCATCGGCGTGATGAACATCATGCTGGTTTCCGTCACCGAGCGAACACGTGAAATCGGCGTGCGCAAGGCAATTGGCGCCCGCCGCAGAGACATCATGTGGCAATTTCTGATCGAGGCCGCAACGCTGACTGGCTTTGGTGGTCTGGTGGGACTCTCGATCGGCTGGCTGCTCACTTTTCTATTGCGACTGATAATGCCGTCTTACGTGCCGTTGTGGGCGCCGGTTGGAGGCTTCGTAGCCAGCGTCGGCATTGGTCTGATCTTTGGAATCTGGCCGGCCTGGAAGGCGGCACGCCTCGATCCGATTGAATCGCTGAGATATGAGTAGCGCAGTCAATCAACGCCACCCCTTGCTCAAATAATCCGCTCCGCTGCGTCAAGTGAGGTCAGTACCAACTCGCGGTAGCGCGCGCGTCTGCCTCGGCGTACTTGCCAACCGTCGGACCCACCCGCTACCGCGAGGTGGTACTGACCTCATTGCGTCAGCTACGAGATAAAGCTCGGGAACACCGCAGTCAGGGCGACGGCAAACAGCACCCAGAGTATCCAGACCGATAGTGTCGCACCCCAGGCCGCCGTACTACTCACTTTCGTTCCGCCGTTTTGCAGACCCCTGGCCCTCAGCCACAACCCGTAAAATGAGAGCACTCCAATTACCGACGCCGCCACAAACAGCACCGGATGATCAGCCGGATTAAAGAGCACTCCCAAATTGTCCTGGACCATGGTTTCCTGATTAAGAATCGGATGTATGTCATCCGGGCTCTTGATGAAAAGGATTACCAGGCTCAGCAACTTCTGAATCAGTATCACGGGAAGGCTGGCATAAAAATAGACCGCCAGTGCTTGCCAGAAGTTTATTCGGCCACCGAAGATCACGACGCCAAGAAGATAAAGTGCGGCGACAATCGCTCCGAGCACAAAAATTCCTACAAAAGTTTTTGCAGCCGTCTGCACTCTTTGGACAGGCTGCGTCGCTTGTTTCAGCGCATCATCTCTGGCCTGTTCCATTCGATCGGGCGGCGGTTTTATCGGACTCTCCGCCAATTTATCCATGGTGTAGCCCACGATGCGTTCCGGAGTTACACGCTGAGCAAAAGCGAAGCTGTAAACGATATTGACTATCACGATCACCAAAAACGCGGCGAGCCATTTCGGATGTGACCTTAAGTTTCGAAAGACGCGGGTGGGTTCATAAAACACTCCTAAAATCTTTTGCACCGGCGACATTGGCGGCTCATCTGTCGCGGTGTCGGGCAGGCGAATGAAGCTAAGACCGAACAGCAACAGTCCCCAGCATACGAAAGCCAGACCGGTGAAAATTCCGCCTGGGAGAATCTTGGCGACGCCCGCAATCAACGCGATCAACCCCAGCACAAACAAGCCTATGGCGATAGGTCGTAATTTCGTTGGTCTGGGAGCGGCGGGCTCAAGCTGCGGCGGAGGTGGCGGTGGCGGCGGCGAGGGTAGTCCTGCTCCTGCTGCTGCTTGAAAGTCGCTGTTTGGATCGCTCATCTGTTTATCCTCCGATGTTAGTAGAGGACGGGGAGAAAACAGTCCGTCCGGTGCGTGGCTTGCGCGGTCAAGCGCGGAATTGTTTGATATGACTAGTACGCTGCAGATCAGATCAAGGTTTCGCGAGCCCAAATTCAGAGCTTGAGTAGAGCGGCGAATCGTCCGCATATACGGCTCCGACGATGCCCCACTAATTTAGAACCGGGAGCCGTAGCGGGGTTCCCGCGCGGGCAGCCCGCGTGGGGTGCTAGTAGCGACCGGATCGCGTTTCACATTCACACGAGCTTAGGTTACAGCGACCCGGTCGCTACCGCTCCGGCTTCTGTATTCCTCGTCTCAGCCGACGGCGCCTCTTCCCAGCCGGGCACACGAATGCAGGCCACCGTGTGCCCAGTTGAAACTTCGCGCAGATCTGGATCAATGGCCGCGCATTCGGGAATAGCAATCGGACAGCGCGTGCGAAAACGGCAGCCTGACGGCGGGTTGATCGGAGTCGGCACATCACCCTGCAAAACTATCCGGTCGCGTTTCTGTTTAGGATCAGGAACGGGAATCGCGGAGAGCAACGCCTTTGTATATGGATGCAGCGGGTTGGCGTAAAGCTCCTCCGCGGTGGCCACCTCCACAATTCGACCCAGATACATAACCGCTACCCGCGATGAAATGTGTTCGACAACGGCCAGCCCATGCGAAATGAAAAGGTATGCAAGCCCAAACTCCTGCTGCAGATCCTGAAGCAGATTGACTACCTGCGCCTGCACCGAAACATCAAGGGCTGAGACTGGCTCGTCAGCAACAATCAATTTGGGGTTGAGCGCGAGCGTGCGGGCAACGCCGATTCGCTGTCGCTGGCCACCCGAAAACTCATGACTGTAGCGATTCCGGTAATCGGGATCGAGTCCGACTTTTTTTAAGAGCTCCGCGACCCGATCGCGTCTTTCCTTTTTGCTTCCTACTTTATGAATGACGAGCGGTTCGCCGACAATGTCGCCAACCTTCATGCGCGGATTCAACGAGGCATACGGATCCTGAAACACGATCTGCATCTCGCGCCGGATCTCGCGCATCTCCGACTTTCCCAACGACAGAACATCGCGTCCATCAAAGTCTATTGATCCCGCGGTCGGTTCAATCAAACGCAGCAGACAACGACCGACCGTGGATTTACCGCAGCCGGATTCGCCCACGAGTCCCAGCGTCTCGCCACGAAAAATTTCAAACGAGACCCCGTCAACCGCTCGCACTACGTCGTCGCTGTTCTCGACTGCGAAATGTTTTACCAAGCCCCGTACGTTTACGAGGTTGTTCGCTTTCGCAGTTACCGATCGCAATCCATTTTCCATTTCTCATTTACCATTTTTCATTTGCCATCAGCATTTCTCATTATGCTTTAACCTCCCAGATGCAAACCATTCCGCTCTAAGATGGCAAATGAAAAATGGTAAATGGTAAATGGAAAATTTCTTCAGTTGCTATTCGCCCCTGGCTCTCGCGTTTGAGCTTGATGATCAGCCGCCACCGCAGCCGCCAGATCAAACAGCACGCAACGCACTTTCACGTCACCTTCAAGATCGTAAAGCGTTATCTCTTCCTGGGTGCAGCGCGGCATACGATACGGGCAACGCGGCGCAAAATGGCATCCGGGAGGAAGCTCAGTGGGGCTTGGTACCGTTCCCTCGATCGTCTCGAGCCTTTCCTTCTTCGCAACCGCCACACTCGTCAGTTTGGGAACGGAACGCAGCAGACCTTCGGTGTACGGATGCTTTGGCCGCGCAAACAATTCGTCCACCGGCGACTCCTCGACGATGCGACCCGTGTACATCACGGCCACGCGATCGGCAACTTCGGCTACCACGCCCAGATCGTGTGTGATCAGCAGCACCGCGAGTTCGCGATTTCTTCGCAGCTCGTCCAATAACTCGAGAATCTGCGCCTGAATTGTAACGTCGAGCGCGGTTGTCGGTTCGTCGGCGATTAGGAGCTTGGGATCGCAGGCGAGCGCCATTGCGATCATGACGCGTTGGCGCATACCGCCGGAGAGTTGGTGCGGATAATCGTTGACGCGCCGGGCGGGATCAGGAATCGAAACCTCACGCATCGCTTCGATGGCAGCAGCGCGTGCCGCTTTACGCGAGAGCCTGCGGTGCAGCCGGAGTGCTTCGGCAATCTGTTCGCCGACGCTAAAGACGGGGTTCAGAGACGTCATAGGATCCTGAAAGATCATCGCGATATCGTCACCACGAATCTCCCGCATCTCGGCCTCTGACAACTTCAGCAGATCCTTGCCGTCAAAGATGATGTCGCCACCTGCAATCTTTCCTGGCGGCGTGATCAGTCGCATGATCGAAAGCGCGGTGATTGACTTACCACACCCCGATTCCCCGACCAAGCCCAACAGTTCGCCTGAGTCCAGATAGAAACTGACACCATTCACTGCGCGCACCAGGCCGGCGCGCGTCGGAAAGTGTGTCTGTAGATTCTTGACTTCGAGCAAATGTGACATAGAAGCGGTTAAGAGTTAATTTCACCACCGATTCAAGTATAGACCTTGCAGCTGCAGAGCCCAGTCGAGAAATTTTTGTGCATCGTGGGGCTCCGTTCTCGAATTCTGCCGAAAAATAAAAAGCTGATTTCCGCCGCCGTCAGTACTCGTCCCTTGATTCATTTCATAGAAACCGAGCAGTGCATCGTTAAAGCAATTGCGTACGGCCTGTTCATCCTGCGAGCGCAATAGATACTGACTCGAAAAGTTGGGACGATTGCCAAAGTCAATGTCCTGGTAGCCGAACAGCGAAATAATTTTATGAAGGGCGCTCTCTGGACGCAGTGAGAAGAACGGCAAGCTTAGCTGGCGCGGCTCAAAAGAGGCGACTGACTGATTGTGAGTGCTGCGGTGTTTTCCATGCCCGACCACGTAATAATAATCAAACAAAGCGGCCTTCACCCCATTGAGCTCCCCGTACATCACGTTGTTGAGGCTTTTGCTGTGGCCCTGACTGAACAGCGCAAACTTCTCCCAATTTGGAATCCAACTCAGGTCAGCGACTTGAGCAAACTGCCAACCTAAGAGATTCGCAACGTTCGCAAACTGTCTCGTTCGTTCCTGCTCGCGCTTGCGGCCTACGATCATGGCGACGATCAACGCCCCGACGATCAACGCAATGAAGCCGAAGGTCAGCAGGATCGTTAGGATTGATGTGGTTTCTGGGTCCACGATGTAGAGTCCAGCTTACAGAAATCAGAACCCCGACGCCTCGGGGTAGCGAGCGGCTAGGGACTCAACTGTAAAATGCACGCAAATCATTGGAAAGTCTTTAAAAAGAACTTGAGTGTTCGGCCGGTCGCATCCACCACCCCACGCGGGCTGCCCGCGCGGGGACCCCGGACCGCTCCCGGTTCTGATACGACTCGTTTAATTACTCTTCGTGCAAAGCCCGTTGGTAAGGTTCACAGTCCCAGCTTGTCCATCTTTGCGTTCTCGTATTCACTGTCTTCACCAGGATAGCGGAGCTGCGAATCAAACTTGCCCGTCTCTTTAGCGATGGCCCAAATAATGCTCTCGCCTGCCGGCACGATCTTCGGCTCCGCGGAGAAAACCGGATCGGTAAAAGCCTCAGCTGCATCGATCAGCTTCCAGCCCCTGCTCTTAAACATGTCTAACAGGTCGCCGAGAAACAGGGCGTTCAGCAGATTGTAGTGCATGAGAATGGTGTGTTTGACGCTGCGCCCCAGCGCCTTCCGAGCCAGGTCATCGTAATAAACTGCGCGCTCCCACATATGGCCCAGGTAAAAATCACGATATGGCTTCACGTCCGCCGCCGGGTCTTTCGTGAGTCGGGCGCTGAGCCGGTCCTCGATCGCCCAGTCTGAAGCGTCGATTGTGACATGGCCAATGCTGTAGTTATGTTGCTTGAGAAAGCTTCTTACGGCATCTCGTTTGATTGCCGTTTCACCCTCTTTCAGATACGGAAAACGAAAGCGTTTCTGGAAACGCGGAAAGCTTTGGAGCACTGCTTCACATTTGAGGATGTCGGCCGTGAAGACTTCGGTGGTCACTGCGCCGCTATTCAGATATTTGTGCGAATAAGAATGATTGCCAATCATATGGCCGGACCGGTCCCACTCGCGCAACAACGCCTTTCCCTTTTCATTGTCTGCGTATTTTCCGGCAACAAACAACGCTGCTTTCAGGCCACCATGGGATTGCAAGGCGCCGAGGAGCGCCCGGTTGCGCTCATCGGGCGTCAACTTCAATGACTTATTCCAGATGAAGTCGTCGATGGTAATGGCAATTTTCGGTTGTTGTTTCTTCTCGGGCGCCGCGCCTGAAAGCTTGATTCCTCCCAGGCCAAACGCGAGCGCACCCAAGCCAAGACTCGTCGTAAATTCTCTTCGGTTCATCTTCGTTCTCCTCGCTTCGATTTCAGTCACTCATTAGAGGTAGCGAGGAATTGGACTCAAAATGTACAAAACTGGATATTCTTTCTGCGCCAAATTCAGATTCATTAAAGCTCTAGTCAAATATCTTTCGACGCGTGGCGTCGTGATGAGTTTAGCGGGGCATTTCAACTCCGGGATCAGGTTCTCGCGGCGTAGCGACGGTTGGGCCGGCCCCAGTTCAGTCGTCACTACGCAACGCAGGGCCTATCTGGTCGATTCTCGGTAGTGACCTGGTTTGAAAATCTCTGTGCGTCCTCTGTGCTCTCTGTGCCTCTGTGGTTAGTTTTTGTCGAGTAAATTCACCACTGAGACACAGATGACACCAAGGTGGCACAGAGAAAATCTGGAATTAGGTCACTACCCGATTCTTCCCCGGCCTTGAAAGGCCGGGCTAAACTCATACCGACGCTACGCGTTTGAAAATGAAATCCAGTCTTTACAGCGTCTGGGCTTCCTCATACTCTCCCCAGATTCTTCGAAAGCGATTGCTGATTTCGCCGACAGTCGCATGGGCCTCAACGCATTCGAGAATTCGCGGCAGGACATTTTCAGTACCGCGTGCTGCTTCTTCCAATTTCGCGAGCGCGTTGTCCACCGCTGCGGAATCGCGTCGACTACGGACAGCGCGCAAACGCTCGATTTGTTGTTGCTCGATCGCCGGGTTGATGCGCAGAGTTTCGATCGGCGTTTCCTCTTTACTCTGAAAACGATTAACCCCAACCACGATCGCTTCTTCAGTTTCGATCGCTCGTTGATAACGATAAGCCGATTCCTGAATCTCCTTCTGCACGTAGCCCGTCTCAATGGCGCGCAACATACCACCAAGCGCATCGATCCGCTCCAGGTAGTTTGAGGCGCGGTCCTCAATTTCGTTGGTCAAGTGTTCGATCGCATACGAACCTCCGAGCGGGTCAGCGATGTCGGCCACACCTGATTCATGTGCGATCACTTGTTGAGTTCGCAGCGCGACTCGGGCCGCGTCTTCGGTCGGTAGAGCAAGTGCTTCATCCATCGCGTTGGTGTGCAGCGATTGGGTTCCACCCAAAACCGCGGCGAGCGCCTGGATGGTGGTGCGCACCACATTCACTTCCGGTTGCTGTGCAGTCAGTGAAGAGCCGGCGGTCTGCGTGTGAAAGCGCAACGCCAATGAACGCGGATCGCGGGCCTTGAAACGTTCGCGCATAATTCGTGCCCACAGCCGTCTTGCCGCACGATACTTCGCAATTTCCTCGAGCAGGTTGTTATGCGCGTTAAAGAAGAAAGAGATCCGTGGCGCGAAATCATCAACTTCCAGTCCGGCCTGCAGTGCTGCTTCCACGTAGGTAATGCCATCCGCCAGAGTGAAAGCAACTTCCTGGACTGCTGTCGAACCCGCCTCGCGTATGTGATAACCGCTGATGGAGATCGTGTTCCAGTTAGGCACTTCGCGGGCGCAGTAAGCGAACGTGTCCGTCACCAAACGCAGCGACGGCTGTGGTGGATAGATGTAAGTGCCGCGCGCGATGTACTCCTTAAGGATGTCATTTTGCAGTGTCCCTTTGACCTTGTCGAAAGAAACGTCCTGCTTGCGAGCCACAGCCAAATACAAACACAACAACGTAGCAGCCGTCGCGTTGATCGTCATTGAGGTCGACACGGTGTCGAGCGGAATCCCGTCGAACAGTCGCAGCATGTCTTCGAGTGAATCGATGGCCACGCCAACTTTGCCGACTTCACCACCAGCCAGCGGGTCGTCGGAATCTAAACCAATTTGCGTGGGCAGATCAAAAGCGACAGATAATCCCGTCGTGCCCTGTTCCAGCAAATATTTGTAGCGGGCATTGGATTCCTCGGCCGTGGCATAGCCGGCATACTGCCGCATGGTCCAGAGGCGGCCGCGGTACATGTTGGAGTAAATGCCGCGCGTGAAGGGAAAGTCGCCGGGAGAATTCAAGTCCTTCTCGTAGTCAATCGGCTGGGTGTTCGAAGGATTGAAATCAGCCGGCAGATCGATTCCTGAGGACGTTTCGAAGCGCTTGCGATCTGTTTGTGACTTGGTGGGCATGAATGACTAGGGTTGAATCTGCATAGCGTAAGAGTGGGGGCAAGCCCATCTTCCTACTGCAATTATTGTTCGCAGCCTGGTTTAGATTACTCTAATCGCATAAGTATGGCACAAATTGGATAACCTCGGGGTAAGGAAGGTGGGCGTGCCCCCGCTCTCCCGAACCCGGCACTCGATGACATATGGACGAAGTACTGGTTACAAAACGCGGCGCTGATCGCATACGCCGCGGGCATCTTTGGATTTATCGCAGCGATATCAGCAACACGAACGGCGCCGCAGGCGGATCGATTGTCGTTGTGCGCGATCAGAATCGCAACTTTGTGGGCCAGGCGTTTTTCAGTGACAGCTCGCAAATTGCTTTGCGCTTCCTGAGCCTTTCCGAAACTCCAATAGACCTTGAATGGTGGCGCAGAAAAATTGTCGATGCCGCCGGCAGACGCGCGAGTTTGGGCAGCGCAAGCACTGAACAGCACGAGGCTTCAATCACCAATGCCTATCGCCTCGTCTATTCCGAAGGCGACTTGCTGCCGTCGATAATCGTCGACCGCTATGACGATGTGCTGGTGCTGCAAACTCTCTCGCAGGGTTCCGACGCACTCAAGCCAATGCTCGCGGAACTGCTGGCGGAAGAATTCAAGCCCCGCACCATAATTGAACGCAACGACGTTCGCGTTCGTCAACATGAAGGTTTGGAGATGATTGCGGGAACGCTTTACGGAGCAGCACCTCCGGAGTTTGAGATTCTTCAGGAAGGCGTTCGGTTCCTGGTCGCGCCGCTTTCCGGTCAAAAGACCGGGTCATTTCTTGATCAACGCGAAAATCGTATTGCAGCGCGCGCGGTGGCATACGGTCGAGCGCTCGACTGCTTTACGTTTAATGGCGCGTTTGCTTTGCAGCTGGCGCGCGTTTGCGACAGCGTGATAGGAATTGATATTTCGGCCGAGGCGATTGAATCAGCGCGCCAAAACGCCGCACTGAACGAGGTGACGAACATTGAATTCCGCGCAGCGAACGTGTTTGACGCGCTGCGTGAAATGGAAGCTGTGGGCGAACGCTTTGATACCATCGTGCTCGATCCGCCCGCGTTTGCTAAGAATCGCGCTAGCGCCAATGCGGCCGCGCGTGGCTACAAGGAAATAAATTTACGCGCCATCAAACTGCTCAATCCCGGCGGCATCCTCATAACCTGCACGTGCTCTTATCACATGCCTGAAGGGTTGTTCCTCGAAATTATCGCCGAAGCAGCAAACGATGCTCGCCGCAAACTTCAGCTTATCGAGAAGCGAACGCAGGCCAGCGATCACCCAATCCTATTAAGCGTTCCGGAAACCTATTATTTAAAGTGTGTGATTGCGCGCGTGTTGGAATGAGGACCCTCAAGTTACCGCGTCGAATTTTTTTCGTCCAGGCGCGCCAGCCAATTTGAATATCGCTCTTCGGCCGCAATCAGCCAGCTTCTGAACCGAGCTATATCTGACGATGTCTGAAAGCGTTTAAGCTCATCCAGCAGATCTTTTCGGGTTGAGTGCATAGCGCCTTCGACCCAGGACTTCAACGAATCCTGGTTCCGCGCTGGAAACCTGGCTCTCAGTCCACCCAAATCCGTGTCAGCGACTTCGAAATTGAGTGCTTCCAACTGTGAACGAAGATTGGCCGGCGCGAAGGTAGATACTGACTCACCCGGCGACGCGGCGTTCGTCAGAAGCGGGACAATACGTCGCAATTCGATCCTGCAACCGAGCTGCCAGCTTTCGTGAACCGCCGCTGATTCATTGTCGCCTTCAAATGAGCCGTCGGTAAAAATCAGTCCTTTGATAAGGAGTTCCTGGCCAACGGGAACTGTAGGTTTATAATTGCCCGCAGCCGGCTCGGCCCTGACTTCCGGCGACACGCCCACCTCAACACTTTCTCCTCCGCGCACGAAAGGGGTCCCGTCGATACCCCCAGGCGTGGTTTCCATTAGAAGTTTTTGTCCTTGCCTAACTTCAAGCTTTACGGCAGCGATGTCCTTCGCTGAGACATTGTGCAGCGTGAGCTTGAAGCGAGGCAGCGTAGAGATGACAGGTTCGATGCCGACTACTTCAATCGATTTTGTGAGGTTCCTAATCGCAGGCGGCTCGGCTAATGTGGATCCAACCCTAACCAGCCTAATTACAAAAGGCTCGACGCCAAAATTCTTAAGCGCCTCGACCTGCCACGTTTGGTTCTCCGCAAGCTCATTGGTGGCAACCATTTCCTCAACATCGTGAAATTTCTTGCCGCGCATTACTGAGACATTAATAGTTGCCGTTTCACCGCGGAAAAAATGAACTATGTTTACGGCCCGTACCGGATCTGCACCCGGCGGAAGTTGCCAACCCTTGACCTGATTAAAACGCGCATACCAGGCTCGACCGGGAGTTGATTCGGAGCGCGGCACATTTTGATATGCGGGAGGAACACCGGGGACGAAAACAATTTCGAGTACGAAGTCGCTGGGTGAGCTTTCTGTTTTTTGTTGCGCAGACGTAGTGGCGAAAAGGAGGAACAGTATCAGGCAGGCGGGAACGACTGAATTCCTACTAACCATTTGCGCCTCTCCCGATCGTTCCGATCAGCCTCGCGACGTTTCGTTGCGGATGCTCTCGGCCAGACGTTTGGCGTCGGGCAGGGCTTCAAGAGCGCGCAGCACCTGCGGATCGCTGTCGAGCAGAACCCGCGCGCCGGCGTCGTTGGAATATGCCGCAGTCACGATCTCCTCGCGCAGTCTGAGTTTTACGAAGTCAATTTCCTCATCGAGTTGCGCCGGTGTCAGCTGAGATTCCGTGTCAGTGCGCACAAAGTTACGAAACGCTTCCAGCACGCGATCAGTTATCGGATAGTCGCTACCTTTTGCATTCTTGCCGTACTGAACTTTGTCGACCTTGTACGATTCCAAACCCGCAACCAGCCCGGCTGCAAGTTGACGCGTAAACTGGAAGGCTGACTCAACAATTCGTTGTTTTGTCGGTGAGAAAAGTAAAGGTTTGACGTCGATGTCCGGCGTGATTCCGCCGCCTCCGTAAAACACGCGACCGGCAGCGGTCTTCACTGCCGGACCATTCTGCACATGCAGGATCGGGGAGGCCGCCGCTACCGGCGTTGCGGTCGATCGCGCCGCAGGAGACTGCGAGCCCTGCGGCTTCGACTCCTCTTCGTCGTGACGCGTGTAATAGTCGTAAAGTGAACCGCTGGAATAATCGCGCTGCAAAGAACGGCCGTACGGCGTGTAATAACGAGCGGTCGTAAGCGTCAGACCGGTATTGAACGGCAACAGAAACACGTGTTGCACCAGGCCTTTTCCAAAACTTGTTTCACCGACAATCAATCCTCGGCCATGATCCTGAATCGCGCCGGCAACAATTTCCGACGCGGAGGCGGTGCCGCGATTGATCAAAACGACCAGCGGCACGTCTTCCGGATCGGTGCCACTCGATTTGTAAACGATTGGATCGCTGTATTCAGTCCGGCCCTTGACTGACACCACCACCTGCCCGCGCGGCAGGAATTCGCTGGCTACATCTATCGCCTGATTCAGCAGCCCACCGGGATTGCCGCGCAAATCCAGAATTACCTGGCGCATCCCCTGGCCCTTGAGTTTGTCCAACGCTTCGCGCAGCTCTTCATCGCTGGTACTTTGGAAACCGCCGGTCAAACCAACGTAGCCGGTTCCCGGTCGCAACATGTAAGCGTTGCGGATGGAAGGTAATGGAACGGAGTCGCGGATGATTGTGAAATCCAGCGGCGCTTCCGAGCCGGCGCGATCAACTTTAAGCTTCACAGGTTCGCCCTTGCCGCCTCGTACTTTTTTGGAGACCTGCTCGCTCGACCAGTCACGCGCGTCCTGTCCATCCACTTCCAATATACGATCGCCGTAGCGTAGCCCAAGGCGGCCGGCGGGCGTGCCTTCTACAGCAGACTGCACATACACGCCATCGCGATGTTGAACGATGGTTACGCCGATACCGTAGAAACGAGAGTCCTGATCTTCCTTGAGTTTCTTGAATTCGTTGTAAGGGAAATACATCGAATGCGGATCGAGAGTGGAGAGCATTCCCTGTATGGCTGCCTGGGTGGCCTTTTCATAGTCGATGTCGCCGGCGTACTCAACCGAAATAGCCGCTACGGCTTCGTTGTAATCCTTCTCGATATCGTCAGCTTCGGTGTAAGGAGCGGATCCAGTCGCTGGAACGGTATGACGGAAACGACGCGAGCGTCCGATCGTGCCGCCTACCACGGCTGTGATCAGAATGAGCGCGCTGGCAATAATAATGAATCGCCTGGTCATACCCGAGTTACCCGTTCGTCCGAAATCTTCGGCCTCAATATTAACACAAGCATCTTTCCAGACTGCTGTTTAGGAAGGGCACTTGTGCCCCGTCGCGCGAAGGCGGACAAGTCTGCTTTCTAAACGAGTATGCGAAAAAACGACCAGCCCGATGCTGTGGTATATTCGGCCTAATAGGATGCCATCAACCCTGTCAATCGTTGTGCCTGCGTATAACGAAGGTGAGCGCCTCGGGAAGTCGCTGCGCGCAATTGTTACTTATCTTAACGAGTACGCGCCGCAGTCGGAATTGATCGTGGTAGATGATGGCTCGACTGACAACACGGCTCAGGCGGCACGCACACAATTAGCCGACTCGCAAAATGTCCATACTTCAGTCATCAGTTACAAGTCGAACCTCGGAAAGGGACGCGCCGTCAGGCTTGGCCTACAGGCTTCACGCGGTGAAATAGCGTTATTCACCGACGCCGACTTGTCGACACCGATTACTGAAGCTCCCAAACTCATCGATCCGATCGAGCGCGGAGAATGCGATCTGGCATTTGGCTCGCGCGCGCTCGACCGAAGCTTGATTGGGGTGCATCAACCATGGCGGCGCGAACAGGGTGGTCGCGTTTTCAATCTCGCGGTGCGGCTCGCGACCGGTTTGCCTTTCTGGGATACGCAGTGCGGCTTCAAGGCTTTCCGCATGAGCGTCTGCCGACCACTTATCGAGGGAGCGACCATCGACCGTTTTGGTTTTGACGTGGAACTGCTGTACGTCGCCTACCGAGCGGGTTTACGTCTGAAGGAGGTTCCAGTGCGCTGGGATCATGCGGAAGGAAGTAAGGTCAACGTCGCCAGCGACAGTGTGAAAATGCTCGGCGAAGTGGGTCGTATCAGGCAACAAGCGCGGCGTGGCGTTTATGATCGCGCGATCAAGGCGGTGCACGACACACAAACGTAACGCAAACAATTTTGGAGTGCGCTGACCTGTCAGCGCTTTCAGCCGGTTGCGACCTGTCGCAACCACGGTTGTTGGAAATCATCGGGGCGTTGGGCGTCAAGCCGCCCAAGACCTAAAGCGCTGACAGGTCAGCGCACTCCAAAATTCTTGACCTAAAAGTCGAGGGAAAATGACTGCACGACTTAACGTAAACATTGATCACGTCGCGACGGTGCGCCAGGCGCGGCGCGCGCCTGAGCCGAGCGTGGTGGCTGCGGCGATGTTGTGTGAACAAGCCGGAGCCGATGGCATTACGGTGCACCTGCGCGGCGATCGGCGCCACATCCAGGATTCTGATCTGCACGCCTTGCGCGCGAGCGTCTCAACCTATCTAAACATGGAGATGGCCGCGACGGAGGAGATGTTGAAGGTGGCGCTGGAAGTAAAGCCTGACGCTGTCTCACTAGTCCCGGAGAACGCGAACGAGATAACCACCGAGGGCGGGTTGGATGTCATCAGCAACATCGCGATTGTTCGTGCGGCCGTTAGCCGACTGCGACAAGCGGGAATACTCGCCAGTCTCTTCATCGATCCGGATCCAAAACAAATTGAGGCGGCGCACAACATAAGCGCACAGCAAATCGAGTTGTGTACGGCGGCTTACGCCGAAGCAAATCTGGGTGCCAGCGGCATACACGGAGAGGGAGCATTGCGAGTTGGACAGGAATTACGACGACTGCGCGAGGGAGCTGCACTCGGCACGCAGTATGGTTTGTTAATCGCCGCCGGTCATGGCCTGACTTATAGAAATGTCGGAGCAGTGGCGGGGATTACAGAAGTAGGAGAGTTTAATATTGGTCACAGTATCGTCTCGCGCTCAATTTTCATCGGTATGGAACGAGCTGTGAGGGAAATGCGCGAGGCGATTCGGGCGGGAAGCGGCAGTTGAATTTCTTTGGTCTTAGTTTCGCGAGGCGCCGGCGAGTTGCAGACGAACGACTGATCGTTCCAACTTCGCGCGAGCTTGTTCAAAATCTTCTTCAGTTCCACTCCACGCAGTCAACTGTTTTTCTACGTGTTCGCGCGCCAGCCGCGCGCGCGCGGCATCGATCTCTTCCGGTCTTTCAGCAATCTCAGCCAAAACCGAGACCACATCGTCTTTGACTTCGATAAAGCCGCCGGAAACATGTAGCTGCAACGTCTTGCCGCCGGTCGTGTAAGAGAGCACGCCTGTCTGCAACTGGGAAATCAACGACGTATGGCCAGGTAGTATACCGAGCTCGCCACCGAGGCCGGGCGCGGTCACCGCATCGACCGACTCAGAAAGTACGCGTCGCTCTGGTGTCACTACTTCGAGTTGGAGGGGCATAAGTAATAATGAATTCTGAATGATGAATGATGAACAAAGAAGAAACGATGCTAGGCTTCATTCATCGTTCATCATTCATCATTCATAATTTGTTATTGCGCTAACGTCGTTCCCCTTTGCACGGCCTCTTCGATCGTGCCCACCATGTAGAAAGCCTGCTCCGGCAAATCGTCATGCTTGCCGTCCACGATTTCGCGGAAGCCTTTGATCGTGTCTTCGAGCTTGACGTATTTCCCTTCGAGGCCAGTGAACTGAGCGGCCACGAAGAACGGCTGCGAGAAAAATCGCTGAACTTTGCGAGCGCGCGAAACAATCAGCTTATCTTCGTCAGACAACTCATCGAGACCGAGGATCGCAATGATGTCCTGCAGGTCTTTGTAGCGTTGCAACACGCGCTTTACGTCCTGGGCGGTGTTGTAGTGCTCTTCACCAATGATGCGCGGATCCAGAATGCGCGAAGACGAGGTTAACGGATCAACTGCTGGATAGATTCCCAGTTCGACAATCTGCCGCGACAGGGCCGTGACCGCATCAAGGTGCGCGAAGGTGGTCGCAGGAGCGGGATCGGTGTAGTCGTCCGCCGGCACATAAACCGCCTGGATCGAGGTAATTGATCCGGTTTTCGTCGACGTAATTCGTTCCTGCATTTCGCCCATTTCCGAAGCCAGGTTTGGTTGATAACCCACTGCGGAAGGCATGCGGCCGAGCAGCGCCGAGACTTCTGATCCCGCCTGCGTGAAACGGAAAATGTTGTCGATGAACAGCAGCACGTCCATACCCTTGTCGCGAAAATATTCAGCGACAGTAAGACCAGACAATGCCACTCGCAGACGAGCTCCCGGCGGCTCAGTCATTTGGCCATAGATAAGCGCCACCTTCGATTGCTCCAGCGCATTCATATCGACCTTGGTCATATCGAACTCGCCGGTATCGTGGAAATGCTTGTTGAATTTGTCGCCAAATTGTATGACCTGCGACTCAACCATCTCGCGCAGCAGATCGTTGCCTTCACGCGTGCGCTCGCCAACACCTGCGAAAACCGAGAAGCCTGAACGAGCTTTGGCGATGTTATTGATCAACTCCATCACGATAACTGTCTTGCCGACACCCGCGCCGCCAAATAATCCGATCTTGCCGCCGCGTACGAACGGCTGAATCAAGTCGATAACCTTAATGCCGGTTTCAAACATCTGCAGTTCCGTTGACTGTTCCTCAAAGCTTGGAGCGTGACGGTGAATCGGAAAACGCTCGGTGTGTTTGACGTCGCCGAGGTTGTCTACCGGCTGGCCGATTACATTCAGCACGCGCCCGAGCGTTCCCTCGCCGACCGGCATCGTAATTGGGCCGCCGGTATCAATCGCCTTCATGCCGCGTACCATGCCGTCGGTTGGCAACATCGACACGGTGCGAACGCGGCCTTCACCCAGATGCTGTTGGACTTCAGCGATGAGATCGATTGGCGTCGGGACATCAAATCCTTCGGAAACAATACGCAGTGCCTGATAGATCGGCGGCAGATGTTTCTCGTCAAACTCAACGTCAACTACCGGACCGATAATCTGCACCACGCGGCCGATCGAGTCGCCGTTGGTCGTATTTGCGCTGGACGTAGCCATACTGTCTTTCTGCTCCTCTTCGCTATTATGAAGGCTAAAAAAACCGGACGGATTGAAAGCCAGTCAAGATAACACAGCGGCGAAACGTGCGCCAAGCGGCGAACTTTTTCGGTGTCCTAAAGTTGTGTTGCTAGAGTTATGGCGCGATTGGGATTATTCGAAACCTTTTCACAATCCGCCTGTAAAGGCGGGCACAAGGCCAAGAGAGTAAGGCGGCAATTGCCAGTGAGATGAGAAACCACAGGTGCCTCGTTGGAATACCGGCACCATCTGTCGTGAAGGGTTGGAACTTTTCGAGTACGCGGAACGCCGTATAAGATACAAAACTAAGAAAAGCACAAAACGGAAGCTCAATTATGCTGGCATATCTACCGGAATTTCTGCCCTCCGGTAATAACAAGTCTGCATCGATAAAGATGCTCATCATCTGATAGGGCAAAGATATTACAAATGCCCACACAAGTAAGAGTATGAAATCGTAAATGGAGTTAATTGATCCAGAAAATAAGCCTTTTCTAAAGATACCATCTAAGAGAACGAGGCCTGGGAAGAACACGAGCACAATATGACAAACATAATCAACAAAAGATTCGAGTGTTTCTTTTGAGATCATGGATACCTCGATATTGTGCCTTATACACCCGTTGCGTTCATGAGTAAATCCTTTAGCGTCCAAACATCAGCAACACAGGTTTAGGACACTTACCACTCTTTCGATAGTACTCCGCTAGTGTGTTGGTTCTCGCTGGGAAATTTTCGCTGTAAAACTCGTCAGGGTTTCACTCTTCTAAAATAACCCGACCTGAAATCAATTTTACATTTCGCTGTTCTGGCACTGATGGAAGCCAAACGGGGAGTCCTCGGAGTCTCCGCGGGCAAGGGCGTCAGCGAAACTTGGGAGAGTACATCCTCGCTCTGCCAATTTCACTCTCAGTTTCCGCATACAAGGCTTCTGGCATCTCACTAAACTCATCAGCGGCGGCAGGACCCTGCCATTATCGACCTGACAAAACTCCCAGAAAGAAAGGCAGACAACTGCATTGTTATATTACGCTGGGATAAATATGATGCGCTTCAAAGCAGTGGATCAGATTTTACTATCCCAAGGGTGATTAACAGTGTGATAAGTCGCATGCTGTCTGACCCACCTCGAATCTAATGACCATTAAGGAATTGGAACAAATTGAAGACCGCGCACGTCGGGGCTTGCCCATTGCTCCAGAGGACATACTGAACTTGACCGCCTATCTCCGTGACGTGTTACAGACAAAAGCAAATGCGGAAGCTCTTGCGTCTGAGGCGCTCAAGCGAGCCGGTCTGAAATCAAAGCACTACACCGGTGAAATCCGGCGAGTATCATAAGCTTCCTCCTAACAAACCACAGGAAAAGCGCGCTGATTCGTGATTCCAATTCCCCCACACCCGGTGGGGGTTCCGCTCGTGGGGGCCCACGGGCGCAGATAGGGCGTTCTCAGTCTCCCATGCTGAGAACGCCCTTGTACTTCTAGTCCCACTAAATCTTTTCCTCAACGAATTTTTTTCATTGACACGCTTTAATGTGCTACCAGCATATTCCCATCTTCGCTTCAAGATCCTTCAGATGATATAAGCCGCGCATTACGAATCCCCGCACTATTCGCTTCAAGCTAAAGCTGATCGTGGCTACAGGCATTGTCGCGGGCATAGTGCCAGCGTTAAACCTGCATACTGATCGTTAACTTTCCAGCGCAACAGTCATATGAATTTCCGAGGGCGCATACAACAATATTCGTGTACTATGCATCTTGAGTCAGGGCCAGAGGAACCGTAAGGAGTTACAGAAAGATTCGATCCCGTCGCCTGTTCTGTTTTGCCTCATCTTCGCTGCCCGCAGTAACTAAGCCCGGAAACGCATCGCCTCGGTTAGTCGAGAATCCGACTCCAATTCAAACGTAATTTATTAAGGAGGGTTTGATGAAACACCAACGTAAGCGAGCCAGGCGTGTTCCGTCCAAAAAATTTGGGCGTTTTACCTGGATGGGAATCATCGTCACTGTTTTCGCTTTAGGAGCGACTGCGGCAGTTTCACTAAGAACCGGCGCCGCCAGTAATTCAAAGGCGCAATTGAACAAGAACGAAACGGATTCGCATTCACGCTCGGGATTTCGCTTAGCGGCAAGAGATATTCCGGTTAACCCGCAGACGGGACAAATCAGACCTCTGACACAGGAAGAAGCTAAGAAGTTGGCGGAGGGGATCAGGAACCTCGTCAATCAATCCACGGATGGATTGCAGTCGGTGCGGCATGCTGATGGGACTGTCGAACTTGATTTGGAAGGGCGGTTCCGGAACATCGCCGTCGCCAGGCGAAATGTGGATGGCACGTTATTACAGTCCTGCATTGACAACCCGAAGGCGGCAGCGGATTTCTTCGGTATCGATCCTCAATTAGTTGGGGTTCAGAGCGACGCGAGTTCGCCCAAACAAGACACCGCCCAACCGGAGAAAGGCGTACAGCGATGAGAAGATCACCTCTGGCTGGCATGTCCTTGGCTTCTCTCGCCGCACTTGTAGTTTTCACTTTCGCATCGCCCGCTTTCGGCGCAGCAACCATCGTTATTCAAAATAATGACGGACCAAACGTCGGCTTCAACGATCCAACACCGGTTGCTCCAGTTGGTAGAAATCCCGGCACCACACTGGGCCAACAACGATTGAATGCCTTTCAGTTTGCCGCGAATATCTGGGGTGCGATGTTGACCAGCAACACAACGATTACCGTTCGCGCCGATTGGCAGGCGCTTAGCTGTACGTCAAATTCAGCTGTACTCGGAACAGCGGGCTCTGTTGGAGTTTTCCGAGATTTCACGGGCGCACCATTTGCCGGTACCTGGTATGGCGGAGCCTTAGCAAACGCGCTTCACGGTTCTGATCAGAGTGCCAACCCTGAAATTAGCGCGTCCTTTAACATAAATCTCGGCAACGCCGGCTGTTTCGATGGCATTCATTTTTATTTGGGACTTGATAACAATCACGGAGACGATACCGACCTGGTTGCGGTGTTGTTGCACGAATTTTCCCACGGCCTTGGCTTCCAGACGTTTACCAACGCCAGCACTGGCCTACAAAACGGCGGATTTCCCTCGATTTTTGACAGATTTCTTTTTGACAACACCACCGGAAAAACCTGGGTGCAGATGACTAATGCCGAGCGCCAGGCGTCGGCGATCAGCGTCAACAAGCTCGCCTGGAATGGGCCACGGGTAACCGCAGACGTTCATAGCGTCCTTGCCACGCCGTCTGTCAAGATTAATTCGCCGGCCGGAATTGCTGGTAATTATTCAGTGGGTACTGCCGATTTCGGCGCGCCATTATCATTTCCTGGCGTCACCGCAAATGTTACTCAGTCTCTCCCAATCGATGGCTGTTCGGCCCTGACAAACAGCGCCGCTATGTTGGGCAAGATCGCATTGATCGATCGCGGTACCTGCAACTTTGTTGTCAAGGTCAAGAATGCGCAGAACGTCGGCGCCGTTGGTGTAATCATTGTCAACACTACCAGCGCGGGGGTGGTGCAAATGGGAGGTTTCGACAACACCATTACCATCCCCTCGGTGTCTGTTGCCAATACTGATGGCAACCTGTTTAAGGCGCAGCTTGGAGCACCGGTTAATGCTACCCTGCTGGCGAATACCGCCCTTCCTTCCGGCACAGATTCTTCCGGGCGAGCTCTGCTCTTCGCCCCCACCCCGTTTGAACCTGGCTCATCGGTTTCGCATTGGGACACGAGCCTGTATCCCAATCAACTCATGGAGCCATTTATCGCCGACGACCTGACTCACAGCGTTGTACCCGTGTGGGATCTGACTCTTCCTTTGTTCCAGGATCTGGGTTGGAGCGGTAATAGGATTTTCGATTCACAATTCTTCGTGCGGCAACACTATCTCGACTTTCTCGGTCGCTCACCGGATTCGAGCGGACTCGGATTCTGGAATAATGAGATCGTGAGCTGCGCCCTCGATCAGGGATGCATCGACGTGAAGCGAGTTAACGTGTCGGCAGCTTTCTATCTGTCGATCGAATTTCAGGAGACAGGCTATCTGGTTTATCGAACCTACAAAACCGCCTTCAGCGACCCTGATGGTCAGGCGATAATTAACAGCCAGCCCACGGTAATCAAAGTGCCGCGCGTTCGTTTCAATGAATTCCTATCTGACAGTCAGCAAATCGGTGCCGGCGTCCAGGTTGGCATCGGCAACTGGCAACAGCAGTTGGAAAACAACAAGCAGGCATACATGCTCGCGTTCGTACAACGCGCTGATTTTCAAGCTGCTTTTCCAGCGTCACTGACTGCCGAAGCTTTCGTAACGCAGCTCGACGCGCGTGCGGGCGGTGTACTTTCCGCAGCTGAGAAGTCGTCGCTGATTACAATCCTGGGTGCGACGCCGAACGATTTAGCGAAGCGTGCCCAGGTGTTGCGAGCCGTCGCGGAGGACAATGATCTCAAGACTCTGGAGCAGAATCGCGCCTTCGTCTTAATGCAATACTTCGGCTACCTG
>DASZDU010000046.1:0-5263 GCA_035941655.1 Pyrinomonadaceae bacterium | reverse complement strand
GTCCGCTCCGCGGACTAATGGATCATCTATTGTTCTTAATCCTGGGAGAAAGCGCAGCGGAACCCCAGGAACCGTCGACGAAATTATTCAAAGCCTGCGGAGCGGCCGACAGTGGCAATCAATGCGTGTTTGTAGTCGCACGCGCTATCGCCCGCTCCGCGGGCTCAAATGTTTTTGATGACTCTGATCCTGGGGTTCGCTTCGCTTCACCTCAGGCCGGGGTCCCCAGCCGAGCAGCTCGGCTGGGGTGCGAGACTTTATGCTGTCGTCAGCTCCGCGGACTAATGCTGTGATTTTGCCGGAATCCTTCTGGTCCTACTTATCAGTCCGTTGAGATTCCTCGGGAACCACCTCGAGACTCAACTTCTGGGTGCCTCTGATGACCACGAGCGACGACTTATGGCCGATGCTATCTCCTGATAATAGTTTATGAAGATCATCTATCCCGGCGGTCGTGTGATCGTCAAAGCCAACGATAATGTCGCCTTCGCGTACTCCGGCATTCCTTGCCGGGCTATTATCTTCAAACGATACCACCAGGATTCCGCTCGAAACGGCCAGATCATAGTAGCGAACGATTCGGCGTGGAAGCGGTACGTTCTGTCCAGCCAGGCCGATATAACTGCGGCTAACTTTTCCATCTCGAATCAGACGGCTGGCCACGAACTTGGCTGTATCAATCGAGGTAGCAAAGCAGATTCCCTGGGCCGGCAAAATCATCGCTGTGTTGACGCCGATCACTTCTCCGCGAGAGTTAACCAGTGGCCCACCAGAATTGCCGGGATTGAGCGCGGCGTCCGTTTGAATCACGTCGTCCATCAATCTGCCGGACTGGGAACGCAACGAACGGCCGAGCGCGCTGACGACTCCAGCCGTGACGCTGTATTGAAAGCCGAACGGATTTCCGATCGCTACGACTAATTGTCCCACCCGAATCTTTTGTGCCTGACCCAGAGAAGCGGGCACCAGATTCGGCGCGTTGATTCTGATTACCGCCAGATCTGTGTCGGGGTCGTCCCCAATCAAATCAGCCTGGTACTTGCCGCCATCTGAGAGAGTCACCTCGATCTTTTTGGCGGCGTGGATGACGTGACTATTAGTGAGAATGAAACCGTCGGGCGTGAAGATAAAACCAGACCCGCTACCACGTGTTTCCTGCGGCATTCGCGGAACGTTTCCTCTTCTATTCCTAACCGGTTGTTGGACCTCTATAAATACGACTGACGGGCTGACCTTCTCCGCGGCCGCGATGACTGCTCGCGAATAGGCATCCATCAGGTCTTCCTCGCCCGAATTGGAATCAACGAAGCCGCCTCGCGTAGCTTGCCCGTTTTCCGACTGAAGCCAACCGTCACTTAGTAATTCAATTTCCTGTTGCATGTTCTTTTAGACTCCCTAACCTTTTACTTGTCCCTCGGACGATCTCATTTTAGAACGCGTTTTAAGATAACCGAAGTTGACAAGGCCCTTGAAACCTTCGGGCCCCTTCGGGCTCAGAGCGCTGCGCACGAGACGGCGGCAAGTTGAGAACTGTTGCGTCTTTTGTGAAGAAGCAGTAAGCAGTGAGTGAGCCGTGAGCAGCAAGGTGTCAGATCTCTGGATGTCCGATGTCAGCCACCATCAAGGTCGCGCGTTCAAATCCAGATTGAATTCTGGTCCCAGCGCTGAAAGGCAGGCCTACTGTCAACGGCCGGCTACGCAGAGGGTGGATAGAGTCTTTCGAACTCGGGATCGCCGTGGACCAGCGACAGATCCGGATCCTTTCGTGCCCAATCAGAATGGCGCAAGCCGGCGGCGTGCGCCTTGGCCAGGGCTTCGAGCGCATCTGACTTCTGGTTCAGCAGACAATATACGCAGGCAGCGTTGTACAGCATTGACGCGTCGTCTGGTCGAAAACCTACTGCGAGGTTAACTTCACGCAGCGCGTCATCGACGCGATCCAGGCTCGCGTGGTCGCTGGCTAACATAACGCGCGCGCGCACGTCTTCAGGTACCTTTCGCAGATGTGTTTCGAGCACCTGTACGCGACGCAGCCGCCAATGACGCAACAGGTCCGTTTTGCCCAGCGCGCCCAGCGCGTTGAGAATGGGGACGTATATGTTGTAGTCCTCGCCCGACATCTGCACTGCCGTCTCAGCCATTTGCACGATGTCGTGAAAGCGCCCCATCGCGAACAGGACGCGGGCCAGCAGGTAGTACCCGCCTTCGCAATCAGATTTACGATCCAACGCTCCCTGCGCCAGCCGAACAGCTTCTTCGTACTGCTCGTCGGCGTAGTACACCCAGGCACGTGCCACGTCAGCCTCAGGTAGCTGTGGCTGCAGCGTCGCTGCGCGGTTGGCGGCAGTTTTCGCGCGGTCCATCCACACCGGCTCGTGTCCGTAGCGGTAGTAATGCTGCGCACAAACATTGGCGACAGCCGCATACGCAAGTGCAAACTGCGGATCGAGCGCAGCGGCGCTCTCAAACATTTCGCGAGCCAACTCAAGCTCCTGGCGAGACTCGCGTCGCGCATAGCTGCGGCCACGCAAATAAAGATCATACGCCTGCAAATTTTCGGTTGGCTTCGCCGAAAGCGCGGCCCTCTCCTGCGGCGAGAGTGTCACGCGCAGCGCCTCCGCGATCTTGCGCGCAATCTCATCCTGCAATTCGAAGATGTCCTGCATCTCACGATCGTATCGTTCGGACCAGAGCGTAAAGTCGGTCTGTGTGTCGATTAGCTGTGCGCTGATACGGAGCCGTGAGCCGGACCGGCGCAACGTGCCGGTAAGCACATAAGCCGCAGATAACTGTTGGCCTATCTGCGCCGGCGTGACCGGCTTGTCACGGAACGTAAGCACAGTCGGTCGCGAAAAGACGTGGAGGTCCTTAATCTTTGAAAGCTCGGTGATGATGTCTTCGGTAATGCCGTCGCGCAGGTACTCGTCTTCTTTGGCGCCGGCAACGTTCTCGAAGTAAAGCACAGCAATCGGCTTTTCAGACGTTTTGTTTACGGCCGTTTCAGTCCGGCCGGAGTTGTCTGCAGCCACCGAACGATTGCGACCTGAATCGAGATCGCGTTTCAGACGCAGCAGGTCGGTCCTCAGCTCGGTCGCCGACTGGTAGCGTAGTGAGCGATCCTTTTCGAGGGCCTTTTCCAGAATCCGGCCCAGTGCCTGTGGCAGCGATCCATTCAGTTGATTAACCGGTATTGGATCGCGATTCAGGATCGCGTCGAAGACTACTGCCGAGGTGTCGCCCTGGAACGGTAGGGTGCCGGTCGCCATCTGATAGAGAACGGTGCCGAAAGAGAAAAGATCGGTGCGCGCGTCAGTGACCTCTCCGCGGGCCTGTTCGGGCGACATGTAGGCGACCGTACCCATCGTTGTGCCCGCTGATGTCAACTGCTCCCTGCGGATCGTTTCAATCATCGAAGACGGATCGAGTTGCTCCTGACGATCAATCTTGGCAATTCCAAAGTCAAGGATCTTTGCCTGTCCTCGCGAGGTGACGAAGATGTTCGCGGGCTTCAGATCGCGATGAACGATTCCTTTTGAGTGGGCCGACTCGAGCGCGTCGACAATCTGCGCGCCGAGAGTCAACACCGAATCGAGATCGAGTGGACCGCGACGAATCCGATCAGCGAGCAATTGACCGTCCAGCAACTCCATGACGATGAAGTGGTCTGACTCGAAGTGTTCGATTCCGTGAATCGTGCAGATGTTTGGATGATTGAGGGCCGACGCCGCGCGCGCCTCGCGCTGGAATCGCTGTAGCAGGTTGGCGTCGTTGGCCATGGCCGGAGTAAGGAACTTCAAGGCGACATGCCGGCCAAGATTTGTGTCTTCAGCTTCGTACACCACGCCCATTCCGCCTTCGCCGAGTTGCGAAGTGATGCGATAGTGCGAGATGGTGCGGCCGATCATGGAAACACTCCAGGGGCAGGGGATGATGGAAACTGATGGGCGGCCATGGTAGTACAGCCACCGGCACGTATCAAGCAATGTAATCTCTTTAAGTTAATCGTAAAATCGTAAAGCGGCCGAAGGCTGCTGCGCGGGTAAACGGGTGGTTATGTATTTACGATTTACGCTTCACGACTGGGCTCCTCCAGAGGCCCCGCAAACGGCGTTGCATCCAGCCCTATAATACATCTCGCCCTGCAGGGCGAAGCGTGCTATAAGGTCAGACTGAAATTCGATCAATCTTTAGGGTAGCAAAGATTGCAAGTTGGTCAGTCCCGCCCCCCGACTCTGTACAAGCCGAAAGAAATCCAAATGAACAAAAGAGCCGCCGTCCGTCTCCTAATACTATTGAGCGTCTTATTCTTAGTTTCGCAAGCCGAAACCAGGCGAAGTCATGCCGGGATTGCCAGCGCCGACCTGTCAGTCACCAAGGTTGACAGTCCCGATCCGGTCAACGCCGGATCAAACCTGAACTACACGATCACCGTGACCAACAACGGACCGGACGCGGCGACCAATTCTTCATGGAGCGACCCACTGCCGGCCGCAACAACTTTCACCGCGTTGAGTGCGCCAGAGGGCTGGTCCTGCATTACGCCCGAAATCGGTGATAGCGGCACGGTTTCCTGTTCAAACTCTTCGTTCGGCGTCGGCAGTGCCGTTTTCACCCTGACCGTGGCGGTGGCTCCAACAGTTCCGGCCGGCACAACGATCAGCAACACGGCAACGGCGACCTCGGGCACCCCCGATGGAAATGCAAACAACAACAGCGGCACGGCCATTTCGACGGTACTCTCGCCAGCGAACGTCAAGGGAACTAAGAGCCATTCGGGAGGCACCACGCCGGGCTCAACTATCAGCTATCTCATAATACTTTCGAACAACGGCAACTCCGATCAGCAGGATAATCCGGGAGACGAGTTTACCGATGTGCTTCCGTCCAGTTTGACACTCGTGTCGGCCAGCGCAAGTGGCGGCACTGCGATCGCCAATATTGCCACAAACACAGTTAGCTGGAATGGTGTCGTTTCAGCGGGCGATACGATAACCATTACGATCGATGCGACCATCAAGGCTGGCACTGAGGAACAAACTATCTCGAACCAGGGCACGATCAGCTACGACGCAGATGGAAACGGAACTAACGAAGCCTCGACTTCTACGAATATCGACAGTTTTAGCGTAGGGCCGTCAGCCCAGAATGCAGATCTGGGTGTGACGAAGACTGCCCCGGATACGGCGACTTTCGATTCTGACATTACTTATGTGATTACGGTCGTAAATGGAGGACCTGACACAGCCACAAGTGCGACACTGAC
>DASZDU010000045.1:0-8353 GCA_035941655.1 Pyrinomonadaceae bacterium | reverse complement strand
AACTTCTGTGCTCATTGCTTCTCCATTAACGAACTTTGGACTTTGTACTTTGGGCTTTGGGCTTTGGTCTTTGGCTTTTGGTCTTTGGTCTTTGTACTTTGTACTTTGTGCTTTGTACTTTGTACTTTGACCTTGGACTTTGGACTTTGGACTTTGGACTTCTTTTACTGCCCACCGCTCACTGCCCACTGCCCACCGCTCACTGCCCGCTGCGCACTGCCCACTGCTCACTGCCCACTGCGCACTGCTCACTGCGCACTGCGCACTGCCCACCGCTCACTGACCACTGGCCACTGGCCACTGACCACTGTCTTTCACACTCGCGCGAAGTCGATGAAGCCTCGTTCCGGATCGGCCGAGAGTAAACGCACACGCACTTTGTCGCCGACACGCAAACCTCGCTTGCCTCGCATTACCCGACCATCCACTGGCGGAGCAAGCGTGCGCGCGAAGATTCCTTTCGGCGTGACGCCGGTAACGATCGCCTTAAACTCTTCGCCGATTTTGTCCTGCAGCAATACAGCAGCGGCAACCTTCCGCATCTTCCGTTCAACCTTACGCGCCGCGGAATCGCGGTCCGTGCAGTGTTCCGCAATTTGTTTCAATTCTTCTATTGTGTAAGGCGCAGGTTTGTTTTCTAACGCAGCCTTAACCAGCCGTTGCGTTACCAGATCGGCGAAGCGACGATTTGGCGCTGTCGAGTGCGTGTAGTCCTGAACCGCCAAACCGAAATGGCCCTCACCTTGCTCACCGGGCAACTGCACCGCGTATTCGCCGGGGCCGAGCGCCTTGACGATAGCCAGCGACAGATCCGGAAAATGAATTGGATCGGCAGCCTTCTCTCGCGCCAGAAACTCAGCCAGTGCAGGCGAGTCGGGTTGCGCCGGAAGATTTACATCATGCTCGGCAGCGATCTCTACAATCCGATCCCAGTATTTCGGTTCGCGAACTATGCGTCGCAGGGTTGGGCCACCTTTCGATTCCAAAAACTGGGCCATGGCGACATTCGCGGCAATCATGAAATTAGCTATCAAGTCTCTGGCGCTGTTCTGCTCGACCACTGCGAGTTCCTTGACGTTGCCATCAGCATCGACAACAGGTGAAGCCTGAATCGTTCCCAGTTCCAAGGCTCCATTCTGTTTCCTCAACTCGCGAAGATCTTTCGCACTCTCCGCCTGCAGGCGAATCTGTGCCTCAAGTCCCGGCACAGCGGCCACGGCCGCCGGCACCGCTGTGTTTCGATCAAGCCATTCGCCGATCACCCCGTAAGCAAGCTTCGCGTGACTCCTGAGTGAAGCGCGAAAGATGTTCACGCTCTTAACAACGCCGTCTGACGCCAGGATCATTTCTGTAACCACTGCAAGACGATCCTCGTCTGGATTAAGCGACGTTAAGTCAGTAGACAATTCCTCCGGCAGCATCGGAAAAGTTTTCACACCTGCGTAGACGGAGGTGCCGTTAGCCTGTGCATGCTGGTCGATGGCTGATCCTCTCGAAACGTATGCGTCCACATCAGCGATTCCCACCAGCAGCTTCGTGTCACCGCCGGCCAGCGCTTCAGCGTATTCCACCTGATCGAGGTCGCGCGACTTGCTGTCGTCAATTGATGACCATAACAACGAGCGGAGATCGCGAACGGAGGAATCGACTGGCGGAGTTGCGGCAGTGATTGTTTGAAGTTCGCGGTTGATTGTGTTGTCGAGCTCCGGAATAAAACCGGCTTCGATCATCGATTGCTCCGCGATGGCTCGTAGATCGACTGGCTTGGAATGTTTTGCGCGTTTAGTCATTAGCGACGAAGTATAGCGAAAGGGAGCGTTAGTGTTGAAATGAGTAACTGTGATCCGGAGCCACTCGACGCACGCCTGCTTTAGGTCCGAAGGACCAGCAGTTAATAGACCCGACCGTCAGGTCGGGATACTCGCTGATCTGCTTCTCTGAGCGCCGAAGGTGCGCCAGGATTTGTGTCGGCCCTTCCGGGCCTCAACATGATTCACATCGGTTCCCCGCCCTGACGGCGGGGCTACTAAGTGCCGGTCCTATCGGACCTACGGCTACGGTTTTGGAACAAGTTTGCACTACTATTTGGCCAGTGAAGCTTGAAGTGATTGTTAACAGCAGTTCGGGCGCGGGTCACGAGTCGGGCATTCAGCAACGACTCGAGACAGGGTTCAAAGCGGCGGGGGTCGATGCGCGCCTGTCGTTGGCCCAGACAGGCTCTGCCGTTTTCGCACTCGCGCAGAAGGCGGCGAACAGCGATGCCGAAATAATTGTGGCGGCCGGTGGCGACGGCACTATCAATTCGGTGGCGTCAGCCATTATCGGCACAGGAAAGTCGCTGGGTGTGCTGCCGTTTGGGACGATGAATCATTTTGCCAAGGACTTGCTTATCCCGCTCGATTTGCAAGGTGCGATCAAAACAATAGTCGAGGGTCACGAGTCAGGCGTCGACATTGGCGACGTTAACGGACACATCTTTATCAACAATTCGAGTTTGGGACTCTACCCAAACATTGTTCGCGAACGCGAAAGGCAGCAACGACTCGGATGGGGTAAATGGCCCGCGTATGTCTGGGCTGCGCTCGCCGTCATGCGACGGTATCCATTTCTCGACATACAGGTCGGCGTGGAAGGCAGAGAGTTGCGCAGTCGCACGCCTTTCATTTTTGTCGGGAACAACGAATATGAAATGGAGACTCTGAACATTGGCGGCCGTGCCTGTCTCAATAAAGGCGAACTAAGTCTGTACATCACTAACCGCACCGGCCGGCTCGGATTGATTCGGCTGGCACTTCACGCGCTCTTAGGTGGGCTGCATCAGGAAAAGGATTTTGTCGCCCTGTGCACCAAAGAAATCCGGATTGAAACGCGGCACAAACATGTGCGAGTGGCGCTTGATGGCGAAGTAAGATTGATAGCTCCACCGCTTCACTACCGCAGTCGTCCAGGGGCGTTACGCGTGCTGACCCCGGCGTTGCCATCGCTTTCACCGCGCGCCGAACTTACTGAGAACATGGCGGCCATTCAATAGGAATTTAATGCGCGCAATAGTTCATCTCTCGGACATACATTTCGGCCGGCTTAATCATGAGGTCGTGTCGCCTTTGATTGATGCAATCGCCGAGATTAATCCCGACCTGGTGGCGGTGTCCGGGGATCTGACACAGCGTGCTCGCTCTCATCAGTTTAAGGAAGCGCGTGCTTTTCTTGATCGATTGCCGAATCCGCAGATTGTCGTGCCGGGTAACCACGACGTGCCGTTGCACAATATCTGGACGCGGTTTTTGCAGCCACTCCGCAAGTATCGACAGTTCATCACAGAAGACTTGCGACCTGTTTACCAGGACGAAGAAATTGCTGTGCTCGGGCTGAACACCGCGCGATCGCTCACGATCAAAGGCGGCCGCATCAATGACAGTCAAGTTGCCTGGATGCGTGAGCGGCTGTGCGATCTTGATGAAGAGATTGTGAGAATCGTCGTCACTCATCATCCGTTCGATTTGCCTGAGGGGCACCACGAGCGTAATTTAGTGGGACGTGCGCGCGCGGCGATGGAGACGCTAGCGAGTTGCGGCGCCGACGTCTTTCTTGCCGGCCATCTTCACATTAGCCACACCACACACAGTGCGACTCGCTACAAGATCAAAGGGCATTCGGCGCTCGTGGTACAAGCAGGTACTGCCACCTCAGCCAGGGGTCGCGGCGAACAAAATTCCTTCAATGTTATTCGGGTGAACAAACCACGGATCACTGTCGATCGCTTCGAGTGGCAGCCAGACCGCAAGGCGTTTGGCCTGGCGATGAGCGAGCATTTTCGACTCACCTCGGAAGGCTGGGTCAGGACGTCCGAGTAATTGAATGACGACGCGTCCTGCCACGACTGTCTCTGGTTTACAACTGATCGCCGGCATCATTGTTTTTGCCACCATGACATTAACGCTGTGGCAAATATCGGAACGCATTGGCGACGGCGAGCCTCTGACAATTACCGATGCAAGGATCAGCTCATGGTTACACACTCACCACACTTCAGGCATGACAACCGCGATGTTTGCAATAACGGCACTGGGTTCAACGCTGGTGGTGACTTCGATCGCAGTCGCGTTTGGAATCTATTTCATTTCCCGACGGCGCTTCTACTGGCTGACCGCAGTCATGTCATCAGTTTTCGGCGGGATGTTACTCAACAGACTGTTGAAGTATGCGTTTCACCGCCCGCGACCTTTTTTCGACGACCCGCTGTTGACCCTCACCGGCTATAGCTTTCCCAGTGGGCACACGATGGTGGCAACCGTCCTTTACGGCGTCATCGCGGCATATTTATTTACCACGACATCGGACTGGTGGCGGCGCGGGCTGATTGCTCTATCAGCATTTTTGCTGATCACATTGGTCGGCTTCAGCAGGATGTACCTCGGCGCTCACTACTTCAGCGATGTACTTGGCGCGATGGCTGAAGGATTGGCGTGGCTGTCACTTTGCTTAATAGGTTTGCATGGGGTGAAAGACCGGACTAAACGAAAGGCGGACTGAGTTTTCCGTTACCGCAATGACTTGCGTGGGGCACTAAGGCGGCACAGAGAAAATCTGAAACTAGGTCACTACCCGCGCCGGCTTAGGTCACTTTTTCTTGTTTTGCGCGATATATTTTTGGAGTTTTTTCCTGTCAGGGTAATCCTTCCGCTTCTCAAGAAACTTTTCGTACTCCAACGCAGCTAGATCCTTCAGGCCGACGTTGTCGTAAATCTCAGCCACGCGCAAATGGATCTCAGCTTTGCCGAGTGGATCGATCTTTATCGCCTCGTTCATGTAAGCGACTGCCTTGGAACCCTTTTTCAGATTTAGGTAGGCCTCGCCGAGAAAATAATTTACCTCGGCTGATGGCGGTGGAATCGCAGCGGCCCGTGTGAGTATCTCGATGGCCCCTTCAAAATTCTTTTGTTCAAGTCGCAATTTTCCAAGATCCAACAAGGCCAAAGTGAAGGTAGGTTCCAGTTCAATGGCATGCAAGTAAGCCTTCTCCGCCTCAGCGCTGTCACGCTTCAAGAAATAGGCGGTACCAAGCTCGGTCCAGGCTTCGAAGTCTTTCGGGTCAGCACTAAGGATTTGGCGAAGCAAAGTGATTGCTCGCGAGTAGTCCTTTTCTTTCATCGAGCTCTCGGCTTTCTCGAACAATGAGGCGTGGGCGCTGCTGCGCTCGTAGTGCTTCATCGCCGAGACAACACCGGCCTTCGCTTCCCTGTTGGCGGGGTTCGGCCGCCATTCCAGGGCAATGTCCTGGCGGTGGTCGCCGCCGACTCGGCTTTCAGTGCCGGTGCCGCTCAGCAACGTTACACGCACATTGGCAATCTCAGAGCCACCCATAAAGACGGAGATGTAATAGGTGCCGTTGGCCAGATTCTCAAATCTATAGCGCCCATTTTTTGCCACCATCTGACGACCTATAGAACTTCGATTGCGGCCGGTAAGCACAACTTCAAAACTCATCGGCTTCAGGCCACTGACCTTGCTTTCATCGACTTTAAGATCGCCATACAGAGTATTACTGCCGCTGCTCTGGCCCACAAGGCTTACCGGAACGAGGAAGGCCGTAACGAGCAGCAGGGCAAGATTACGCAGAAAGAACAAGACGTCGACCGTGCGACAACGGTTTCTACGAAAGTCGTCCATAACGCTGATGAAAAACAAGAGTCTCTCGGTTTCGAGTTTACGTTTCAAGGCGCGTAGATAACAACAGAAAAGGCCGGGGTTTCAGACACCCCAGCCCTTTCCGCGAAGCGCCACGACTAGTAAAGGAACTTCAAACCAAACTGGATAATGCGCGGATCAAAGGTCGTATTTATCTGCCCAAACGTTCCCCCGGTAATGCTGGTGCTTGGGTCTCTAAATTGGACCGAGTTGAGGATGTTAAAGAACTCCGCGCGAAACTCCATCTTGGCTTTCTCGCCCCATAGTGGCGTCATCTTAATCACGGACAGGTCAAGATTGGTGCGGCCAGGTCCCCTAAAAGCATTCCTGGGCAGCGCCCCATAGGTCCTTATCGCTGGATTCGTGGCGCAGGGATTACAGGTTGAACCGCCGAGGCCAGTCTGTGTGAATAGCGCCGGATTAAAATAATAGTTGCCGGCGCGATTATTAAAGACCTGACCCGTGTGCGGATCCAAAAGTGTCAAAGGACCGGTAAGGTTCGCATGGACCAGGTTTGGATCGCCGGCGCCCGAGGGGCCGGGCCGGTTTCGCGCCCGGCTGAGACCCGCGTTCACGTCAAGTGGGAATCCAGTGCGATAGCTGAAGATCGGCGCGAGCGTCCAACCCTGGGTCAGACGCCTGGGACCAGAGCTCCACGAGCGATCGAAGGGTAAATCCCAGCCGCCGCTGAAAGTCAGGCGGTGACGTATGTCGAAGTCCGAGCTGGCACGGAACAGCGCGTTGTTGTAGGTCGGCACTCGACTGTTGCGGTTACGGAAACCAGACGCGGTATCTATCGAATGAGCCCAGGTGTAGCCCAGCGTGAAGTAAGTTTTTCCGAGCAATGGCGTATCGGAAACGCCTTTCGTCAAGCTCACTTGCAAGCCGTTATAGTTAGCGACCCCGGCATTGCGAAACTCATCGATGTAACTAAAAGAAAAGTCGTCGTTACCAGGCTGCGTGTTCAGCACTCGATGAAGAGTTCCAAGCACGAAGGGATTTCTGTCAACCAGCGCGGTCAGGCCGTGTGATGCGCTGCCTACATAACTTACCTCCCCAATCAAGTCCTTGTAGAGTTCGCGTTGGATACTGAGGTTGTATTGATAGATGTAGGGGGTTCGCAGATGCGGATCAACGAAGTAAACGCCGCCGCCGCCAAAGGGCAAAAAGCCCGCCGCGTCGAAGTCAATGTTTTGTGCTGGTGGTTTTGAGGGGAATGGGTTTGCTTGACCGACATTCCCAAATGGATCGCTGAAGGCGTCCGGGCCCGGGTCCATGAAGAGATCGGCGAAGCCGAAGAATGGCGCCTGGCCATTAAACTGCAAATTGTCTTCACCTTTCAGGACGTCATAAAACACACCGAAGCCGCCGCGAATACTCGTCTTCGCCGTCCCAAACGGATCCCAGGCGAATCCGAAGCGAGGAGCAAAATCGTTGAAGTCGGAAAAGTTAGCTCCCTTAGGCGCAGCAGGGTCGCCCGGGAATAGTAGGCCAGTCGGAGCGTTGGCAAAGCGTGTTGATTTTTGACCGGCGACAATCGCAAACGATCTGCCCTGGGTATCAAACTTGGGCTGGTTGTATTCGTATCGCAGACCCAGGGTAAGAGTTAGGTTTCTCCGCATACGCCACTCGTCCTGGAAGAATCCAGCGACTGACTTGGTGCGAATATTTGAGGGCGCTTCGCCAAACTGGAAATACTCATCCGGCTGTCCCAACAGGAAATCAGCCAGCGAGTTCCCGGAACCAATACCGCCGGAAGCTGCCGGACCGCTGAAGGTAAATTCGCCGTTGACGTAAAAGTCGTAGACGGTGTTGTTCTGGAACGCCGAAAAATCACCGCCAAACTTCATGCTATGGTCCTCTTTGATTAGCGAGACCGTGTCTTGCCAGTTAAAGGTGTTGTTAATCAAGTTGGTCGGCCCCTGAACGCTGAAACCTATGTCCAGCCCATTTCCAAAGAGCAGGTTCGGAGGGCCGGTAGGATGATCGGAGGCGTAGACGATCCCAAGCTCTTTTCCCGTGGGCAACTGGCGCGTCGGAACTGATTGCGTCTGGTTGTCGCGCTGTGCCGTAAACCTGAAATCGTTAATGAAGCTGGAAGAGAACACGCTAGTGTAGCCGATGTTTGCGTAGGTTCGTGGGCCACCGGTCGTTACCGGGAAGCCTGGCACATTGGCATAAGAAAAAGGCACTAGCGTATCGATCTTGGTGCGGCCCAAAGTGATGGACAACTTGTCGTCCTTGCGCATGTTGAAGTCGAATTTCATGGTGAGTTCGTCAAAATCACTGGCCGCCGCGCCTTGCGATTTAAGCCGTCCGCTCGCCGAAGTCGGTATCAATCCCGCCTTAATGTAGTTTTGCGCGATTACATTAATACGTGTGGGATCGATAATGCCCTGGGCGCGCAAGGCTGCGTTTGGTTGATATTGCGGGTTAGCATTCAAGAAATCTACCACGCCCAGATCGGGACCGGTGCGCGCAGAGTTTGAAAGCGAAAAATTGCCGGTCAACTCCGCCGGAGTAAAGACCGCAATCGAAGAAGTTGTCGTACTGGAAGTTTGCCGCTGACCCTGATAGGACACGAAAAAGAAAGCCTTATCACGGCCGCTCCAGATACTGCGGCCCCCTTCACCAACACTCGGCACGAGTATTGGGCCTCCTAAGG
>DASZDU010000044.1:0-4549 GCA_035941655.1 Pyrinomonadaceae bacterium | reverse complement strand
CCAGTTCCTGAAGCGTCGGCCCAGCCCGACGAAATGGTCCGCTTATGAACACGCTTGTCATCTCTCCGGCACTGTTGAGCCATTCCTCGCGCGCCTCGACTTGATGTTGTCTACTCCAGCGCCTTTTATCAGGTCCATCGTTAATTCTCCAGAGGTGGAATCGGGAGCACTGCTTAGTGTTGATTTAGACGAATCACTCGACCGGTACGTGAGAGAGAGAGCCAGTCTGGTTAAGAGGCTGAAGCAACTATCGGTGGAGGACTGGCAGCGAACGGCAGAGCATGAGGCATTCAGTCATTATTCGGTATGGATCATGTTCCGGCATCTGCTGAACCACGAGATGTTTCATGCCTACAGGATTGAAGAATTGCTGCTAAAGAAGGACTGGGAATAGTAGAAACTACAGCAGGCCGGCCTAACCAGTCGTTGGCTTTTACGCTCAACGCGCCGCCGAACAAAGCCTTGCAGCTGCCGGCGCGATAGCTTGTTTCTCAAGTAACTTGTTTCGAATCTCCTGCGACCGCAAAGAACAACCAACCATTATTCGTTCCTCGTCGCACCAGGTCGCTAACGCTCCCTGTTCTGAATTTGTTGACCACACCGAAGAGTTGAAATTAGGGGCACTACCAAATCTAAGGGTCAATTGACATTGGCCGTTTATCCCAAACATAATCGAAAAATGAATCAGGATGGCAACAGCGTGAATCGGGATCTCGCTTTCATGAAAATGGCATTAGAGCAAGCGACTATTTCCTACAACGAAGGTGGGCTGCCGATAGGTGCAGTTATGGTTGGATCAGGCAAAGTAATCGCAACAGGACATAATCGAAGAATACAAGACGATGATCCTATTTCTCACGGCGAAATGGATTGCTTTCGTCGTGCAGGCCGAAGAAGTCGTTATAATGACATTACGATGTATACAACTCTCAGTCCATGCATGATGTGTAGTGGCACAATTTTGCAATTTGGAGTCCCAAGAGTTGTAGTCGGCGAGAATCAGAATTTTCCTGGTAATATTGATTTCCTTAAGGGTCATGGAATTGAAGTGGTTCTTCTCAATGACCCGGCTTGCATCAGTCTTATGTCTCGGTTCATAGCAGAACATCCCGACTTGTGGGATGAAGATATTGCTGGACGGACGGATGTTTAAACTATTCTCCCAACTTCCCAGAAACGACTCGGAGATATGGGATCATATCGAGGCGCTCAGGCAAATTAGAAATCAAGACGCTCACCAGAATCTGTTTGATCATTTATATAGTTGTCTTTCAATACTTGATTCCAAGTCGGCGTCTTTACTTCAATTCAATTCCATCATAATCGCAGTCTTTACCTTATTTCTGACTAGAGAGAATAGCCTCGGCCGCTTTGGAGGCTTTGTTGTAGGCGTAGGTATGGCAGCCGTAATCATGTCTTCTTTACTTCTCTTGTGGGTAGTATGGGTGCATTGGTCAACGACAGAGGATCTTGAGGATGTAGATAACCACGCATTCAATCTGCTTAAAGTGCGCATATCCAGGACGATAAAATATCGCCTTGCGTGGTACTTGGCAGTAGCTTCTGTTTTTAGCCTTTCTGTTTTCCTGCTTGGTAAATTAGCCTTATAAGCATATTCGAAAATCATGGCGCTTGATCGCATTATCATGGCGCTATTTCATTTCAACCGCCGCCTAACAACTCATTCAACCCGAGGCCTCGGTAGCATTTTTCATGGAACTTGGTCGCGTTGTGAATTCTCGCTCGCTCGGCTCGGGTTAATTCGAGCGTTATCCACCTTCTGAGGTTATGTAATGTTCAAATTCGCTATTCCCGTCCTGCATGCGACCAGTTCAGCCGCGGCGGAAGAGTTTTACTGTGACCATCTCGGTTTTAAGCAAGCTTTTACCTATCGGCCGTTTGGTGGCGCCGATCCCTGTTACATGGGCCTGACGCGTGACAACGTTGAGTTGCATGTTTCCTCTTTTTCTGGTGATGGGGTGGCGGGCGGAGTAGTCTTTCTTGGCGTCGAAGATGTGGATGCGCTCCATAAAGAACTGAAGGCCGCCGGTGTCGTCATTGATCTTGAACCGACTGATCAAAGCTGGGGCAATCGCGAAATGTACGTCCATGATCCTGATGGTAACAGCATTCGTTTTGTGCATCGGAGTGGATGACTGAGTTCCTCTCGGGGCTGGAGAAGGCTCTGGATTGGGCCTCTTCACCTGAGAAGCTGGGAGTAGAAGTTGATCCGGGAGTGACAATGGGTGATGTCCTGGCTTGGCCGCCGGCAGATGAGAGGTAAAATTTAGATTAGCATCTACTCGAGTGATGAGCCATGAGGCACCGGCCGCCTAATAACTCATTCAACCCGAGCCCGCGATAGCATGATTTCATCATCTCTCCTTGCGGTGTAGATTGAATGATGCGTGCGCGGGCCGGGTTAATCCGGGCGTTAGATTGCTTCTTTGTAATTACCATCCTTACTTTTTGCTAAGGGAGTGGGCATGAGTCCTACGTTCCGCCTCTCCGAGCTACATGACGTGAGTAACGTCGCCATCATCACCTTAGGCGAGAGAGGCTACCGCGTTTGGTGGGAGGCATCCGAGAGGCCGAGTGCGGATGATTGGTGGGCTGAGAAGGAAGGGCGGGAGTTCGTCGCGAAAAGCCCGCTCGGGCTGCTCGGACTAGTAACGCTGTGGGAGAGTCGCGGGGACGAGTGGCAGAAGAGGCCCGGTGAGCCGGACCTGGTGGGGCGGCTTAAGGCGGAGGCCCTGGCCCCGTTCAGGCGTGTCGCAGATTAAAATGGTTGGGCGTGGACACGGTATGCACCCAACCGCGAAATAGCGTGGCTTTCATAACCGAACCTTTGCGCCAACCGATAAGGCACTCGCCTATTCCGGCTCTTCTCGTCAGAGTCGCGCAATGCTCAAAGAGTTAAAGGACGTGCAGCGAATGCTCGCATCCCACTCAACCGAACCGCCAAACGAAGTAAGTATCCCGGTTTCTCGGAGGCTGCTTACGACGATGCCATCGAAAAATATCGCTACTCAATTCGGAGTGGCGCGTAATTACGAACGACACCCAACAACGTATGGTCACCTTAGAGACAGAGCGATTAATTTTGCGGATGTTCCGCGAAGATGATTTCGAACAATATGCGAGTATCTGTTCCGATCCTGAAGTGATGCGCTACCTCGGTGAGGGTAAGACGCTCAATCGCGGCGAAGCTTGGCGGCAGATGGCGATGATCGTCGGGCATTGGCAGTTGCGCGGTTACGGCATCTGGGCCGTGGAGGCGCGGGAGACGGGGAAACTACTGGGGCGCATCGGGTTCTTTAATCCCGAGGGCTGGCCGGGGTTCGAACTCGGGTGGGTTTTAGGGAAGGCGTACTGGGGCCGTGGGTATGCGACCGAGGGTGCGCGGCGTGCGCTTACTTATGCGTTCACGCAGATGAATCGGGATCATGTCATCAGCCTCATTGATCCGGAGAACCAGGCGTCGATCCATGTCGCTGAGGGGTTGGGGGAAAGGCTCGAAGGGCAGACGGAATTATTCGGGCATGAAGTCCTCGTCTATGGGATCGAGCGTAAGGGTTAGCGAGCCGCCTAACAACGGCATGCACTGCACCACTGCACGGGAGAAGGGCTTCGATGGCTGTATATAGAGTTGACGTTTTGATCGATAATCACAAGCCCGTGTTCGACTGAATCGAAGGGCATATTGCGAAGAATCTTGTCGTGCGACTGGTGGCCTACGAATCTGATAGAGGTTGGTATGTGAAAGCGGTGTTCAAGCGACAGAGTGATGCCGAACTGTTTCACCAACGATGGTTCCCCGACGCCCCTGATCATACCGTCGAGGCCTTTACGACTCCGACTTAAGAAAGAGACCTCGAGTGGTGGCTATTGCTGAGTGAAGGATTCTGGGTTTTAAGTGTAACGAAACTTCTCGATGAGCCGCAGTTGAAGGCCAGCGCCAGGCTGCTATCGCTTAAACGGAACAATCCATTCATGCCGACACCGCTTGCGGGCGCGGCTGAAGCGTGGCGTAGATGCTTGCCTGTGAGAAAAGGAGTGAGAATGCGGGCATCAAAAAGCGGGCATCGAAAAGCAGGTGCTGTTGAGAACTAATTTTGTCGAAGTAGTGCAGGAGGGTAGCGGGTATGAAGATCAATAGACGCGATCTACTCTTCGCAAGTGGGTTGTCCTTGCTTGTAGGCATGCGCGCTTCCGGGCAAAGCGCCGCGCCTTCTGGTGCGCAGTCCCAGGCTTCCCGTAGTCTGGCAGAGCGCCTTCTCGAAGCTCTTCAAGGAAACAGGCTTCCGCTAACGATGAGCGAGGACAGCCCCGCGGGACGCGGCTGGGATTGGGTCGTCCAGGAAGCCCGGGATGCCCGCTTCACACTGATCGGCGAAGAACACGGAGTCGCGGAAACCGCACAGTTCTCGGCAGCTCTCTTCAATGCGCTTCGTGGATCTGGCTACAGCCGAATGGCTATTGAGCTTTCACCGATCATAGCGCAGGACATCGAGGCGGCGGCGAGGCGCAATGGCCTCCAGGGAATTTT
>DASZDU010000043.1:0-5741 GCA_035941655.1 Pyrinomonadaceae bacterium | reverse complement strand
GGATAAGCAGCGCGCAATATGTCGTTCCAGTAAGACGATTCGCTTGCGTAAGGCGCGCGCCCAAGCGCGAACAGGTTGAAGTTCGCGAGGTACTGGTCGCTTCCCGCCGTAGTAATCGTGGCGGTAGTGTTGGCAGTTGCTTGCGCGCCGAGGTTATCTGTGACTGTCAGGCTGATGTTGTAGGTACCGGCGGCCGCATAAGCATGCGTTGGCGTGACGCCGGACCCCGTGCCGCCATCGCCGAAGTTCCAGGCATAGCTGGTAATGCTGCCGTCCGGATCGAATGAGGCAGCAGCGCTGAATGCGACATTTTGAGCAATGAGACCACTGTAGGGTCCACCCGAGCTGGCAATCGGCGATTGATTGCCACTCGCACTTGTGGTCCATCCAGGGCTCGAATCGCCAAAGACGTTACCTGCAATGGCGGCTTGATTCGTGCCGTCGGCATTCATCGTCCACAACTGTGGTGTCGGATCAAACGCCTCGCGCTCTCGCTCGCTGCGAAAGACAACCTTCATGTTATCAGGAGACCAGAAAGGCGAATCGTCATTCTCCAATGTGTTCGTAAGTCTCACCTGATTACTGCCATCGGCGTTCATCAGATAGATTTCTTTATTGGTGTGTATAGCGCTTTTTTGTATCAGGCCGCCGTCATCGTCCGTTTCCTGCCACATCTCCACCACACTATCGCGAGTGCTCACAAAAGCGAGCTTCATTCCGTCACGCGACCAGACTGGCTGTTCGTCTTTGAACGGTGTGTAAGTAAACGTAAGCCTGATTTGGTTCGAGCCATTGGCGTTCATTACATAAATGGCCGGAGCTCCCGCATGATCGCGTTCACTTGCGAAAACGATTTGGGAACCGTTTGGTGACCACGAAGGCTGAGTGTCAGCCGTAGCGCCGTTGCTCACATTTAACTGACTGCTGCCATTCGCGTTCATAGAATAGACTTGATAATAGACACCATTCCGCAAGCTCTGAAAAACGATCTTGGTGCCATCGGTTGACCACTCAGCGTTGCAGTCATCGGCAGCGTCGGTCGTTAATCGCGTTTGGCCAGTGCCATCCGCATTCATCACGTAAATATCCTGCTTAGTCGGTCCCGGATTCTCCGGATCTGACGGAGGTGTCGAATCCCTGTCGCTCTGGAAAAGAATCTTTGTCCCGTTTGGAGACCAGCGTGGATGGTCGTCATTGCTGCCGTTGTTTGTTAATCGGATCAAATTACTGCCGTTAGCATCCATTGAATAGATCTGCGCCCGTCCGTCTCGATTGCTGGTGAAGACAATCCGCGTGCTTCCCGACTGGGGTATTGGCACCAGGAAGAAATCAAAAGTTGCATCGTTCGAAACGCTCACATCAGCAGACGGTCGCAATGAGTAGGAAAACACTGGTTGAAGGTTCCAGGATAATAAATAAGGCAGAAGTTGGTTCGTATATCCCGCAATTGTCCTGGCACTGCTGGCCTGCGCCCCCAGCAGAGGTGAGGGTGAAGTTGATGGAGACGGCAATGGAGACGGTGATGGCCAAGGCGACGGTGACGCGAGGGGCGATATTGATGGCGACGGCAAGGGCGAAGGTGACGGCAGAAGCGAGGGTGACGGTAATGGCGAAGGCAGAATTGAAGGTGAAGGTAAGGGATCGCCAACGTGAAGGACGGTTCGTGGCGCCAGCGGATTTCGTAACGAACGCAAGGTCGAGGCAACACTCGGCGGCGCGATTGGTTGTGGAAGCTGAGCATTCCTAACTTCGTCAAGATTTGGAAATATTCCCTCTGGGGCACCTGCTACCGCCGCATCGTTGTTCTGAGATCGTGCAGGGCCTAAAGGAAAGCGTTTAGAACGCGCGATCGCAAACGGAGCAACGCAGGTTAAAAGCAAAGAGTAGCAAAGGTATAAACAGAAGAATTTTCGCTGTATAGGAGAGCGAAGGCGAGAGGGCATGGAGGAACCTCAACGGTGCTGAAGGGCTAAGCGAGAACGCGTGGGCTATCTGAGGCGTTTCACCTCGTTGACGCTTAGTGCTGTTTCACAGGATTCCGACCAAAGCTTCCTGTGTGAGTAACGGCGAGAGTCCCAGTTCTCGTCATTCAGACTGGTGAATCGCGGTGATGCAATTGCTAGCCCGAGGATTATTAGCCAACGTGGAATTGCTAGCAAGGTCTTTCTCGCGATCCGCGTTGTAGTTTCTATGCAAGATTTCTTTTATGCGTGTGATGAGATTAGTTTAGAAAGACGCGGCCAAACTGTTCGCCTACGGGCTCGTTCAATTCGCTGATAACGACTTCATTAGTCTTATGCAACTAGTATGAGCGCGGCATCAAGCAGGATTAGGGCTTAGCAAAGCGGAGATAACAGGTACTTGGGTTATTGTGACGCCTGTTAAACAACGACCCCGATCGCGCAGTAACCAGACACAACTGCGGCCACGCCAAGGTCATGAACTAATCGGGTCGTCAGCAAGCACTCTCTAATGCGGCTTTGGCGTTAAACGGTCTGCAACGTCAGAGCCGCTCTTGATACCGACCTCTTTTTCCCTTGGGGTTTCTTTGGCTCCACGGGAAATGCCGCCGCAAGCGCTGGCGTTCTAACCTTTACTAACCTGAACAACCAGCGTTCGGGTCTAACTTTATTCCTTCAGTTGAAAGGTTCATACGCAAAGCGCATTTGACGATCCGACATATTCCTCATCGCAAAGGATGGATGTCTTTGTCGTAAAACGCGAGTTAAATGTTCTTTATTAACATGTGTGTACCTTTGAGTAGTTGCAATCGATGCATGCCCAAGAAACTCTTGGACAACACGAATGTCGACGCCGTTCCTAAGTAATAGCGTGGCCACGGTATGCCGCAACATATGAGGAGTGATATGACGTTCAATACCAGCCTCTCTACGAAACTTGCTAATAATGTTGGCTATTCCCTGAGTTGAAATCCGATGTTTCGCGGCGTTTAGGAAAAGCGCGCGACTCTCCGAAGTTAGACTGCAACGGAGGTTAATATGCTCGCGCTGTATCCGAAGCGTTTGCTCATCGACCACGATTGCAAGTCGATCTCGGCCTCCTTTGCCCTTCACACGGAAGACGGAATCATCCACCAAAAAATCTTCTAAGTTCAAAGACGAGGCCTCTCCTACCCTCATGCCGGTCGCAAATAACAAGTCGACCAGCGCTAGATTGCGGGCGGCGCGATATCGACGCATTAAGCTTACCGAATTGTTAGAACTGACGGGATTTTCGTTAATCACCTTATTCGCGGCATACTCGCTCTTTTTCGCTTGTGCCAGGAGTTCGCTCATTTCCAACTCAGTAAGTGCCCGGGGAAGCTGGACTACTCTTCCGAAACTAAGTTTCACTCGCCAAAAAGGGGACTCGGAAAGAGCTCCTTTCCTTAGCCAGTAAGAACAGAAAACCTTTAGCACAACCATTTTCCGTCTCATGGAAGCGGGCGAATAGTTTCTAACCCGCAGGTTTGCTGCCCAGTCTTCAATCAACGATGGATCAAGCGAAGTCAACGTGATACCTCGCGGAGCGTACGCAGCAAGTTGTTCAAGATCGGCCCGATACGCGACGATAGTTTTTGCACTACGTTGATGTGTGGAAAAGTAACCATTCACGAATTCACTGATGGCTTGGTCGAGTAGCATTTGTTTTACTCCCGCAGAGAAACAGTCCCTCTCGGACTGTTTTAGGAATTTGCAGAGCTTGGTAGCGACTACTGGTGGGAAAATCGGCGGTGAGTGTAATCAGGTCGAGGGCGGCGATTCAAGGAATAAGAGGGCACAGTCAGATGCTAGATTGTTCCGGTGCGCTTGAATAAAAGGTTTTCAAGCTTGTCGGTGGCTGCTCTTTGCATGTCTGGAAGAACGTGACTGTAGACATCGAGAGTGAGGACGATACTCGCATGGCCCAGCCTTTCACTTACGACTTTCGGATTTTCACCGGCGCAAAGGAGAAGGGTGGCGCAGGTGTGACGGAGATCGTAGAGTCGGACGGTCGTTGGAAGACCTGCTCGCCGTAAAGCTGGCTTGAAGTGCTTGGACGTGAGATTGGAAATGTTGAGAGGGCTGCCAAGCGGCGTCGTGAAAACCAATCCGTGATCTTGCCAATCAGCACCGAGTTTCATTCTCTCCTCAGACTGCCGGCGCTTGTGTTCGACTAACGCTACAGCCATCGACGGAGGCAATGGAATGGTACGACGCGACCGCGAGGTTTTTGGCTGAGTAAAGTACCAGCCTCCGCCTTTGGTGCGCCAAACGAGAGACCGCTGAACCGTGACCGTCGCTTTGGTCATGTCAACATCGATCCACCGCAGACTAACTCATAAAGTCGCTGGAGTCTGATGTTCAATATTTCAGAAGCTACTTTTGCGGTGATGAGTTTCATTTTAGGTGTTCCTCTAATGCAAATGGAATCCTACGTTCGGAAACGCATTCTGCAGTACGAGACCGCACACAAAAAGAGAAATGTTGAGCAGGAATTTTTGCCCGGACCTTCGGGCGCGGAACTTCTATTTCCGAGAAGGGTTTGAGTCAACAGAACTGCGCCGACGACCAGCATTTAGGGACGGCTCGTGGAGTTGCAGGTCGATCAAATCAGCGGCCGCCTTTATGCATTGTCGAACACGAACCTCTGTCAGATCCGTAGCTTCCGCCTTTTTAATCTTTAGGTAAGCAAGGCACCTGTTGTTTTCGTCCGGCACCTGGTACAGCACCAGCCACTTAAACGCCTCGTCTTTCACGAGTGAAGGAGCTTCGACAACAGTCTGACCACGTTTGGCTTCTTGCCTTTGTTGAACCATCTTTTCGACATAGCCTTGAAGCTGAGTCTCGAATTTTCTAAGTATTCCGTTTCGCCAAGCTAATTCTTTTTTAAACTGGCGAGCGTGCAGCCGGCGACGCTCGGCATCGTTTGCGGCAAGTGGTCGCAACCGATGCAATTCAACTTGGTCTAAAGAAATGCGAAAGTTAACTAGCGCTCGCTTTTTGAATTCTACCTCTGACTCGTCAGTCGCATTCCAATCAATTGCAAAAGCATCGGCGAGCCAACCCTCGGAACGAAACCTAAACACTTCCGGATTCTTGCCACTTCCGTGGAGCTGTTCGTCAGCGAGCACCTGTCCAAGAATGGCATCTGCTTCGATTTCGTGAAGCGCTAAGCTCCATCCAGTCATCTGCAAAGACTCTTTGGAGTGGGGAGTAATGTGTAGCCACTTGAAAAAGTCATGAAATAGCCACTCTTGCAACACGGTCAACGCGTGGTCCCGACACCAATCGTTATTCAAATTCCATCGCTTCGACCATTTCAAGATCGCTTCGCGAAGCGCCACAGTTTCATTACCAGTAAGTAGAGCCCAGAGGCGAAAATACGTGCGCACAAGGGTTGGCGAGGATCCTGGGCCGCCAGGCGAAAGCTTTTGTTGTATCCGAGCAACCATGGGATTCGGCGACTCGTTTGGTGCCTTCTCGAATTCAGCCTGCTTTGTTTGGAAATACTCGTTCGGATCATCCAGCCCTTCAATGATTTGTTTTCCGAAGTGCCCCACGATCGCACATTGGTATTCAAACATGCAGGTGTCCCACAAATCGCTTAGAACATGAGGCCGTAAGACTTGAATCCACTTGAGAAAAGCAAGCCGATCCATGAGACACGACTTGCCCAAGTGACCGGGAAGCTCCAAAACTGATTGCTTCTTACTCATGGTCATCAGTTTTAGAGTTAAGACATTCTTCCAGCCTGCCGTG
>DASZDU010000042.1:0-4759 GCA_035941655.1 Pyrinomonadaceae bacterium | reverse complement strand
CGCGCGCGTGAGTAAATTGTCCGCGACCTTCTGCGCTTTACTGACAGTCTGATCAGATGCGGCCGAGGCACTGTTGAATACCAGGCCACTGCCAAGCACTGACAGAACGAGTGCAAGAGAGAGGGTAAAGGTGATTAGGGTGGGTGTCTTTGTTCTCTTCATCATGATTACTTTCGTTTCGCCTAGATTTCGTATAGTCGCCCGTTTGAAACACTTTGCGGGCGAAGCCCATTTCGCAACGACCGTGCCAGCGTGTCCGGGTCCTTGAGAATGGGATTTAGCCCTGATTTTTAGGGCTTTTGGCGAGATTTTTTGTCAAACGGGGAATCGGTCTGACAGGTCACGTTGACGGAATGACCAATTCAATTTGATAGGATTAGGCGATGTCATTAGGCCAGTTGCCCGAGGAAGTAGAGAGCTATCGCGACCGGTTTTGGCGACGCGAGCCTGAGTTGCGACTCGAGGAAGCGCTGGGGGCCGAGCGGTTCATTGACGCCGTTGGATTCTGTTCTGCGATGACAGATGCGCGTCGACCAGGTCCTTCGCTATACATTGCTGTTTGCGGACGGCGAGACGCACATATGCCGCGCAACGTTCAGAAGGATTCGGAAAGCAGTCTGACCTGGACCATAAAAGACGAACTGGTGCGGCGCGGCCGTGTTTACTACGGCAAGCTGCGAGGGAACCGTTCAATCTTCATCACGCGAAGATTAGTTCCCCATTTCAACGCCATATTTGGTCTGAAGCGGAAACAAGAAACGAAGGCCTTGTCGCAACCGGCCCAGGAGGTACTGAAGGTCTTGCGAAAAGAATGGGAGATGGCGACTGGTGACCTCCGTGGCGCAAGCGGGGTTAGGGTGCGAAGCACTCTCACCAAAGCCATCGACGAACTGCAAAAGACATTCAAGATTGTGCCGTCAGAAATAGTTTACCAACCAAAGTTCACTTATATCTGGTCGCTGGCTGAAGGCAGGTTTCACGAGGAGTTAGCGGCTACGATTAACAGGGAAGACGCATTAAGAGAAATTGCGCGGGCATATCTGACAGGTGCGGGAATGACAATGCGGGGTGAGTTAGCGCGAGTCACTGGACTTTCAAATCCTGATGCGGGGATCGGTAACTGGGCACTCGTAGATGAAGGATTTGCTTCGCGAATTTCACCAGGGGTTTACCGTCTAAAAGAAAGTCTTAACATTCGGATGTAGAGTCCGCCAAATTGAGCGGGCCGGTGTCTGGTTGAGTCAGGTCTTTTCTGGTGCAGGTTGAGAATTCGTTTCGCGCAATGCCGCCTCCTCCAGGTTGGCCATCTCCAACGCGAGCGGGAAATGTGCTTGCGAAGCCTCCAGACGTCGCAGCATCAAATCGGTTTCAGTTTGGCTAAGCTTGCGGTTTGCCGCTGCCTCAATCGTTTGCAGCCGAGCTTTGGCTTCAGATAACCGAGCGTTCGCCTCTTTGCGAAGCTCCTCAGAGCGTTGTCGGTCGGACAACAGGTCATTGAGAAGGGTACTGGTGTCCACATTGCGAATGCTGCGGGTGCGATTGATTTGCCTTTCAATCCTCAAGGTTTCGCCGCGCGCTCTCCCCATAATTCTGGTTGCGGTGAGACGCGCCGCCAATGTTTCGCAGTAGGCATCGGCTAAAAGCGGGTTCTTCTGCTTTAGTTCGGCCCAGGTGTTCCGCTCTTCCGACGAAAGCTCTGAAGTGAACCATGGCACTTCGGCCGCCGTAATGCCATCGAGGGCAAGCCGATCCCGCAGCCTGTTGTGCCAACGCTTGCGGTATAAGAAAAGCATCAGCAAAAGAAGCAGGCCGACAACTAAACCGAGGCCTAATGAAACAAAGGACAGTAGAAGATAGACTGCAGCGCCATCGGTGGTGGCAGCCGCCATGAACAAAATCAAAAAAACAATTGGGACTGGAAGAGTAACGACCAGGAGCGACAACCATGGAGCCCACTTTAATAGGTGGGACATCCGTTCATCGCCCGCGTTTAGTTTTCCCGTTCTTTTCTCAAGCATTCGTTAATCGCCGAGCTGCCGATCCATGTTGATCCTTGATCTTAGCCGTTAAGCTTTCCGTTCACCAGCCATGTAACTGTTCATCGTTCCATGCTGGTGCCGATAAGGTCTCAGGTGCAGATGCTTGTATAATGCCGTTCGGTTGGTTAATCGTAAATAGGAGCAGATATGACGCCAGTCCTAAAAGAAAGAGCAGTTGCCTGCGTCTTAGCGATGTTGTTTTCCTTAGCGGGCATTCCCAACGCCGGAGCACAATCACGGAGCGACACCAACAACTCTTCTTCCTCGGGGAGTTCGGCGAGACCGGTAATTATTCCGCTCACGATTCGCATTAAGGGACAGGTGGCGCCTAGTGAACTCGAATTGCAAACGGTGGACCTCACCGTTAGCGAGGATGGCGATCCGCAGATGATTCTGTCGATTCGAGCAATGGGCACAAGCACGCCGTTAAATTTGATGGTGTTGATCCAGGATGATGTCGTTTCCACCGTCCGGCTTGAGGTTAAAGCCCTGGCTGAGTTCATACGACGGCTGCCGCGTGGATCGCGCGTCTCGCTTGGATATTTACGAGCCGGCAGCTTGCAGGTGCGTCAAAAATTTACTAACGACCTGGAAAAAGCAGCCACTTCGCTGCGAGGCCCGCTCGGCGTGGCCACCGCCGCTCCTTACAATCCCTACGTCGAGTTGATCGAAGCGGTCAAGCGTTTTGACGCGCAACCGGCCGGCCGTCGAGCGATCCTACTCGTCTCTGACGGTTTAGATACTTCCCACGGAATCGACTCCAGCGGACCGACACAGAGCCTGGATCTACAACGCGCCATAACGGAGGCGCAGCGCAGGAGCGTGGCGGTTTATTCCTTCTATGCGCCTGCTGCGTTAACGACTAGTGATTCCAACTTAATAAGCAACGCCCAGAGTTCGTTGCAGAGGCTGTCTGATGAAACGGGAGGCCGGGCTTTTTTCCAGGGGTTCTCGGCGCCAACGAGCTTCGATCCGTTCATTAAAGAACTTAATTCAGCGCTGGACAGGCAGATTGCGCTGACCTATCTCTCGACTCACCTCAAAAAAGGATTTCATCGAGTGAAGATCACTTCCAGCACGCCCGGCGTAGAAATCAGTTATCCCGCCGGTTACAGACGCTGACTGGCTGAGACTATTTTTGCACTCGTGTGTCTATTGGACCGTCGCCGGCAGCAGTGAGCCGCGGCGATCAGTAGCTGTAGCCCAACCGTCAGCAAGCGTGCCGATCATCCCGTGAAAGTGGATTTCACTGCCGGAAAGAACCACGATGACGTCACCGGCATTATATTGAGGATCGTTCATTTGAAACCGCACAACCGTAGCTTGGCCATTCGCCTGCTCGAGGGTTTCATAAGCGAATTCATCGGCGTCAACGCAGTAGGTCTGCGAATTGTTAGCAGTTCTTTGCTCGTCTGGCACGTAGGCTCCTTCGGAAAAAAAGCGGGGTAGGTCCTCGTTGATTCGCAACCTTGGATAATTGATTCTGCAATCATTATTTCTTAAAGTGAGGCATTCGGCAAACAGCGATTACTGGACTTGGCTGCCGGTGGGGCTACGGCGGGTTGGTTGGTTATGATTCCGTACCTTTTTGAGCAATCATTTGTGGGAGCTTAATCATGAATCTTGACTACTTCATTACGCGATTCTCGAATAATCGCGGGGTCTTCGAAAGCCTCTTAAGAGATGTCAGCGCGGACCAGGCGAGGTGGAAACCTTCGCCCGATAAGTGGTCGATGCTCGAAGTAATCAATCACCTTTATGACGAAGAAAGGGAAGACTTTCGCCAACGACTCGAATTAACGCTCGCTAATCCCGCTCAGTCATGGCCACCGATCGATCCGCGTGGGTGGGTGGTCAATCGCGGATACAACGAACGAGAGTTTGATACGTCCCTTAACAATTTCCTGGCGGAAAGAGAAAATTCGCTAACATGGCTGCAACAGCTGTCAAATCCGAATTGGGAGAACAGCAACGAAGGGCCGAACGGGCGTTTGGCGGCGGGTGATTTGCTTGCTTCGTGGCTGGCGCACGACTTCCTCCATATACGGCAGTTGACTCGTCTTCATTGGCAGTACGTTGGGGCGATTGCGCAGCCTTATCAAACAATGTACGCCGGACCGTGGAAAGAGAGCGAGCCAATCGGCTGACTTGTTGATTTTGAGGCGACGCCTATGCAAAGGCGGGAGAATATCCACGATGCAGTTAGTGAAATGGAGCGGTTGCCAAAGCTGCTCATGATGCAACCACTAAATCGAACTTTCCGGGAGACAGTTATGATCGTAGTCAGACCGCAACAAGCATGCAGCACGATTGTTCTTACGGTTTTCATGGTCTTCTTCATTTCCGGATGCGGAGCTACACACCGGGCGCACTCAGATTCGCATATGGACCACAGCCATACTGCCTCGGAGACGGTTTCAAGTGCGGACGCTGTGCTACAGGAGTGGGCCAAACAGCGGCTGGCCAAGTCCCCGCGGCACCAGGAGTGGGTGAAGATTAAATACAAACCAGCAGCAGCTGCTGCTGAACGAGAAGTCAGCGCGTTCGTTGTTTATCCGGAAGTGACAAAAAAGGCGACGGCCGTACTTGTCATTCACGAGATATTCGGAATGAGCGATTGGGTACAGAGCTTGACCGACCAGCTTGCCGAGGCCGGTTATGTTGCCATCGCTCCCGATTTGCTTTCGGGGATGGGACCTAATGGAGGTGGCACGGCTGAA
>DASZDU010000041.1:0-19910 GCA_035941655.1 Pyrinomonadaceae bacterium | reverse complement strand
AGTTCCTCCGGTTTCCACTCATTCCCGCGATACACCTTAACCACTTTTCCGTCCGGACCGATGAGGGCAGTGCGCAGCGAGTGGATCACTTGCTCGGTGCCGGAAGGCGTATCCTGGAAATATCTCAGTCCGAAAAACTGCGCGACACCTTTCACCTCATCCGCGCTTCCGGAAGCAAACTCCCAATGCGCAAAGTTCTCGTCGGAATACTTACCCGTATACGAAGCTCCATAACTGCGCAGCACCTTGGGAGTGTCGTAAGCCGGATCGAAGCTAATGCTCAATAGGTGCGTTTTGTCATATAGTTCGGGCTGTTTTTGCAGTTCCTGGTTGATAGCAGCAAAGTTACTGCTCATCAGTGTGCATTGGTTTGGATCCTGGCAGCGCGTGTAAATGAAAGTCAGCAGCAGCGCCTTGCCTTTGTAATCCTGTAAGCGAATTGTCTTGCCGTCTTGATTGATTAGGCGGTAATCGGGCACTTCCGTTCCCGCGTTTGGCCCAAGGCCTTCGACTGGCGTACCTGCGATTGGGGTGGTGTCTTCGGTAAGCACAACTTCTTCAAGCCACGACTCGGTGCCGTCAACGATCAGGTTCGCGGCGATTTGATTGCCCGGCGCAGCGATCTCGAAGACCCAATCGTCTTTAACGTTAAACGGCATCGTCATGCTGGGCATGTAGTCTTTGATCTCTTCGTGTGCGACCGTGATTACGCGCTGAGCTTTATCAACGGCTACAACCTTACCCTTGAGATCGTAATGCTTCTCGGTAGCCGACCGTGCTCGTTGCCCGGGCTGACAGCTTGAAAGAACGAGAGAAGTAAGCGCGGAAAAAACAAGCATTGCTGTCGTCAGAGATCTATTAAGCTTCATCATTGCCAGTCACTATACACCGCCGTGCAACCACCGAGTTATTTTCGCCACTCGACGGGAAACATTTGACCGGCTTTGTCGGCGTCCAATGTAAGCCCGAGCAGCGCCACCGCTCGCGCCAGCGCCGGATCGCGTTTGGCCGCCAGGTCAGCGGGACTCGGCAAGACCAACTCGTCAACGTTTACGCCTGCCTTTTCCAGACTCTTGCCATCAGTCATGATTACATCTGCATCCGTAATGCTTACTCCCCAGAAAGCAACCACGTCAACACCCCATTGGTGTGGGAAGAACCTCGCTTCCATGACTGCGCCTGCGGAACGATCGCCCACGACTGTACCGCGATGTTCAAGTTGCACCAGGCGCGCGAAGAGTTCCGCTGCTGAGGCCGAGCGACTGTCAATCAACACTACCAATTGTCCCTTGAAGACTTTGTCACCGCGCGTCCTGGCTACTTGCGGTTTCATTTCCTTGCGACCTTTGCGATCGCCGATCTTCACATCGTGGTCGAAGAAATAACCGGCCAGGCGCTGCAGCGTGATTACGTATCCTCCACCATTTCCGCGCAGATCGAGTACTAAGGATTTGTGCTTTCGCACCTTCGCCATCATGTCATCCACCTGCACCTCGGTGAGACCAAAACGCGGCATCTTCCAGATCATCAACTCGTTTCCCATTTCGACGTAGCGTTGCCGATGCAGTCGATCGGAGTTTTCCGATTCACGAATCAGATACCAAATATCTTCGCCGCTGGTCAGGTCCATCAGGCGTTTTTGCTCAGTAATCTTAGCCAACACCACCAACTCATCCTCTTTGCCATTTGGCCTCCTGACCGTCAATTTCATACCAGGTTGTGGTCGCAGGGCTTTGAACAAATATTCTATTCTCCAGAAGTTCTCGCGCGAAGGTCCGAAGCCGTTAATGGTCCAGACTTCATCTCCTTCCCGGAGGCCTTTAGCCTCCGCATCGGATCCAGGCTTCACGGCAGTAACCAGACACTTATCACCTATCATTTGCATCTCCCAGCCATATTCGGTGCGCGCGCTGCGGCCAGGCGGAACAAAAAAAGTGTGTGAGTCTTCGAGATCGAGTAGGGCTTGCGCGATTATTCCAAAGATATGGCCGATGGACTCCGCCGAGTCGATCTTTCCATCGGCGGCCTTAAATCGAGCGTCGAGGTCCATACCATGGAACGATGGATCGTAATAGTTCTTCTTGAGCTCTCCTTTTATTTGGCTGGCAATATCGTGGCCTCGCTGTTTATCTAAGCTGGAAGCTTTTGGCGCCTGCGCTTTGAGGGAGGTGTTGAGATGGAAAATGCATATGGCTGCGAGAACAAAGGTAATGGAGGATGTTCTGGCGGTCTTCGTCATTGTGGCATCAACACTTTCTCGTTCGGCAATGCCGGATTTTCGTCACGGTTCGGATACGTTTGAGTTTTGCAGACCCTGGAACTAAGCGGCAACAACGGAGACTAAAATTGTAGGATAATCCACGCGCCAAGCAAAGCGGGTTGGACGTGATCTTTTACTCTGGTTCGTATGCTACGATGCAGTGCAACCGAACCGGGACGAATCGAACTAAGAACCTCCTGATGAGTGAAACGAAATCCATCCGGCATGCGCAAATTCTCGACGGCGCTGCGGTAGCCAAAGAGATAAAGCAGGAAGTGGCCCGTGATGTAGAGCAGTTCGTTAACGAGCATGCCGTCAAACCCTGTCTTGCGGCGGTTCGTGTGGGCGATGATGCTGCATCAGCGGTTTATGTGCGAAACAAAATCAGGGCGTGTGAGGAAGTCGGTATCCGCTCGGAGCATCATGCGCTGCCGGCGACAACCACCGCGAGTGAGTTGCTGGAGCTGATTGGTTCGCTGAATCAACGTGATGACGTAGACGGCATTCTGGTTCAGTTGCCGCTGCCGATAGACGTTGAGGAAAGCAGCATCATTGAAGCGATCGATCCCGGGAAGGATGTCGACGGATTTCATCCGGTTAGCATCGGTAGATTATCAACCGGCCGGCCGACGTTTGTGCCGTGTACACCCGCGGGAATCATCGAACTGTTGGAGCGAGCCAAAGTTCCGGTAGCGGGCGCGAGGGCATGTGTTGTTGGTCGCAGCCAAATCGTTGGCCGCCCGATGGCGCAGTTGCTTTTGCAAAGAGATGCGACGGTCACTATCTGCCACTCGCGCACGCGCGACCTGACCGCTGTGACACGTGAGGCGGATCTCCTGGTGGTGGCCATCGGACGCGCGGGTTTGATTGGCCGTGAACACATCAAGCCCGGCGCAACGGTGATTGACGTAGGCATGAACAGAGTTACGGATGAATCCACCGCTCGCCGTTTGTTTGGGGATGAGGCTGAGGCCAGGTTGGAAATAATTTCAAAGCGTGGTTACACGCTGGTCGGCGATGTGAATCCCGCCGAAGCTGATGAAATAGCAGGCTTGCGAACACCGGTCCCCGGCGGAGTGGGCCTGTTGACCGTTGCCATGCTGATGCGCAATACCTTGAAGGCCGCGAAGATGAGGAGAGGAAAGACAGTTAAGAGTGAATAGTAATGCGTGATGAGCGTCAATGAGTTCAGCGTTCAACCTTTAGGTTGCCGCTTCGGTGCGGACAAGCTGAAGCTTGAACTCTAAACTACTTGCCCGTAATTCAGATCTTATGCTCCGGGTTGGCTTAACAGGATCGATTGGGGTGGGGAAGTCGTTCGTTTCGAGCGTTCTGGCTGAACTGGGGTGTCGGGTTTTGGATGCGGACGCGACCGCTCGCGAGGTTGTAAAACCAAATTCACCGGCACTGCAAACGTTAGTCGCGAAGTTTGGACCCGAGATTATTAGAAGCGAGGGAACACTTGATCGGCCGGCGCTGGCAGCGTTGGTATTCGCGGACCCGGCCAAGCGAGCCGACTTAAATTCGATACTGCATCCATACATTATCGCCCAGCAAGATCAACAGTTGAGAGAATGGGAAGCCGCCGATCCGTACTCCATAGCCGTTATCGACGCTGCCCTGATGATTGAGTCGGGCGGCTATAAGCGGTTTGACAAACTTATCGTAGTTCACTGCGATAGCGACGTGCAGTTGCAACGCGTGATGGCTAGAGACAAACTTAGCTCCGAGGAAGCGAAGCGGCGCATTGCCGCGCAAATGTCACAGGACGAGAAGAAAACTTTTGCCGACTATCTAATCGATACCACGGATGGATTTGAGGCCGCCCGGAAACGAACGAAAGAGGTCTACAGCGAACTGCGTGCGACTTACTAAGAAACTTTTCAGACATTCGAGGAAGCTTCGACTATCGATCGTGAGTTTGCTGTTCCTTGCACTAACGTTGAGCCACGCCGCTTGTTTTTTGGACGAGAATTTGGATCGTTACTACGGACGCATCGTGGTGCCGCGCAGTCAGGAATTTCAATGGAGCGATGGTGGTCTGCCTCAAACTTTCGATCCGGCGTTTGCCGCCGCACCGCCAGATACCGATCTTGTGAGAGCAATTTTCGAGGGTCTCACCGATTACGATCCGCGTTCGTTAACACCAGTGCCGGCAGTGGCGATGCGTTGGGAAGCTTCTAATGGCGGTCGCGTCTGGACGTTTTATTTACGCGATGACGCGCGCTGGTCAAACGGGGAGCCCGTGACTGCCGCCGACTTTGTCCGCTCGTGGCGTCGCACAATGCGCATAGGAGATTTGGCTCCGCACACGGAGTTGCTCGCCAACATTCAGGGCGCAAGACTCGAAAATGCCGCGGCAGCTAGCGCCACAAAATCGCCCGGCGCGCAATCTCAAAAGCAGACAACGCCGGCTGATTCTGTCGCGAATACCAGAGGCGGTACGAATGCTGTTGCCACAAACGACTCCGCTGCTTTTGGTGTTGAGGCCGTTTCCGATCAGGTTTTGCGCGTTCGCTTACGGCGGCCTGACTTGAATTTTCCGGCCCTCGTAGCTCATCCAGTCTTTCGTCCGGTAAAACTCAACGACGAAAGCACGACCAGCAAGTTAGGGGCAGAAGAATTGATCTCAAACGGCGCTTTCTCTCTCGCAAAAAACGAAAGTACTCGCGTGTTGCTCGAACGTGCCGATACTTACTGGAATAAGGATCAGGTGGCGCTGGAGCAGGTTTCGTTTGTTGGGCAAAAGGATGCGGAGTCGGCCCTCGCCGCTTATAGAACGGGTGAGGTCGATGCGGTTACCAACGCCAGCTTTGGCCCGTTGGTAATCAAACTCCTGAAACCTTACGAAGATTTCCATCGCACCACCTACGGCGCTTTGACCTACTACAGTTTCAATAGTTCACATGCGCCCTTCGACGACGTGCGGGTCCGGGAGGCTCTGGCGATCGCGATTGACCGCGACCGCATTAGCGCAGATGACATGGGCGGCGCTACTGAACCCGCAAAGCGCTTTCTCCCGGAGACAGCTTCCAACGCGCAGGCGCCCGTCGTTAACAAGGGGGATGTTTTGGAAAGGGAATACGAGCGCGCCAAGCAGCTGTTGGCCGAGGCTGGATTCCCCGACGGAAGTGGGTTTCCAAAAGTTAAACTCCTTATCAATCGCAATGAACCGCAGAGAGTGGTGGCGCAGTCGGTTGCGGCTATGTGGCGCACGGTGCTCAACATTGAAACGGAAATCGTAATTAAGAACTGGGATGAGTACGAAGCGGCAATTCGCGCTGGCGAATATGATGTGGTGAGGCGCGGGCTGGTGATGCAAACAACTGACGAGCTGACAAATATCCGCATGCTCTTTCCGGAAGGAGCGGAACCTGGCCAGGCTGCAAATGTCGGTAAAGACTCTGATTCTGCCGCAGGTGCGAGCCCCGATTCGCGGGCGCTCAAGCAGAAGAACCTGCCGCCGCCGCAGTCCATCGAAACGGAAGCTCAGGCACTCCGAGACCTAAGCGCGATGCCGATCTATTTTTCATCGTCATATTCTCTGGTTAAGCCATACGTGTCAGGCTTTGACGCAAACGTCCTTGATGCTCCGTCGCTGAAGACAGTCCGAATCAATACCTCCTGGAAACAGCCTGAGGCGGCTGGAGCAAACACAACCAGGTAAAAGCTTCTTTTTGGAGTGTGCTGACCTGTCAGCGCTTTGGTCAAGGGCGGCTTGACGCCCTGATGTTTCATTGAATCCATCTAAGAGTGGTTGCGACAGGTCGCAACCGACCAAAGCGCTGACAGGTCAGCGCAGTCCAAAGAGAATCTTGCTCAATTTCGTTTTAGCGTGTTAAGTTCCGTTTGTTTGCTCCTGAGTTCTCTAAACAGACAACCATGCCTCGAGCTTATCTAAAATATTTTCTGGCCGCGGTCCTACTCGCTGCGTCTGTAATCAGCGGAATCTCGTGTCGTGTGGTTGCTACTCCAGGGGATTTTTACGGCAGCACGACTCCGCCTAAACAGAACATCCTGCGTTATGTGAATGGTGACGAACCGGAGTCGCTCGATCCGCCGGTCAGCTCGGGTCAGCCGGAAGCGCGTATCTACATGGCGCTTTATGAGGGTTTGGTTGAGTACCATCCCAAATCGCTCAAGGCCATCCCCGCGCTTGCCGAGCGCTGGGACGCGAACAACGATTCTTCGGAGTTCACTTTCCACCTGCGCCGCAATGCGCGTTGGTCAAACGGCGAGCCGATTAACGCTCACGACTTTGTTTACAGCATCCGCCGCGGACTCTCGCCGGCTCTGGCTTCTAAAAATGCGTACCTGGCGTACTACATAACTTACGCTCAGGCCTACAACGAGGGATTTGTGTTCGCGCGCGATCCGAAAACACAACAGTTCGTGTTGGAAAAGGATGTTGCTGACACAGCTAACCCAGCCGCCGCGGCCCTTAGTCAGAAGCCGCTTAATTCAGCGGAGCCGGAGTATGCGACTACAGTTGACGCATCACAATCGATTGCTAATACGCCGTTTCATCAGTTCATGCATTCCCCTCCCAGACTTACTCTGCCCGGCGATGAAGCAGCTCGAAATAAATTGATTGCGAAGGATGCAAAGCTAAAGTCTGTATTGCAGGACAAGGAATTTGTGGCCGTCGCGGCTGAGGACATCGGCGTTGAGGCAGTAGACGATTACACGGTTCGCATATCGCTTTCTCAACCGGCCGCTTACTTCCTGGGCCTGCTTGCGCATCAACTCTTTCGCGTTGCGCCTCGCAAGGTGATCGAACAATTTGGCGACCGGTGGACCGATCCGGCGCACATCGTTACCGGCGGGCCATTCAGAGTGAAAGCCTGGCGGCCTTACAACGAATTGGTGGTGGAGCGGGATCCGATGTATTGGGACGCCGCTAACGTCGGACTTGATGAAATTCACTTCTTCGTGTCCACGGACAATCCGACGAGCGTGAATCTTTACAAGGTGGGAGAAGCTGACGCGGTTTTAAATCATACTGTGCCTAACGCGTGGCTGGACGTGGTTCGTCCAAAGAAGGATTACATGGATGGCGCGGAGGCAGCCATAGCTTACATTACGATGAACGTTACGAAGCCGCCGCTGAATGACGTTCGTGTCCGTAGGGCGTTCAACCTGGCAGTTGACAAGATCAATTATTCCAAGTCGCGGCGTACCACCAAGCCGTTGTCGGCATTTACTCCGGAAGGAATATTTGTTGGCTACCCGCAGCCTAAAGGCGACAGCTATGATCCGGAAACAGCGAGAAAGTTGCTGGGCGAAGCCGGCTTTCCGGTTATGAAAAAGGGCGACGGCTTTGAGTGCAAGAACTTTCCTGTCGATCAGGTTGAATATATTTTCAATACCAATACTTCCAACAAAGCGATGGCAGAATTCATACAAGCTCAGTGGAAGCAAAATCTCGGAATCACAGTGCCGTTGAGAAGTATGGAATTCAAAACCTATATGCCCGCGCGAACAAAATTAGAGTACAAAGGATTTGCGGTTGGTCTTTGGGGCGCCGACTACATGGATCCATTCACCTTTCTTAGCATCTTCACCACGCCGCGCGGCGTCAACGGCACAGGTTGGTACGATCCGAAATACGTGGCGATGCTCGACGAAGCGAATAGCATGCTTGATCAGCAGAAGCGCTACGAGCTGTTGGCAACCGCGGAGAAGTATTTGTTGGATGCTCAACCTATCATTCCCATGGAGACGTTTGCCGTCAACTGGTTGAAGAAGCCATACGTGAAAGGGATGTATCCAAACGCAGGGTCTCTTTATCCATGGAAATATGTCTACATCGAGCGCGATTCGTCCAAATGGGACTATGGCACGCCGAGTTTAGCAGACTAGTTCAACGCTAGTGTTTAGACAGGGCACTTGTGCCCCACGCACGAGGCGGACAAGCCCGCTTTCTAAACAATTCGAAAAATGCTCTCCTTTATTATTCGCCGGCTGCTCATCACGATCCCAACGATTCTCGTGGTAATCACAATTACCTGGGGATTGGTCCGACTTGCTCCGGGAAACTTCTACATCAGCGAAAAGAACATTCCACCGGCAATAGAGAAAAACATCCGGGAAAAGTATGGGCTCGATAAACCCTGGTATGAACAGTATGGGCGCACCATCTGGAACATCGTGCGACATTTCGATTTCGGTACGTCATTGAAATACGAGGGGCAGTCAGTAAACGCGATCATTGGCCGCTCCCTGCCGGTGTCTGCCACGATCGGAATTCTCGCCTACTTGCTTGCACTGCTGGTGGGAGTAATCACCGGATCCATCGCGGCCCTCAACCCAAATTCCAAACGCGACTATGCTTCGATGACCCTGGCAATGCTCGGGATCTCAATCCCCAACTTTGTGCTCGGTCCGCTACTTGTGCTGCTGTTTTCACTCACTCTCTACTGGCTCCCGCCGTCGCGCTGGAATGGTTTTCCCAGCCGTAACGTGATTCTGCCGGTCATTACTTTGTCGGGACTGTACATGGCCTACATCGCCCGGCTTACGCGCGCTGGAATGCTGGAGGTGCTCAGGTCGGATTACATTCGCACCGCCCGCGCGAAGGGCTTGAGCGAAAGTCAGGTAATAATTCGGCACGCATTGCGCGGCGGACTCTTGCCGGTGGTTTCTTACACCGGTCCGGCGTTGGCGTTTCTGGTGACAGGCACTGTCGTAGTTGAGCGCATCTTTGTATTGCCGGGCATGGGGAATTATTTTATCCAGGCGTCGCTCAATCGCGATGAGCCGCTGATCATAGGCATCGTTTCCTTTATCGCAATCGCACTGCTGCTGATGAATCTGCTGGTCGATATCGCTTATGCCTATCTCGATCCGCGCATTCGCTACTGATGTTACGCAAACTGCTGGTTTGCGCCACACTTCTCTGGCAAGACGTTTCGCGAACTAGCAGTTTGCTTTACAAAACTTTGCGCTACACATGAACGACGACCGGCCAACAATTCCCGGCGACCAGGATCAACCCGAACCCGGATTGACGCCCGACCCAGCGCCAAGTTACCGCCACGGCGATGTGATACACACCGCCCCTGAATATGCAGTGGCTGATGCTGATGTGCTGGCAGTGGAGCGAGGCGACACGATTGCGGGCACCTCTCTCTGGCGGGATGCCTGGCGGCGCTTGCTCCGGAACCGTCTCGCTGTGTTCGGCATGATCGTGGTCGCGATCGTCACGCTGGCGTCCCTGTTGGGACCGTTCATCATCCAGAAGACTACGGGCATAACGCCTGACTATATTCCGTCCGACGTGGCTCGCTTACGATCTGTCCCGCCGCTGACTGGAATTGATGGTGCATTCGCCTGGACCCATCCAATGGGGACCGACAACCAGGGTCGCGACTTGTTGGCGCGCGTGCTGCAGGGCGGCCAGATTTCCCTGATGGTCGGAATCATCTCAACGCTGGTTTCGCTGCTCATTGGCGTCAGCTACGGTGCGACCGCCGGATACCTTGGTGGCCGTGTCGATAACCTGATGATGCGCGCCGTCGACGTGCTCTACTCTTTGCCCTACATCATCATTGTCATCGTTTTGCTGGCAGTGTTCCGCAGTCAAACAGCTCGTGGACAAGTCATCCTTCTTTTCATTGCGCTCGGATCTGTCTCGTGGTTAACCATGGCGCGTATTGTGCGCGGCCAGGTGTTGTCGTTGAAGAACCAGGAGTTTGTGTTGGCAGCAAAAGCGACGGGAGTATCAACTCCACGCATCATCTTTCGGCATATCGTGCCGAACACGCTTGGGCCGGTGATAGTTTATGCCACTCTCACCATACCCACGGTAATGCTTGCGGAAGCGTTCCTTTCGTTTCTGGGTTTTGGCGTGCAGCCGCCACTGGCATCGTGGGGAAGCCTCGCTACAGACGGCATTCAGAATCTCGGGATTTTTCCGTGGCAGCTTATTTTCCCAGGCGTAACGATGGCCCTAACCTTATTTTCGTTTAACTTCCTCGGCGATGGATTGCGCGACGCGCTCGATCCGCAAACCAGACAGCAGTAGCCGTAAAGCAAACTGTCAGTTTGCTTGTGTTTGATAATGCTCAAGTGAATGGCGGCTCGCAAACTAACAGTTTGCTTTACAACTAAGCATGACTAACGCAAACGGAAATCTCCTCGAGGTCAGAAACCTGCGCACCTACTTCGATACCGAAGACGGCGAGGTGAAGGCGGTCGACGGCATCTCGTTTCAGTTGAAGCGCGGCGAGACGCTGGGCATCGTGGGCGAGTCCGGTTCCGGAAAGTCGGTTACGAATCTTTCGATCATTCGCTTGATACCAAGTCCGCCGGGCCGGATCGTATCGGGAGAGATTGTCTTCGACGGAGTTGAGATCCTGTCGCTAAAGGAAAGTGACGTGCGCCGCATTCGTGGCCGGCGTATAGCGATGATCTTTCAGGACCCGATGACCTCGCTCAATCCGTTCATGAAAATCTCGCAACAGATGATGGAGATCACTCAACTACATCTCGGCCACGGCAAAAGCGAGGCTTACGAACACGCGATCGAAATGCTCCAGACAGTTGGCATTCCGGAAGCGCGCGCTCGCGTTGACAATTATCCGCATGAGTTTTCCGGCGGCATGCGCCAGCGTGTGATGATCGCGATGGCGCTCTCATGCAAACCCGAACTGCTGATAGCAGATGAGCCCACCACGGCGCTCGATGTAACCATCCAGGCGCAAATTCTCGAGTTAATCAAAACGCTGAAGCGGGCAACCGGCACCAGCGTAATTCTGATTACGCACGACCTGGGAGTTGTCGCCGGCATGACCGATCACTTGCTCGTCATGTATGCGGGGAGGATTTTCGAGCAGGCGCCTACGGAAGAATTGTTCGCGCAACCAGGTAATCCCTACACCAAGGGCTTGCTGCGTTCCGTGCCCGATCCGTTAAAGGAGCAAGGCGAGCTTTATCAAATTCCCGGGCTGCCCCCGGATGTGGCGCACCTGCCGGCGGGCTGCCCATTTGCGCCTCGTTGCTATCGTGCCGAGGAAATTTGTAGGCGTGAGTTTCCGCCGTTTGTGCAATTAACAGCCGATCACTTCTCGCTATGTCATTTCGCGGCGGAAGTCTTTGAGGATTCTCGCACAGCCATAGCTGGGGACCAGCAGACTGCCTGATGACTAATCCTGAAACACAGTTCGATCCCGAGCACATGGCACCGCTGTCTGGTAACGCCGGCGAACCCCTAATCTCGATTCGAGATTTGAAGCTGCATTTCGATCTAGGTGCCAACCTGAAAGTCGGTTTTAGTAAACTGCCAAAATGGCTGCGGCTGGTGATCAGTTTCGCAGGCGTCCTAATCGGCGCCTTCCTCGGGTTTAAGGCTGCGCGCCTCGCGGGCCTCAACTTTAGAAACGGCGGCCCGATCAGTGAGTTGATCATTCCAGTGCTCATAGGGCTGGTGGTCGCATTTCTAACCGGCACGCTCGTGTTCTACCTTCTGCGGTCAATACTTGTGCGCACAGTGATTGGCACTGCCGCTCATCGAGTCGTGAAGGCCGTCGACGGAGTCACCATAGACATTAATGCCGGCGAGACGCTCGGCTTGGTTGGCGAATCTGGTTGCGGTAAATCCAGCCTGGGTCGTGCGATTCTTCGCCTGACCGAGCCGACGTCGGGGCAGGTCTTTTATCATGATCAAGATCTGGCGCACCTATCCAGTAGAAAAATGCGCGAGCACCGCCGGCACCTGCAGATAGTCTTTCAGGATCCTTACGCTTCGCTCAATCCGCGGATGACAGTAGGACAGATTGTTCGTGAACCGCTCGATACTTTTCGATTGGCTCGAGGCGAGGAAGCGGAGCAACGGGTGCAGGAACTACTGGAAACCGTTGGCTTGAGTAAACGCTTCATCAAGCGTTACCCACACGAGTTTTCCGGCGGGCAACGTCAGCGGATTGGCATCGCCCGGGCCCTGGCGGTTGACCCTGACTTCATTGTTGCCGATGAACCAATCTCCGCCCTCGACGTTTCCATTCAGGCGCAAATCATGAATCTCCTTGAGAAACTGCAACGGGAGAAAAACCTCACGTACCTGTTCATCTCGCATGATCTGCGCGCCATTCGTCACGTCTCTGACAGAATCGCTGTCATGTACCTTGGCAAGCTGGTTGAGGTCGCGGCAGCCAAAACGATCTATGCCGACCCGCTAATGCCGTACACCAAGGCGCTGATCTCCGCCGTGCCCGTGCCCGATCCAAAAATCGAGGCCAGCCGGCGGCGAATCGTACTCGAGGGCGACGTACCCTCGCCTATCAATCCACCGTCCGGCTGCCGTTTCCACACGCGCTGCCCCTACATGATCGAGGCTTGTAAGGAAGTGGTACCGCCTCTGATTGAGATAAAACCCAGCCATTTTGCCGCCTGCATTCGCATTAGTCCCGAACAGCCTGACATTGACAGGGTCGCACCCGGCGAAGCTCCCGGCCTTGCCGCGGCCTTACGACAATCTGGGGAGCCCGCCACAATGCAGTAAATTACATGAGATTTAGCGTGCTTTCGTGGTTCGTACCTCTCTTAGCCCCACCTCAAGACCAACCACGAAATCACACCTACGAAACATCCCTAAAAACCCTGATTTTCGGGCCTGTTACACATGAAAAGGCGCCGCTATTGGTCGTATACCAATAGGGTAAGTTGTTTTGTATTTCAACGATCTCGGATTCTTCGCCCTCGATGCGGTAGAGCTTGGCCTTTCCGATGAAATTGAGCAGCACCTCCAAAGGGGAGGCTTAGCCTTAGCTTCAAACGGGGGAATTCACGGGAAAGCCATAGGTTTTCCGCACAGCGGGTGATTTAGCCGCAAATGATGTCATTTGTTGCACCGGTTAGCCGAAACCTATACTCCTTAACAAGAATGCCATAGGAAGTTCCCGCGTCATGCCACGTCGTAAAGAGCACCTATCGAAAAGTGAACCTCCTCACGTGGAGGAGTCGCGGGCATCCGGGGCACCAACTACTACCGAGAAACCGCACACCACTGCTTCTGAGATCGTTCAGGAACATCCTGAAGACGCGCCGCCCAAGTGGACTGAAGTGCAGGAAAAGCTCGCCGCCAAGGCTGGCCTGTCTCTACTGCTGGTTGATGGACGACAACCGCCGGCGCTGGTTGTTTCAAATAACAATTCTATCTGTCACGCATTTCAGTCTTCCATGGAGTATGTGGGTCTTTGCGATCCTTATTGCGGCGACGCTCATCGTCGCGCACTCAGCGCAGGTTCCGCCGTGGAATACAAATGCCATGCGGGGCTGCAGTGTTTCACGATGCCGGTACAAATCGGTGGGGAACAGAATCTCGCAGTCATTGGCGGTCGCGCCTTTGTGAGCGCCGCCGATTATCGCAGCCTGGTAGATCGCTTTCGCGCCGGCGAGTTAAACGATCTACTTCCCAGCGAGCCTTTCAATAATGTGATTTTTGCTGACGCCGAGCGGCTGGATCAGTTGGCAGAGCGTCTGCGAAAAGCGGTGCGAAACTATAACGCCTCCGTAGCGAACATGCCCATTGCAAGAACCGCCACTGAAAATGAAAAAGTGGGTGTCGCGACGGATCGCGCCGAGAGAGAAACACGTCAACCGCTGCCGGATTTGCAGCACGAGATTAACCGTCTACGCGGTGAGCTTGCACATCGTTCACACCTGGCTGAATCGCTGCAGCGCTTCCTCGAACGCATCAGCTCGCGCGAACCGTCGAAGACATACAACGCAATTCTGGCCCACACCAGGGAGCTACTCAAAGCTGACCGCATCTCGCTTTGGGTATTCGATGACAATTCAAACGAGATCAGTCTAAAGGCAGCCACTGGATTTGCCAGCACAGGCGCCGAAGATACGCCGCAGCGTCTCGGAGAGGGTATATCTGGAAAAGTGTTGGAATCCGGAACCGCTCTCGTGGTCGGAAACATGGAGGAGGCGGGTTTGAACCCCTCTCCTGCCGATCGAAAATATAGAACCAAATCATTTATCAGCTATCCCCTTACCTTGAGCGGACGGAAGATTGGCGTACTCAACGTCTCGGACAAAACCGGCGGCGAACAGTTTGACGAAGTCGATCTCAGTTTGTTGGAGATCATCGGACCCCAAATTGCGGTTGCAGTTGAACGTGCCGAATGGCAGGAACGAGCGACGCAATTCCAGTTGATGTCGATCACAGATCCGCTAACCGGTTTGTTGAATCGCCGGTATCTCGAAGAGCGCCTGACCGACGAATTGAGCCGCTCTCAGCGTTACAACTACCCGATGAGTTGTCTCATGATTGATATTGACGACTTCAAGACTTACAACGATCGCAATGGACACCAGGCTGGAGACATGGCCCTGAAAGTTACCGCGCATGCGCTGAAGGCTGCGCTGCGGGGAGCCGATGTGGCGTGCCGTTATGGAGGTGAAGAATTCTGCATTCTGCTGCCGCAAACTTCACTCAGCGAAGCCGGCGTCATCGCTGAACGAATACGACAGACAGTGTCGGAGAAAGAGTATCGCTTCGGCAAATCGCAACCCTTGGGCATGGTCAGTGTCAGTATTGGCGTCTCAACGTTTGCCAAACATATCGACACCGCTGAGAGCGTAATCGCGGCCGCCGACCGCGCTCTCTACAACGCGAAGTCGCAAGGCAAGAACCGCATCAACTTTTACGTCGAGAACATTTCATCCTCCCCTGCCGCCAGATGAATCACAACCGCAACGAACATCGTCAAATTCTCGGGCGCGTAAAGCGCGAGGAGTTTATCGGCAGGACTGCTGAACTGGAACAGCTTGTTTCACACGCTGTTCGACCGACGCGTGCTCAGGGCAAGTTGATTCTGTTGGCGCCGCTTGCTGGTGTTTCGGAGCTGCTGCGACAAACGTTTGACAGTCTTTTCAATCGCGCTGGGGAAATTGTTCCAATCCATTTTGCATTGCCACAGGCTGAGACTACTGCCGTCAGCGCCGCGATCGAATTCCTGAATACGTTCCTGCTGCAATACATCGCCTTTCGCCGCGATGAGCCAGCGCTTTGTAATGCTTCACTAACATTGAATGAGCTGGTAAACCTTGCGCCCGCGGCTGACGCCGATTGGATTGACGACCTCGTCAAAGGTTATAACCGGCATCGCTTTGGCGACGACGACAGGGCACTGGTGCGGTTTTGCCTGACCGCCCCGGCACGCATTTCGCCCCGGGATGTCCGGCCTTTCGTCATGTTCGACGCAGTGCACTTAACTAACTACGTCGACTCCGCCCTACCGTTTGATTTGGAACTCATCAGGGCGCTGAAATCCGGTGACAATCCATTTATCCTGGCCGGACTGCGCCGCGAACTGCTGGACGCAATACAAACCGCTGTTGGCAACTTCGACGCCGTCGATTTGATTAGACTTGAGCCGCTCGGAGAAGAAGACACTCGCAAGTTGGTGACTTCAGTGGCTCGGCGGCAACAGGTGGCGATTAACGAAGAGACGAGTAATCTGCTCGTGCAGCAACTCGAGGGGAGTCCCTTTCTCATCACCTCAATGGTCCAGGCTGCGCGCGACGCTCACATCGGCCTCGATTCCTATCTCGCCTGCGAACGACTTTATGTTGACGAGCTGATGGGCGGGCGCTTCCATCGACATTTTTCCGCGTTGCTTGAACAGGTGGCTCCCAAGCCGGAAACGCGAGCAGCGTTGATTCGTTTACTTTCAGAGGCAACGACAAACTCCAGGCCTACGGCGACTGTTGAAAGTTGGCGTCGACGATTAGGACTGGATAGCTTTGAGGTCGACGAGCTGCTGAGATTGCTACACGTTCAAGAGCTTATCAATCGAGACGGTGAGATCATCGATTTTGAGGGCGGCTCGCGCGTCTGGCGTGATTACCTGAAGAGCCGTTTTCGTCTCGATGCGCTGCGCGAACCACGCGCGCTGGTTGTGGCTGATGCGATGTCGGACGCATTGAAACGTGCGCCGCAGACTGTCGCGCGACATTATCGCCGCGCTGCCGCACTGCAACTGCGCGAATTGATCAGCAAGTTCAACTCTCAACTCATGCCGAGGAAGTTGTTCCAATACGACCAATTCTCAACGCACAAAGGGGAAACCGCCGAGGAAACCTCAGCCGCACTGGATGCTGACACGGATCTTATCCGGCTGCCGCAAATCTTCCATACCGCAAGCGGTGCTTCTTTTGATCCGGCTCTGCGGCAATTCGGGGACGAGAGTTCCGTTGTGGCGCACGGGTTTGAAGGTGGCCACTACATCGACCAGAATGAAATTGTTTGGTTGGTTGCAAAGATCGAGAGCAAACTTGAAGCGAATCAGACGCTCGTCGAGGAGTGGCTGGACAAGCTTGAAGGTCTGGCCCGGCAGTCAGGTTTTATCAGGACGCAAATCTGGCTGATAGCAAACGAGGGGTTTTCAGCAGCAGCCTTCGAGCAAATGCGACAACGAAATGCTTTCGGATCGAGCCGCCAACAGTTCGAGCTATTGGTGAGTCGTTTAAGCGATTCCGAAGACCGTCCAGGATCGGCAGGCTCCGCGACCGAAAACGAGTTCCTGTTGATCTTGCCGATGGGCGGGGATAATGAACTGCTGGCCGCCAGCACCATCGAACAGGTTGCGCGCCGGCTTAACTTTACGCCCGAAGCGATTAATCAGATTAAGACAGCGGTGGTTGAGGCATGCATCAATGCCTCCGAACATAGTTTGAGCCCTGATCGAAAAATATATCAGCGTTTTCGAGTCGAAAATGATAAATTGGTGATTACTATTTCGAGTCGGGGAATCTTGCCGTCAAACATAATTGCAGACGTTCCCAGCGAGACAGCGCCTGATCGATCTGAAAGCGAGGATGAGCGACGAGGGTGGGGAATCAAACTCATCCGGACGTTGATGGACGAAGTGGAGTTTGAACGCGTCGATGAAGGAACCAGCTTGCGTATGACCAAATACCTGCGTAAGATAACGCCGTTGGTTTAGAAAGGACACCTGTAAAGCAAAACTGTTAGTTTGCGGGCGCGTTGAATGTCACTCTCCATCGCAAACAACAGTTTGCTTTACAAATTAGAGCACTAGCCTCTAGACGTATCGTTCGCGAGTTCAGATAAACGAATGGGAGAATCCATCAAATCAAACGTGCGCTCGCATTGCGTAGGTACTACGGCAGTGGTCTACGCCGGCGACTATCTGAATAAGCTCACTGGTGAAAGAATCGAGCACGAGTGTAAGCAGCAACTCGATTCCGGCGCGCGGGCGTTGGTCATCGATTTCAGTGACACGGAGCTCGTTAACAGCATTGGCATTTCTATTCTGCTTGGCATCATCGACATCGCCGAGAAAAGCGGCGCGCGGGTTGTGTTCTCCGATGTAAACAGCGAGACCATTCAACTGTTCGAGATGCTCGGGTTGACGCGCCACGTTGTGCTCGCAAAGAATGAACAGGAAGCTCTTTCCAGGCTTTCCAGTAGCCCCACACAAACTCAGGTTATGGGTCACTAAGGGTAAGAATGGCTTTTAGCCTTTGAGCTTTGGTCTCTGAGCTTTGTACTTAGTACTTTGAACTTTGATGGCTTTTCGAGTCTCCCCAGCTCAGAAGAGCAAAGGACAAAGTTCTAAGTACAAAGCTAAAAGTACAAGGACTTAAGACACGCTCGTGCCATTCCGCATCGCTCTGACCGATAGTGATTGATGGAATCTAATACCCAAAAACTAATCCATTCGTTCGGCGCGCTTGCCGATCTCGGCCAGGAGATCGCCGACAGCGGCGACTTCATGGAGATGGTGCGCACGTCGCTTCACTTGCTGCTGGGCACGCTCGCCATCCGCCGTGGTGCGATACTCGAGTGTCCGATTCACCTGGAGACGACGAACTGCCTTGCAACCTGGGGCCTGAGTTCGGATTACGGAGTTCAATTTGTCGTCGATTCCCAAACTAAGAAAGAAATTCTCGATTCGACCGCCGTTGAGGGAGAAGCTGCTAATGGAGCAGCCGAGGGTCCGCTTCATCGCGCTCTAGGCGGTCTATACACGCAGGAGATCGAACTCATTGTTCCGATGATCGTGCGCGGCAAGTTGACCGGCCTGGTAGCCCTGGGAGGCAAGGCCAGCGGCGAGCCGTTTACCGCGGACGACCTGGAAGTGATTCGGGCTATGGTGAGGCACATCGGGGTCGGGATTCACACACATCGTTTGCTCGCGGAAGTGAAACAACAAGCGGTCGAGAATGGCCGGCTCTACTTCGACTTGCGCGCCATCTATCGCGACACCGTGCGCGCCTTCGCCGCCGCCATCGACATCAAGGACAAATACACGCGGGGTCATTCCGACCGCGTAGGTAAGTACAGCGAGATAATTGCGCGCGAGATGGGTTGGGGCGAGGAAGAAGTGGAGGGAATGGCCATTGCCGGATACCTGCATGACGTTGGCAAACTCGTGGTCGAGCGCGACATAATCAACGCGCCCTACAAGATTGACGCGAAACAGTCGAGCGAGCTAAACCGACATCCCGCCGCGGGCTTCGATATTCTTTCGCCAATTCATCATCCATTTGCCGACATTCCTCTGATGGCGAAGTATCACCATGAACGCCTGGATGGGCGCGGCTACCCCGACGGTCTCACCGACACACAGATTCCCATTGGCGCAAAGATTGTTACGCTCGCCGACTCCTTCGACGCCATGACAACGGACCGGCCTTACAAGACGCGCCGTTCGTTTGAAGAAGTTATCGTGGACTTTCGTCACAACACCGGCTCGCAATTCGATCCGATTGTAGTGTGCGCGTTTTGTCGTGCGTTGCTGAAGGAACTGAACGGTGAAACTCAGGAGCGAAAGTTTTTGAAGATGCTAGGCAAGAACTACCTGGAAGCCGAACGCGACAAACCCCTCATCATCCAGCTACTCTCCGAACTCGATCCAAACACTAAAGCCGCCGCCGCCAGCGGCGTCTAGCTCGCGGAAAACCTCACGTCAGTGAGCAGTCAGCATCGTGTAACCATGTGTTGCGCGAACTCGTTTTGCGCGCAGTTTGAAGTTTTTCTCTGTGCAACCTCTGCGACCTCTGTGTCTCTGTGGTGAATTTCGCTAACGAAGTACTTAACCACAGAGACACAGAGAACACGGAGGACGCACAGAAATGACAAATTGCGACTACCGACAAGCTTTAAGGTTATTACACCTGATGCTTTCGTGTTAAGTGAGTACTGAGATCGTCGTTTCAAGCGGATGCCGAGAATCTTGCATCGTGCCATTTTAGGTTCTTTGATTGAATTGAGGGTGGGACGAAAGAACGCTGCTACCTTGGCTGAATGCGGAGCACGAAATTGCAGATCGCGATTTTTTGATCGGGCATGACTTCGGTGCGTTCGCCGCGGGGGAGTTCGCGCGGACCGACCATAGTAGCGTTGCGACCCTTGGCAAGCAGGTAGTAGCGGCCGTCTTGTTCGCGCGTGAGCGTCGCGTGTACGCGGCTTATTTCGGGGTCGCCTTTCAACGGCAGATCGACTGTGATTGAACGCGAGCCGCGACCGATAGTGATCTCTGGCTTCGTTACCGGCACCACTGCCTCACGCACACCGTCTTTCCAGATCTCAACTGAGTAGAGTTCCTTGATGCGCGGACGCACGACCGTCGCTTCACCCTGCTCGCTTTGTCCCTCGGAATCGCCCGCTTCG
>DASZDU010000040.1:0-16466 GCA_035941655.1 Pyrinomonadaceae bacterium | reverse complement strand
AACAGTGCGAAACCCAGCCGTCTTTCCTTCTCCACCGGCCATGATCGGCAAAGGTCATGATGCCCAACCCGGTGCCACCATCATACTCAACCAAATTGCCACCCTGTTCCTCGAGAGCTTCAATCAATGGCGCCGCATTGGAATCAAAGTGAAACCACAGATCCACTCGATGTTCCGTGTCAGCGCTCAATCGGTCGCGCACAATCCAGTAATTCTTCTTGAGGAACAGGATGGAGCGGGAATGCGTTACAGGATTGGGCAATCGCGAATAGCCGTCGTGACCACCCTCAACATAGTCGAACCGCGCACTGCTGATCCAACTCGCGGCTGTGCATTGGGCTACGCTCAGCCAGGAGAACGGACCGTCTGGAACCGAGGAAGATTCACCGTCAATTGTGAGCGTGTTATGAGCGACGGAACTGCGGAACCAATCACGCATCTCTTTCGAGCCAGTGTAGGTATAGGTGGCTGGGTCGACCAGCATCGTCCGCCCGCCTGGGGCCAGCTCGAATGAAAGCGCATCGGCATGCGCGTGCCCGCAACTAATCGCGCCATGGGGACCGCAATCGAACAACAGAAAGTTGGCAGTTGGTCCCCAGTCATCACGCATAATGTAGTAGCCGCCATCCTTGAAAGCCATCGATTGCTGGGCTGGGGGTGTCGCTTCAAGGCCATCCAGCTTTTGAAGCGCGCCTGGACCAAGCAGCCATAACGTTTGTTCGGTCGCTTCACCAGCGACAAATTTGTAATCTGCCCGATTAAAGAGCGCGGCGCCGGTTGATAACGAAGCGCGGAAATCGTTTATCGGACGCCGATCAAGAGGATCAAGCCGCCCGCCATCGTCGTCTCCGAAGAACGGTGTGGTTCCATCGGGGCGGGTGATGTACATCAAATGGTCGAGTAAGGCCTGGAGTTTAAGAGACACTTCCGCGGGAAGTTGCTCACCGTTTTTCTGTGAGAGGATCAGAAAGTGTGTGTAGAAGTCTGTCGTGTATCGATGATAGTAGCTTGATTGCTCGAAGTAGACTCCGTCAGGTCTAACGTGACGAGAAAGTTGCTGCATCAAAATAGAGGTTCCCTTTTCCTTCCACCGCCGGGCACCGGAGAATTCGGGAAGAAACAAACCCAGATAAAACAGCCCTAACGCCTCACCCGTCAGGTGTGTGTTGGGGCTGAAGTAAGTAGACAGATAAGTTTCCAGATGCCGCGCGTGCAGGTAGAGAAACTTCATCGCGCGCAGGAGGCTGCCGGGCTTTAAGGAAGGCGAATCCTTGAAGAAATAGAAGCCCCAGAGCCAGGAGATCGATCGAAATGCCAGCTCCAGGCTGCTGGCCCAGTTGATGCCGACCTTCGGAGCGTTCTGATCCATCCAGGACTCAAGATGCGTAACAAAAGTTTCGGCGTACCGCTCGTCATTGGTCAGCCAGTAGGCCTGGCCCAGGGTCATGAAGTATTGGTGCCGGTTTAGCTCCCAAATGATCTTCTTGTCACCGGCCAGTTCAGCGTCGAGGTAGTCTAGTTTGCTCCAGTGGAGCAGCGGCGCGCGTTTTCCAGCCAATGGTTCCAGATGCCAGTCTACTGGTACTCCAAAACTCAACCCACGAAGACCAAGCAGATCGAAACGTCCATCGACAATGCGATCAGCCCTCTCAATCGTTTGTTGTCCAGCGGTGGGCCATCGCTTAGCAAATTCCCTGATGGTCGCGTCCTTATCCAGGAAGCCGGAAAAGAATTTTGGTTTTGTTCGTGAGCGGAAATACTCAAGAAACTGTTCGGCCGTGCTTAATTGGCGTCCAATTACAGTGGCATCGAACTTTGCCAACATGGACTGATCGCCTGGCAGCTCCGCCAACGACGAGTAGCCTTGCCGTTCGCCGAAGGCTGCTATTACCTGTGAGCTGCGCGCGCGCACTTCAGGTAATGTCAGCTTGCGTATCCTCTTAAGATGAGTGATTAGTCGCTTCATAGAAACCTGGGAAATATTTGCAACGCATCGCCAAGATAGGCACACCCCTTATTTCGAGCGTCAACAGCTCTCCGAGGACCCAGGGTCGCCGATCTGAAGGTGTCGTTGGCTCTGATCCTCGAGCGCCAGACCATGGTAAAGACTAAGCCACTGTTTGCGCACAACGTCCCAACTAAATTTTCGACATTCATTTCGGCCGTTGTGAATTATGCTCTGGGCAAGTGCGGGTTCCGCCAACAGCCGAATCGCACCGTCGGCGAGCGCTTGATAATCCCCGCACCGCGTTAGTAATCCGGTCTTTTCGTGCTCGACCATGTAAGGAATTCCACCGGCATCGGTGGTGACAACGGGAAGACCACAGGCAAAGGCCTCGAGGATTGAAAGCGGCTGATTATCGATCTCTGAACCGTTCAAAAAAATATCGGTCTTATCGTAAAGCTCCGTCACATATTCGGGGCGTACTCTGCCAACAAATTCTACGTTGACTAGTTTCAGATCCCTTCCAAGCCGTTCAAGGGAAGCGCGCTGAGGACCATCTCCTGCAACAATCAGACGAGCCTCGGGGATAGACTGGCTAATGAGAGCAAAACAACGAAGCAAGACATCGACACCATAATGTCGTTCGAAGTTTCTGTTAGATAGGAAGACGGGGCGGAGCGGCTGCCGTTCGCGAAAGTGAAAGTTTGTGGTCTCAATCAGATTATAAATTGGCCTTGCCCTGAGATTGAATTTGTCAAAAACCCTGACCAGATATTCTGAAGGTACGATCAGCTCATTAACGAGTCGAATTGTTGGAACGGCCGACCGGCTCCAGCGTTGCAAGTGATCCTCAGCCTCACCGCTGTGATAGTTGAGCAAAGTTTTCTTACCGTAGAGTTTGGAAATCAGAATTGCCGGTGTGGGTGCTAACAAAAAAGAAAAGTAGGACGCGGAAAAGATATGGATTACGTCATACTTTGGAACGCGCCTGAGCAAGGCTGCGACATAGACAATACTTGTCGACAGAGTGCGCAGATACCGTATCGACTGCAACTTTCTCAAAAAACCGGGCAGTCGCGGGTTGATTGGCAGAAAATCCACCTCGAGCGAAGTCTCTTGACGCAAACGTTCTATAAGCCGCGCCGCCTGGACCGATTGGCCGCCGAGGATGTCGAACGAGGGCGCAACGACCAGAACCCGCACTGGCTTCGACGGATGCGCTTGCGCGTCCGACGTGGCGAGGCCTGACTCGTTCGGTTCCTTCCCTTGTTTGTCGGATTCTTTCTTTGACATCCTTTCTCTCGAGACGGAGCGGTTTGTGCTTCGATCGTCACACAATTATTTTGACTCTTCCGCTGTGATCGTCCGCTGATAAGGATGGCGAACTGTCTCAAGCAAACGATCATACAAGTTTTCAGTGCGCTCCAGCTGCGCTTCGCACGAGAATTTTTCTTCTACCACCTGCAATGACCGAATACCCATCGCGCGAGCACGTTCAGGTTCCTGCAACAACATGGTGATGCGAGCGGCCAAAGATTCCGCGTCCTCCCGCGGCACAATGTAGCCCGTTTCACCATCGATGACAGCTTCGCGTGCGCCCCCCACATCCGTGGCGACGACGGGACGCGCGGCGGCCATGTATTCGAGGATCGAATTGGAGAAACCTTCGCCCTTGGAACTCAGGACACATACGTCCGAAAGCGCTAGTAACTCGGAAACCCGATGACAGCGACCGATGAAGAACGCATCCCGCTCGAGTCCCAGACTGGCCGTCAGGGCTTTCAACTCCTCCATCAACTCGCCCTCGCCGGCGAGCACGAATGCTGCTTGCGGCACAACGTCGCGCACGAGCTTAGCCGCACGCAAGAATGTCGCCTGATCCTTTATTGCATGACGCATGTTAGCGACGATGGTGACGAAACGTCGCGGAACATCGCGGGGCAGATTGAAAGCTGCTAACGCTTCGTCGCGCCGCATAACAGGCTGCGGCGAGACCCGCCGTGTATCCATGCCATTGTAAATCGTGACAATCTTCTCTGGGGGCACGCCTTCTTCAATTACCTGTTGGCGGACGGCTTCTGCATTGGCCAGGACGACATCCGCAAGACTGAAAGCCCGTCGCTCAACCCAACGTTTCAGCGGAGTGCGAAGGCCTTCAGTTTCGCGACGTGAGGCAATGCGCGCAGGCACTCCGGCCGCCGCCGCGCCGAAGGTGCCAAAGATGTTTGTGTAAAAATCATGCGCGTGGACAATGTCAATCCGCCCATTTCTTAAGAAACGACGGAACTCTCGCCATTGAGTGAGGGCGTTGAGGTCATAGAAACTCTTCAACGGATACTCTGCAATGTCGCTCAGCCCAAGTCGGTCGATTTCCGCACGCAGCGGGCCCTCGCCGCTCAAACACGCGACCTGTACGTCGTATCGCCCGCTCTCACGGAGCAAGCGCGTGAGTTGCACCGCCTGGCGCTCTGAGCCTCCCTGTTGGAAGCTATCAATCAGCTGGAGAACTTTCGGTTTCACAAGAATAGGCATTCAAGATCATAGCAAAGCCGATCTGCCGGAGAGTTATTGGAATCACAGAAAGAGTTTGTCGTTGATGTATTGGTGCTCTGTGCTTCTCTCTGTGGCTAGTCTTTCATCAAGATCGCAATAGTACGCGGTTCGCTGTCACCGTCTCTGTAGTCGCGAACTGCAGCTATATGAAATCCGACCAGCGCATTAAGTTGTTCCATGAAGGTCTCAAAGTCTTCACGCGTATCGGACTCATGACCTTCATATATAAGAAACGACCAAGGTATGCGCGCCAAAGCATCGAGCCATCCAAGATGACCGCGTACGGCAAGATACGAGATTACGCAGCCATCCAGAGCATGACGCATAAATTGGGGTACGTCCGTATCAAGCGGCTGAGATTGCGTGATGTCGCCGCCGGTCAGGGAGAAGCGAGTGCAGCCGAGCGCAAGTAATAGTTGCTCTGTGTGTGGCGTCACGACAGGGCGATCCCAGCCGTGACACCAGCGCGCGCCGAGGGCAAGATACTGCGCGAGCATCATTCCGATGTTGCACCCTATGTCGAGTACGAAACGCTTCTCCACAGAAGCGCCTGCTTCGCCCATCATCTGTCTTAAAACATCCACCCGCGCCTTAACGTCACGCTTGCCGTGTAGGTTAACGCCAGGCACTGATTGATACAGATAACGCCCGCCACGCAACATACTCTCGTCGCCAAAGTGCGATGCTTCCGCGGCCTCGAGTGCAATCTGCTTCAGGTAAGAACCGTAGTCAACGAGCAGGAAGTTTTGAAAATCTATGTAGTGAAAGCGGCCATTAGCGTCAACGAAGGCGTTCTTGTTGCATGAAGGACACTCGAAATCTTCATCATCGAAGCCGTCAGGTATGGTCACTTTGATCGTGCCTTCCTCTTCGAGTTGGCGAAGTTTTTCCAGACCCGCTCTGCACTCTTCAATCGTCGGCTCTCGTCCTTCGACGTGCTGCACAACATAGCCCGTCCACAACTGGTTGCGGCCCTGGAATTCGACCAGATCATAAAGTCGCGGACCCACCTCTTTGCTATAGAGAAGATTCGCGACCAGGCTCATGTGGCGATGATTGTAGGTCAGCCTCTTGTGCAGTTTGCTTATGTGGCGCGCCGTGCTGTGGACATAACCGCTATCCTCAATGCCGCCGGGAGTCTTGACAATCTTCAAGCCGGCATTGGGCGGATAGTCTGATGCAACAATACTGAATGCACTAAGGCGCAAGGTTGCGGGCGGCAGGTAAAGTGTGTGACCGCCCTGCTCGAATTTGGCGTCGAACGATTGTAAATGTACGAGTAGTTCTTCGAGTGTCGAGGCTTCGAGTTTAGGTATCACAAAGCGTTGCGGAGTTTGAACGGGTAGAACTTTTTGCCAGTCCGTATCGTCGCCACCGAACGACTTACCGAGCAACTGTTTGAGTCCTACGCGACGAAGCAGCTTGTATTCGATTTCGACTTGATCCTTAGTCTTCGCAGCTTTCGAGTAGAAGCGTGGGAAATTGACCGCGAGCCAACCCCTTCCCGAACGGCGGCCTGCTTCGACCATGAAATCGTCCGGATCGAGAAATTGATCCAGCGCTTGCAAACCGGCTTCCGAAAGCGCCCATTTGCCGCCATCATTTTTCATCCATCCTGCCTTACTCGGTGCTACGGTTCCAAGATGCACGATTTCTTCAAAACGCATAACAAAGGGCTGCGAATAAGCCGGGCTTCGCTCAAGATCGGTGAGCGCAAAAGATGCTTCCACCTCTTTCAGCACGACCGGCGGCGCCAACCCGTCAGGGTGGCGCCTCAGTATCTCAAAAACCTTGCGCATGAACTCGCCTGTGCGCGCGCGTGTGATCTTTTCCGTCAATGTTACCTCTGAATGAAAGCCTGTCTAATCGACCATCGTATCAAATTCATTAAACCTCCTGCATGATCTGTCGCAGGCGATAATCGCGATACTTACCTGGATCGCCATCGCGTCCATCAACGGCCGCAAGCGCGATGTTGAAGGTCTCGCGCGTAGTAGCGAAGTGCAATTTGAAGGCACCAGTGTGGTGCGCTAACTCTAGTGAACCTTCGAGGAAACGACGCATCCCATCGCCGATCTGAGCGTCCTGATCATGATCGAAAAAGCCATGACTAAAAAGCTTGATGAAAACCCATTCGGGACGCCCTCTGACGCTCACATGCGCACTTCGCCAACGCTCCAACCGCGCCGGAGAAGCCGGATAGTTTGCGGCGAGCGAGCCATCATCCACGCGCGGAATCGGAAGACCGCGTATGCGCCTCGTCCAATCAAAAACCAATGGGCCGGTAAAGATGATGGGAAGGGTCGGCATTTTACCCACACGTAGACTGGATCCCGATCGGTGGGGGCGCGCTTCTGTGAGTGGATGACCGCAAGTATACACGGCGTTGATTCGCGACACTTGAGATTGATCGGGAGCGGACGGAAGGGTGAAGTCCGCGTAGCAACCGGTCTCCCGCAGGATCTGCATCTCGCTGTCAACGCCGCAATAGCGTCCACCCGCAGAGTTCGCCAAAGCCCAGTTGCCATGAATGAAGGCGTACATCGGTTGGCCCTTGCCGTCCATGCGCGAGAGGCACTTATGTTCTTCAGCGAGCACGTTTCTGAATTCGACGAGTGCGCGGCGAAGATTTTCCTCTGTGTCCGGGCCCTCCAGGCCATGATGCAAGTGCACTTCGACTTCTCCGAAGCCTTCCGACTGCAACTCTGCAGCCTTATCGAGCAACGGGGCATAGTATTGTTCTGCCGGATAAAAGTAGGTATGACGGAAGGGTACGCCGTCGAAGTCTTGCAGATCGCGCCCAATCTTGCGGGCCTTCACAGACCACTGATCCATGCGCGCGAGTTGCGCGTTCCAATCGAGTTGCCCGCCCGCCTCTGTCCAACTCGGCTCGAAGTGATTGCCCACTGAGATGATGAGATGAGAAGGTTTGTCGCTTTCTTCTGTTGCACGGCGCACAAGGTCGCGCGCCCGCCAGAATGGATAGCGCGCGAGCCAAGGCAGCGACCAGACCAATTTATTCAGGCGGCTCGGTGGTTGATACATACCGCGGTTGATTTCTTAAACTCCCTTACTCGCACTTCACGCTACCGAGGAGACGCTCGCCGGCCATTCGGGAGTGCGCACTTCACCGGATCCATGCGAGCCGTCCATGTACGTCCGGTGCCAGAGTTCAAGCATCAACAGCGTCCAGAGCGCGTTGGAATGATCGCGCCGCCCTCGTTCATGTTCACTTAGCAATCGGTTGATGTAGTGCGAATCAAAGTAACCACGCTCTCGTGTGCGCTGCTCCGCAAACGTTTCCCGCACGCGGTCGCGCAGTTGGTCGTTGATCCACTGCTGCAATGGCAGACCGAAACCTTGCTTGGGCCGGTCCAGAATTTCGGCAGGAACAAAGTCGCGAATCGCGTTCTTGAAGATCATTTTCGTGTCTAAACCTTTCATTTTGAGCGATGCCGGTATGCGCGCTACGAACTCAATCAATTTGTGGTCAAGGAGGGGCGCTCGCGCTTCTAAAGAAACGGCCATGCTCATGCGATCAACTTTGACGAGGATGTCTCCCGGCAAATAGGTTTTGCAGTCGAGATAGAGCAGACGATCCAGATCGTCGCCCGTCTCAATCTGAAAAGCGTAATCACGAAACTGGCTAAGCGGTCCGGCATCGCCTCCCAGTTCGTGCATAAAGTCCGTCGTATAAAGTGCGCGTTTGTTGAGTGTGGTGAATACGGAAACGCTATCGATGTAGCGGTCAACCGCGTCGAGGGCGACGTTGTGCAGGTAATTGCGCCCCCACGCGCCGTGTGGGAGATGGCGACTTAAGGGTTGTACCATGCCCCGACGCACAAAGCGCGGCAGCCGGGCAAAGCCGCTCCGACGACGATCAATGACATAGCGTGTGTAACCTGCAAACAACTCGTCGCCGCCATCTCCTGAAAGCGCGACGGTTACGTGTGAGCGTGCGAGTTTTGAAACCATGTAGGTCGGGATCGAGGACGAATCAGCGAACGGCTCATCGAAGTGACGCACCAGTTCGTCAACGATCCGGCAGATGTCAGGCGTGACGATAAACTCGTGATGATCCGTACCGAAATGTTTGGCAGCGATGCGTGCGTACTTGAGTTCGTTGTAGGTATCTTCCCGGAAACCGATGGAGAAGGTTTTGACAGGTTGCCCCATGTGGCGCGCCATCAAACCGACAACCGCGCTCGAATCAATGCCGCCGGAAAGGAACGCGCCGAGCGGAACATCCGACATTAGTCGTATGCGCACAGCTTCATCGAGCAACCTGCGTAGTTCTTCCAAATACTCCTCTTCGCGCAGCGATGGTGCAGGTTCAAAGTTAAAATCCCAATACTGTTGCACCTTAACCTGTCCGTCGGCGAAAGTGAGATAGTGACCCGGAGGAAGTTTCTTGATGCCAAGGAAAATGCTAAGCGGATCGGGAACGTAGCCGAATGAGATATAAGCGTCGAGCGCCTGCGCGTCTGTTTCGCGCGTCACTTCAGGGTGTTCGAGCAGCGACTTAACTTCCGAGCCAAAAACGAACGTGCCTTGCTTCGTGAGGGCATAATATAAAGGTTTTTTGCCGACGCGGTCGCGGGCGACAAACAACCTACGTTCACGGTTGTCCCAGATGGCGAAGGCGAACATGCCGCGCAGATGATCGACGCAAGACGAGCCGAACTCCTCGTAAGCGTGAACGATGGTCTCAGTGTCCGAGTCGGTTTGAAAGCGATGCCCGCGCGCTTCCAGTTCGCACTTTAACTGTCGGTAGTTGTAAATCTCGCCATTGAAGACGACAGTTACCGCGCCATCCTCGCCAGACATCGGTTGATGTCCGCCAGCCAGGTCGATGATTGAAAGCCGACGCATGCCGAGCGCGACTGAAGACGCAAGGTGTACGCCTTGATCGTCTGGTCCGCGATGACGTATCACTCGGCACATGCGATCAAGTACAGTGGCGCGCTCGACCCCATGAAGTCGACTATGCACGTCAATAAAGCCTGCAATGCCACACACTGATTGGTGTCCCTCCTGCGTTAAATGACAGTCGCGGCTCCGCGGCTTAACAATTGAACCGCGCGTTGCCATGTTTGCGCGGTTTTACGCCGCGCCAAATTTCGTTCGTCCTGGGTAACCACACCCAGCAAGAGCGTAGCCGCAATGTAAGTCATAGCGAAGAGTACGGCACATCCCGCAAGCGCGAAGAAAGGTTTCACGCCCAGCATGAATGAACGCGCGACCCACGTCGCGGCCCCCGCGATTATAGAAGCGATCCCAAGTTTCCCCATGTCTTTGAAGAGGCCGAGATCCTTTCGCGTGATACCTAAGATTCGTTTGACCTTGATTCCTGTGATCAGGCGCTCAAGGCAGTTAATAACCACCATTGTAGTAATCGCGCCGATCATGCCGAAATGATTCGTGGCAAACCAGAGGCTCACGAACAGGAGCGCGAGCATGATGAGCCGCACGCGCAGCAGGAAGTAACGATGCTGTGCATAGGCGCGCATGACGGGATCGTAGGCGCTAGCGATGAGAGCGAGCGGGATGAGCGTAATGTTCACTGCAAAGATCGGCCAACTCGCGAGGTATCGCGCGGTGAAGAGGGTCAGGATGAACTCACGTCCACTGACGAGTAGAAAGACATAGAGCGGAAAATAGATTGCAGACAGCTTCCGCATCATCCGCGAAATCAGTTCGATGATCTCTCGCTGGCGTCCGAGTTTCTGCAAGTAGCTGGCGCGCGGTATCGTGACTGATGCTACCGACTCGCTCAAAAGATCAACAAGTGGCACTTGAAAGCAGCCATTCGCATAGATCGCATAGGCCGCCGCACCGAATTGGAATGAGACGAAATAGTTGTCGAGTATGAGTTGTGTTTGGAAAATGAGTGATGCGAAACCAAGCGGTAGCGCGTAAGCGAGTTGGGTACGCATTACCGCCCACTCGAAGCTGCGCCAGAAGCCGGCAAAGCGAGAGTGCAGGTAGAAAAGAAGCAAAGCAGTTTGCAGGAGACCATGTAAGATCGCGGCGTAGATTAGCGATAGCACCGTTCCATAAATGATGCCCGCAGCCAGCAGGCACACAGCTTTCGAAAACTGTGTAAGGATTACGAAGAGCGTCGCGAGTTTGACTTCACGGTTTGCAATGGCGACGAACTCTAAGAACGCCGAGCCGACCCACAGCAAAACCACTACGCCAATGAGCGGCGCGTATGTCGTCATTTCGGCGTTGCCGAACACCCTACCTAAGAGCGTCGGGCGTAATATAAAAACCAGGCAAGCAACTCCGGCAACGGAAAAGTGGAACAGCAGGATGTTGTAGGCGATTTGTCGTTTGCGCTCATCCTCGCGCGACAGAAAGTACAAAGCGCTGACGCCAACACCGAGAGGCAGAAGCGCGAGAGAGGTGCCGACGATCAAGCTAAATTGTTTGTAGGTGCCGTACTCCGTGGTGTTCATTCGCCTCGCGAGGAGAAGCGGCAGAGCAAAGCTAAAGACGAACGCGAGGGCCTTGGCAGACATCAACCACGCAGCCCGGCCTGAGAGTGAAAGTCCTTGCTGCGGAACTTCCGGACCTATATAGGCATCCACGCTATCACGCACTACCATCTCGCTCGCCGTCATCGGCAGTCTCTCTCAGGCGTAGAGGCAGTGGCACTTGTCACCTGTGCTGCTGTAATAGAGCCACCGCTTTTCCTCAAAGGCTCGCGGATCGGCTCCCAATGCGCGAACCTTTCCCCCCGCACGACTTTGTAACACGCTATCAGCGATGCGAGATTGGTAAGGACAAAATACTGCGGGATTGAAAGCAGACCATTACGCATTCCCACACTCTCCAAAATCCACGCGAAAAGGGCGGCGGCATAAGCGCAGAGTTGCACAACAAAGAGGGCGGCGAAAAAGAGAGACTGTCGCGCGAGCGCGGCTGTTGCACAAAAAATCAAGATGAGGAAGACAGGCACGAGATAGCGCATCACTTTGTGCGAGAGAAGTTGCACTGCGTAAAAACCGCTACGCTGAGGATTCAGCATGTGACGATGCCGCCATAGGTCTGTGTAGGTTTGCGCTATGACGCGCACCCTCATACTCAGTTCTTTGTTGGTGTGCCGATTGGTCTCTTCGGTGCAGACTGCTCCCGGCTGATAGACTGCGCGCAAGCCTTGCTCAACCATCTTGGTCGCAATAATAAAGTCGCTGCAAGCCTCATGATATAGCGGCACGTATGCGGTGCGCCTCACCGCATACAGGCAACCGGAGACACCGATTAGCGATCCGATGCGGCTCTCATTTCTCTTCAAAAACGTTTCGTAGTCCCAGTAAGAACGCGCACCGCGACCGACGCTCGATTGAGCAGGATCAATGTAGATTAGTCGGCCCGCGACACAGCCGATTGTTGGGTCGGCGAAATCAGGCACGATAACGCGCAACACATCCGGCTGGTAGAGCGTCGTCGCATCGGAGAAAAGGATTATCTCGCCGCGGGCAAGCTCGACAGCAGCATTCTGCGCGGCAGTCTTCCCTAGTCGTTCCGTTTGCCGGTGAAGGAGCACGCCGCGGGACGCGAACGAACGCACAATTTCATCCGTTCCATCACTGGAACAATCTGAAGCGACGATGATTTCAAGTTTACCTGGCGGATAGTTCAAGGCACAGGTGTTTTCCAATTTCGAGGCAAGATCACGTTCTTCGTTGTACGCTGTGATGACAATAGTTACATCGGGTAGTTGTTCTGTCTCTCCCCTAAGATGTGGACGAGGACGCAGACTAGAGATTATAGCGAGTAACAGAGGGTAGCCGAAATATGTGTAGGCGAGCGCCAAGCAGCTCAACCAAAAAATGATTTTCACGCCCGAGTCAAGATTCATAACTGAGATTGGCTTTGCCGGTCCTTCGCAAATTTAGGGGCTGAGAGGTAATGATGTCACCTCGTTCGCGACTTTGTTTTTCGTTACTCCTGCCGATGGAGCAGTTTGTAATCGATTGTTTTCTTTTGCGATCACTTCGACGTAATAGATTCGGCGAAGGCAGACAGCATACGCAATAAGGTAATAGACATTCCAGAGGTAGGCTACGGATGCAAAGAAGCTACTTACCATGTATGCAATCAGACTCGCCTGAATCCCGACAGCGAGATAAAAAAACTTCCGATGTGCCCCTGTCTGAAACGTTTCCCGTTCGATCTGTCGCAGGCGGCGCAGAGGTATGATCATAAACATGAGATAAATGATGAGTGCTACGAACCCCATTTCCGCAGCAACCTGCGTGTAAGCGTTGTGGCTCACTTGGTCATGGATCGAAACTATGGGCAAGTTGCCCATGCCGATGCCGAGCAACGGATGACGCAGCGCTACCGCGAGTGATCTCCAAAGCAAATCATTACGTGTCGTGAACGATCCGCTAGCATCTGGCATGAGACCGAAACTTGAAAGTATTCGCGCGCCGTAGTTTCCCGGCGCCAGCAATATGAACATCGTACCGAAGATGACGGAGCCGACCGTAACAATCACCCTATTGCGGCGTCCGAGTTTCCAAACCAAGACGGCCAACCCGCAGAAAAAGCCGAGAAAGCCACTGCGCGAATAGGTAACTGTAATTGCCCCAGCCATCAAAGCCGCACAAGAAAGGTAAAGCAATTTCTTGAGGCCGCGCTCGCTGAAGGTCAAAGCGACGGCGATCGGAATCATGGTGGCCAAGTACAGTGCCAAGTCATTAGGGTTGTCGAACAATCCTCCTATCTGCCCTTCGATGCGATAGCCTTCCACCGTCAAGTTCCCCGAGCGAAAATCACCAATCGCTTTCCAACTGAGATAGATGGCGACGGCGAGTCCTAACCATATCAAGCTTTTGAGGCGCTTTTCTGTTCGTACAACATTTACCATAACGATGAACATTACGACGACTTTGATGAAAGTGCCGCTCAACAAGTCCCAGCCATCTCCCGGACTGATTGCAAAGACTATTGATAGCAATGCTATTATCAGGAAAACTAACAGCAAATTCACTTCCCTGGGGCGCGCCGTAATCCTGTTCTCCAGCATCAGCTGTGATGGGACAAAAATCAGAAGCGTAGCAGTGGCAATCCAAAAGGCACTCGACAGGAGCCAGGCCGCTCCAAAGAGTTCGTATGGCCGAAAATAAAGTACGACGGTGAAAAGAAAAACTCCTGCAAAGCTGATGGCGTGTCCGCGTCTGAGAATCCATTGTTCCCATGGGTGCTCTGGATAGGCAGGTAACGCCTCCGCACGCAATTTACTTTCTTTCTGCCAGTCCTTGTCCCGATCGGACGGTCCAATGTCCTGCGGCGCTTCCTCACTGAATCGCTGCTCAACATGAAGACCGCCTGAAGGCGAGACTCCGTTAGGGCCACGTGCGTCATCGACGCTTGAGCGGTGTGGACGGGTTACAGGCTCGTAATCAGGCAGGTCTGAAATTGAGGTATTTGAATTACGGGTCATCTCGGAGCTAGTTAGAACAAAGAATCGCAATGCCTCACTTCCTACAGAATTGTTACACAAGCTTAAAAGCCACAATGCTAAAAGCAAAAGAAGTCGAATCGACGGCAGATCCCCAACAGTTACTATACTGTCAGAAATTCAAAAGACCAGCATTTTCGCCCTTAGTCTAGCAAAAGGCTATTAAGAGTTTAACCAAAATACTGACCGGTACGATTAAGCGTCGACGCTTCCAAATGAATCAGGTAATGAAGCAGAATCAGACTTCTATTTTTGGCAATATTAATCTTCGCGTGTGCCTTCCCAGGTAAGCCATTTCCGCCAGCGTAGGTTAGTAAGATACCTGTCAACGACTAATTGACCTGCTCTGCAGATTCCTTCGGCTTGTCCTCCAGACCGATACTCGCCGCCTCGCGCTGAGCACTTCAAGAGCTGGACTCCACAAAAGCAGGGAGCGAGAACGCACGTGCAACCATTCGCCCTTCGCGTTACCGCCACAACGAAACCATCCTCTTTTTAACCCTGTTATACCAACAAAGTCTCCATAGAAAAGTCATGCTTTGCGCATCACTAAAATGGCATTTTTAAATTAAACTCTAATCAAATCATACTTCCAGCAGATCTCCCCAAGAAGGACGCGAGATATGAGATGCACTACGCACGAGAGGCCTTCTTTCATGAGACCCTTTCGGCAAACGAAGAGTTCACTCAAGTTTCCCTCAAGAATTTCTCAAGTGGCTGGGTGTACAACCCATTATCGAATTAGAGTTTTTCAAGTGGCTGACGAAGATGTATTCCAAAGCATGATCTAGCTCGATTTAATCGATGTGATCTTGACGCGGAACAAGCAGTCACTAGCTTTAGAACCCTTTGACAGAAAAGCGGCGCATTATTTCTTCTAACGACATAATGCCTCCGGCACGATTTAAAGGCGCGGCTGGAGAAGCCGACGAAGGAAATTGCGATGTCGCCCGACGACACTCATCGCTCTCGCTGTAGTCCTCAAGTAAGAACCCTATCGTGTGGGTTGTTCCTGATTGTTATAGGAGTAGCCGTTTGTTGGACAGTTGCCGCACAGGGCGGTCCATCTACGATGGGTCAATGGTCGTCCGTCCAAGCCTGGCCGTACCGAGCGATTCACGCGCAGCTGCTCCCCACCGGCAAGGTGATGTTTTGGGATTCGTACGAGTATGCTGACTTCCCTCAGTTGTGGGATCCAGCCACAGCAACTATTACTCCTGCCAGCCCCTCCGGCTACAACATTTTCTGCACCAGCTTCTCTTTTCTTGCCGATGGGAGGTTGTTAGTTGCAGGAGGACACATCTCGGATAACGTCGGCCTTTCCTACACCTCTGTTTACGATCCCTTTGCCAATACTTGGACTCGCGTCGCCAACATGAATGCCGGGCGCTGGTATCCGACCAGTACCACGCTGGCCAATGGCGACATACTCACGGTATCCGGAATGACCGACACAACTGTAGGGATGAATCTGTTACCGCAGGTGTGGCAGGCGTCAAGCAACTCTTGGCGCAGTCTCAATAACTCCCAACTACAACTACCTTATTACCCCTACATGTTCTTAGCGCCCAACGGCAAGGTCTTCAACGCCGGGCCGAATCAAACCACGCGCTACCTGGACACCTCGGGAAGCGGCGCTTGGACGGTTGTGGGAAACAACAAATACGGTTCACGCAATTGGGGCTCGGCTGTGATGTACGAGCCAGGGAAGGTGCTCATTGCGGGTGGCATCCGGGGGGACTTTTACGGTTCAACGTCGGCCGTAGCTCCGACCGCAACAGCCGAAGCGATCGATCTGAATGCAGCGTCTCCCTCATGGCAGTACGTCGCCTCAATGGCTTACGCGCGTAAACACCATAACCTTACGCTTCTTCCCGATGGCAAGGTACTGGCGACCGGGGGCAGCAGTGGCAGCGAGGACACCAACAGTTGGTCAGCTAGTCCCGCCTACGCGGCTGAAATGTGGGATCCGGCCACGAATACCTGGACCACTCTGGCGAGTAATACTGTCTACCGAGGCTATCATGCAACTGCGGTCCTTTTGCCGGACGGTCGCGTAGTTTCCGCTGGGGGTGATAGCGGCGGGGCAAGCGCCGAAGTATTTTCGCCGCCATACCTGTTCAACGGAGCGCGCCCAACGATTACTGCTGCTCCCACAAGCGTGGCCTACAGTCAGACCTTCTTTGTCGGAACACCTGACTTGGCAAGCGTTACAAAGGTGACCTTGTTAAGCCTCTCCTCTGTCACCCACACAAACAACATGGGCCAGCGCATTAGTACGTTGAGCTTTTCACAGGCTAGTGGAGGCCTGAACGTCACGGCGCCTTCGAGCGCGAATCAATGTCCACCAGGGTATTACATGCTGTTCATCCTGAAGGGTAACGGCGTACCCTCAGTCGCGAAAATCGTCCGCATCGTCAACACAGCACCAACGCCACCGGCCGCGCCTACGAGCCTGACGGCAACCGCAGCATCAGCCACGCAGATCAATCT
>DASZDU010000039.1:0-4305 GCA_035941655.1 Pyrinomonadaceae bacterium | reverse complement strand
TACAGAAATCGTTCACCAAACGGACGGTGGGACGCTTGAATGGTGGAATCCTCTTCGCGGGCAATACCTCCACCGGTCTGGTCGGCATTCAGACAACGAGAGGACAAGTCTTTACAGGCAACGGTTCGCTGGTACGAGACTTCACTGGGAAGCTAAAACTCGGAATTGAAGTTTTCGGGGGCGTTGCCAACAATTTCAGTCTGAGTAGAGGCCAACTTGAAACTCAGATTGGCGGAAACTATTCCGTTCGTGATGACTTCGAACTCACTTTCGGAGTGCTTGGTGGCTGGTTCCCCGGCAGCCCTCGTGTCGGCGTGCAGGTGGGCTTTACCTACGACTTCAAGTAGCGTAAGAAGATCTCACGCAAGCCTCGTTGTGCTTTCACGATCTTGCGTGAACCTGCTGTTTGCTTCGCCGGCAGTGCCCAAAACTGAAATGCCGCGAGTTACTTCGCGGCATTCCATTTTGCGATGGAGCTACCATTACCACCCGCGGTAACGCCAGTGGTGCCAATGCCGGTGGGGCGGACGTCCGACATAGACTTGCGGCATGACGACCACTCTCCTGTGCCGCGCTTGCGCTGTGCTGCTACCAAGCAGAGCGACACCCGAAAGCATCCCCACCGTTAGAATGAGTGCTCCAACTTTATGAATAAGTTTTCCTCTCATGGTTTACCTCCTCGGTATTTATACGTCCTGCTGGTGTGTTTAGACTTTCGAAATTTTGCGCCTCGATGAGTTCAGCGCAAACACCGGAAACGCGCAGCAGGATCTTGAAAGCGAAGCCGCATCCAGCCGGTAGTACACACTGTTTCTCGTGTAAACTACGCGTGGTCATCGTCGTGATGCTAAGAACTGAGGAGGTGAGTATGTCTGAACCTGACGTACCAAAGTCGCGTAGTGTGGCCGCCATTGGTCGCTATGCGCTCGCCTTAGTGTGCGTAGCGGTCGCATTAGTGACAACGAGCCTGTTGCAATCCGGCGCGCTTTTCGCGCCGCTGTTTTTCCTCGCAATTATTCTTAGCGCATGGTTCGGAGGTATGGGACCAGGGTTGTTCGCGGCCCTGTTGGCTACGATCTTCATTGATTACTTTTTTCTTGAGCCCCTTTACAGTTTCAAGTTCAACCTTTCTCACTTACCTCAATTGCTGGTGTTTTTCATTTCCGCGGTCATGGTCAGCTCCTGGAGTGCCGTTCGCAGGCGTGCTGAAACGTTGCTCCGTCGTGCCCGCGACGAGCAGGAGGCGAAGGTTCAGGAACGCACCAGCGACTTAAAGCAGGCTAATCAAAAACTGCAAGCTGAGATTGCCGAGCGCGGCCGCGTTGAGGAGATGTTGCGTCAGCGGGCAGATCTGCTTGACCTTACTCACGACACAATCTTCGCACGCGATATGAATGACGTTATCACCTACTGGAACCGCGGCGCAGAGGAGTTGTACGGATGGAAAAAGCATGAAGCAACCGGAAAAGTTTCCCATCAACTGATGCAAACAGTCTTTCCCGTACCGCTTCAAGAGATTAATGAGACTTTGTTCCGAACCGATCGCTGGGAAGGAGAGCTCATACACACAAAGCGTGACGGCACGAAGGTCGTGGCAGCGAGCCGCTGGTCCTTGCAACGCGATGAGCACGGAGAGGCTCTCGCGATACTGGAGACCAATAATGACATCACCGAGCGCAGGCGGGCCGAGGAGGCCTTGCGTGATAGTGAGGAGCAGTGGCGGGCCGTCTTTGAAAATAACCCAACCATGTACTTCATGGTCGACGCCGATGGCACAGTAGTGTCTGTGAACCCATTCGGCGCCGAGAAACTGGGATATACCGTCGATGAACTGGTAGGCAGTCCTGTCCTAAACGTTTTTTATGACGCTGACCGCGAGGCTGTTCAGAAAAACGTGGGTCGCTGCTTAGATCAACTCAATCAGCCAATGAACTGGGAGGCCCGGAAAGTGCGCAAGGATGGCACTGTGCTCTGGGTCCGCGAAACAGCCCGGGCGATGTGGTTGAAGAACCGGCCGATCGTGCTGGTCGTGTGTGAGGATATTACGGAACGCAAGCGTGCGGAGGAGGAACTCGCAAAGACTGAGCAACGGCTGCGCGCCGTCATTGCCAACGCCCCCATCATACTATTCGCGGTCGATGAATCTGGTGTTTTCACGCTGTCCGAGGGCCGAGGCCTGGACGATCTCCAACTCAAAGCGGGCCAACTGGTGGGCCAATCAGTGTTTGACGCTTACCGTGATTCGCCCCAGGTGCTATCCGCTATTCAGCGCGCGCTCGCCGGCGAGTCGTTCATGGATGTCGTTGAAGTGAACGGCGTAGTTTTCGAAACACACTACATCCCGGTTCCAGACGAAGATGGACAAGTCAACGGTGTTAATGGGGTAGCGCTCAACGTCACTGAGCGCAAACGTGCCGAGGAGGAATTGCGTGAAAGCGAAAACCGTTACCGGTATATCTTCGACGCCGCGGGAGTCTCTATCTGGGAAGAGGATTTTTCACAAGTCAAAGACCTCATTGACGAGCTGACAACCGCGGGTGTTGACGATTTTCGGAAGTACGTCGCTACGCATCCCGAGTTTGTGAGAACTGCAGTGCCGCTCGTCAAGGTGATTGACGTCAACAGTGCAACAGTGAAGTTATTCAAGGCGGATAGCAAAGCTGAGCTGCTCGTTTCGCTGGACAAAATATTCCTCCCTGAGACCGAGGAAGTCTTTGCGGGAGAACTGATCGCACTCGCCGAAGGGGGTACTTCTTTTGAATCGGAAACCGTTCTTCAGACTGTCGACGGGCAGAGACTCACCGTCCTGTTCGGGATTACCTTTCCCGCTCAGCCCGCGAAACTCGATAGTGTATTGGTCACAATCATGGACATCACCGAGCGCAAGCGCGCGGAGGAGGAACTACAGAAAACCCAAGCCGAGCTGGCCCACATTGCGCGTGTTACTACGATGGGTGAACTGACGTCGTCTATTGCTCACGAGGTGAATCAGCCGCTGGCCGCGATTGTCACTAACGGCAACGCGTGCCTGCGTTGGCTCTCGAACGATCCTCCTAATGTCGAAGAGGCGAGGCAAACTGTGACGCGCATGGTGAAGGACGGGCACCGGGCCAGCGAAGTGGTAGGACGTATTCGTGCGTTCTTCCGGAAGACTGCTCCGGAAAAAACAAGAGTAAATATCAACCAGCTCATACAAGATGTAATCGCTATGGTTCCGGCTGAGTTGCGGAGAAATCGTGTGCAGGTGCAGACCGAATTATCAGATGATTTACCGCCCGTACTTGCGGACCAAATTCAGTTGCAGCAGGTGATTTTGAATTTAGTCATCAACGCCATCGAAGCTATGAGTGGTGTTAGTGGACCTCGCAAGCTCCTGATTAAGTCGCTCCGATTCGACAGTGGAAGTGTGCTCGTCAGTGTGCAGGACAGTGGCGTAGGCTTCGATGATCAGCATGTCTCTCAACTCTTTAATCCCTTCTATACAACGAAGCAACATGGACTTGGCATGGGCCTGTCGATTAGCCGGACCACGATCGAGGCATACGGCGGTCGTTTGTGGGCCACGCCAAATGATGGCGCGGGATCCACTTTTCAGTTCACCCTGCCAGCGAGTAACGGCAACGAGGTCAGTATCGTAAGGCGGTAGCGGGGAGTCGACGAAGCTCAAATTATGCGCTGCATCATGCGAGCCAGCCGGTCCGTCTTTATGGCTGAGCCGTTTACTCCCAGATAAATCCTTAACCTAAGTAACTGCTTTCCCTATACCAAAGTATAGTTGTGCTTTCCCCTCCGTATAATAGTTTCCGCCCTACAGACCTGCTAACTTCCTTACACAATGGAAAGTGTAATTAACAGCAATACAGTACAAGCAAATTCGAGAGTAACGACTTCGCTCGTTTCGATTGTCGATGATGACGACTCAGTTCGCGAGGCGATCAACAGTCTACTCAGATCCGTGGGACTTCGCGCTGATGTTTTCGGTTCTGCCGAAGAGTTCCTCACATCTGATGCGGTAAAAGATACAGCGTGCCTGATTCTGGATGTCCGGATGCCGGGTATGAGCGGTCTCGAGCTTCAGGCGCGACTAGCGGGTACGGATTACAAAATACCGATCATTTTCATAACCGCGCATGCTTCAGATAGGGAAGCACGCGTTCGCGCATTGCGAGCCGGCGCCCTCGATTTCTTGTACAAACCATTTACGGAGGAAGTGTTGCTAAAGCATGTGTACGCGGCACTCCGGGCGGGAGGAGGTTGAAAGTGATGTTAAGTAAAAAGAAGAGATTGGTCAGGAAAAGGGTCGCG
>DASZDU010000038.1:0-8375 GCA_035941655.1 Pyrinomonadaceae bacterium | reverse complement strand
CTCTGCGGCGAGAGGGCGTTCGAGAAGTGAATTGGCTGCGACCAGCGCACCTACGGCCGAAGCTGCAGACCCGCCCATACCTGATCCGAGGGCAATGCCTTTGCGAATCGTAACCTCGAATCCGAAATCCAACCGCTGCTCATCGCGCAGTTTCATCAGGCCGACGGTGGCCGCGTTCTTCTCTGGATTAAGCGAGATGTTCAGAGCGTCCGGTGTACCCGTGTCGTTCACAATCTCTCGAATGCGAACCGACGCGCGATCAGTCATCCGGTCAGTCCCCAGGTCAGTCCCAAGGTCCGTCAAGGCAACCGTCACTACGTCGCCAACCGATTCAATAGCGAATCCGAGAATGTCGAAGCCGACTGCGACATTGGCCACCGTGGCAGGGGCGAATGCTGTGGCCGATCTCATAGTGGTGCTCCCAGGAACGCCGCGAGCCGGAGCAGGTCAGCGAAGACGCCTGCTGCCGTAACCTCTGGGCCGGCGCCGGGCCCCCTCACGATCATGGGCTGGGTGTTGTAACGGGCGGTCTGAAAACTGACTATGTTGTCGCTCCCCGTCAGGTTCGCGAAAGGGTGATCGAGCGGGTAACTCCGCAACCCGGCCGACATGCGCCCGTCTGCCTCAATAGCACCGACATAGCGCATGACCTCACGGCGTGCGCGGGCAGCGTCCAGCAGTTCGGCGACCGTCTGGTCATGTCTCTGGAGGCTGCCGAGGTAGTCCTCCACGCTGGCCGAACGCAAGTCTTCGGGGACCAGGCTCTCCACCTCAACCTCGTGCAACTCCACCTCGAGTCCCATTTCCCGCGCGAGCACGATTAACTTGCGGGCCACGTCAACACCCGCGAGGTCATCGCGCGGATCGGGCTCGGTGAAGCCTTGAGAGTGTGCGGCGCGGACAATCTCTGAAAAAGTTCGCGTACCGTCGAGCGAGTTGAAGATGTAAGAGAGCGTGCCTGAGAGAACGCCCTCGATTCTAATTATCTCATCTCCCGTCTCGAGCAAGTCGCGCAGCGTGTGAATCACAGGCAGTCCGGCGCCGACGTTGGTCTCGTAGAGGAAATAACTCTGATGTCTGCGGGCAGTCTCCCTCAGGCTGCGGTAGGAAGCGAGCGGCCCCGCATTTCCCTTTTTGTTCGGCGTGATGATGTTGATACCTCTGGCGAGCCAGCTTTCGTAGTGGCCGGGCAGTTCGGCGCTCGCCGTGGCATCGATAATCACCGCGTGTGGCAGGTGAGCGGCATGCGCGTGTTCGACGAACCGTTCGACTTGCGCCTCGGACGTGCTCGCGCGCAACTTGTCATTCCACCCCACCAGGTCAAGCTGCGAGTCGTGCAGGAGCATCTTTCGGCTGTTCATGATGCCACGCACGCGCAGGTCTATGCCCCGCCGCGATCTGAGCGTCAACATACGACGGCTCAGCTGATCAAGAAAGGTGCTGCCGATTAGCCCAGTGCCGATCACTCCGATGGAGAGCGTCTGGCTCGAAAGATAAAATGCTGAATGCACCGCCCGCAGGGCCTTGGTGGCCTCGTGCTGTTCGATCACGGCGGAGATGTTGCGTTCTGACGATCCCTGCGCGATGGCCCGCACGTTGACGCCCGCTTTGCCGAGGGCGGTGAAAAACTTCCCGGCCATGCCTAACCTCTCAATCATCCCGTCGCCAACCATGGCGAGAATGCAGCAATCCTCTCTCAGATCCACGGTCTGAACTTCGCCGCGCTGTATCTCAGCGAAGAATGTCTGTTCGACCGTCTGCTTAGCGAGCTCCGCCTGCAGCCGCGGGACGGCGAAACAGATCGAATGTTCGGAGCTCGCCTGGGAGATCATGACAACCGAGACATCGACCGCGCGCAGCGCTCCGAAAAGTTTATGGGCCACGCCGGGGATGCCGATCATCCCCGTGCCCTCCACATTGATCAACGCCATATCTTCGATCGCGGCGAACCCCTTGATTGGCACATCGGACGGTGAAGAGGCTGAGATTTTCGTACCCGGCGCCTCAGGCTTGAAAGTGTTTTTGATCCAAACGGGAATGTCCTTCGCAATCGCCGGGAACATGGTGTTCGGGTGAATCACTTTTGCCCCGAAGTAGGCAAGTTCGGCAGCCTCCTGATAGGAAAGCTCGCGGATAATGAACGCGTCCGGTACGCGGCGAGGGTCGGCGCTCAACACTCCGTCAACATCCGTCCAGATCGTCACCGAGGCGGCATCGAGCAGAGCAGCGAAGATTGAGGCGGAGAGGTCACTGCCGTTTCGTTTCAGCGTGGTGGCGACGCCATCATGTGTGGAGGCAATGTAGCCGGTGATAACCAGGAAGTCAGTGTCGTGACTCGTCTGCCAATTTTTTAGCTTCTGCTGCGAAAGCTGCCAGTCGACCGCGATGGTTCTGCTGTCAGGCTCAACTACGAGAACCTGGCGAGCATCAAGCCAGGCCGCCGAATGACCGCATGCTTCGAGATGGGCGTGCAGTAGCTGCGCAGACCAGAGCTCTCCGTGTCCCGAGACGAATTCTTTGATGCGCTCGGAGGCAAGCCGCGTGATCCAGGCTCCCCTGAGGACCTCTTCGATCTCACCGAAATCGGAGGCGATGGTTTCCGCGAGAGACTGCTGTCGAGGTCCGTCAAGCCGCAGACGGTTGACCGTGTCCAGGTGTTTTTCTTTAAGGCTCTGGAGTTTGACCAGATACGAATCATCCTGATTAACCGCGCGTTCGACTAATTCGAGCAGGGCGTCGGTTACGCCGCTCATCGCGGAAACCACCACAGCCGTGCGCTCTCCGGCCTTCTGTCGGGAAAGCAGAATCTTAGCGGCCGCCTGATAGCGCTCCGCGTCCGCGACACTCGAACCGCCGAATTTGTGAACGACCCATCGGGAGATCATTTGTTTATCAGTTGATTTTGAGAGCCGTCAAAAAACAGACGGGAAGCCAAACGCCTACAAGATACGGTAGTTCAACGTCCGCGCACAAAGCTCCGGATCACAATGACTGGGAATTTCGGTAGAGTCTTGATTCGTAAAGCAAACTGTTAGTTTGCGATGGTGAATGGCTTCAACGCGCGCAAACCAACAGTTTGCGTTACAGAAAACCAAATTACGACACGACTAAAAATTCGGTACTGATGCCGGTGTTAAAGGAGCCTCTACAGAAACCGAAAGGCCAGCTTGGAAGCCGGCCTCTTAGTTATGTGTGGAGCTGAGCAGGACTCAAACCTGCGAGCCTGTCAGCAGCCAAAAAGAGCGCGCATCAGTAGGATCAAACCTGTCAGGCCAGCAGAGAGCGTGAAGGACCACTCGACCAGTGGGCTGGGCCGTCTAAAGAGGCGACGGAAGATCACCATGCCGCTTTTCCATCCGTCTTGTTGGTATAGCGGGAACAGATTGCCGACTGCCAGTACTAGATTGAAAGTACCGAAGAACGTTCCCCAGGCTACGGCGCCGAGAATGAGATTTACTCCAATGCCTGCGAGGAGCACGAACAATTGTTGGAATAGCGGGCGCCTCTGCAACCCTGACATGTCCATTCGGATGTAGGCGCCGAGCGGCAATGCGTGGAGCTGATAATCAACGCCATTGACCCGGAAACGGAAAAGCTTAGGGCCCCAACCGAACCCGGCCTGAGTCACCTGAACATGACAGGCGCGAGCTGCAAGAAAGTGTCCCAGCTCATGCAACACGAGCGCGCCAGTAAAGCTCAAGATGATATTGATCGCAGAATACATTTTAATGATTCACTATCCGGAGGAATTTATCAGCGTGAAAGCAAGAGGACCCGGGTCTCGAGCGATCTTAAAGCCTTAAGCTCCTCCCTAATGTCGAGAATCGTGTATAGGAGGGAGCACGTCACTACTGTAGCTTCCAGGACGCCGATGCCTCTCGTCATAAGGGCCGCGACAACAAACGTTAGTGTGAGTGCGGAGAGATAAATCCTGATGGCAAACATAGAGTCTCTCGATTCAAAACGGCCTAAAGGTCGTGTCTATTTCCTCTCGTGAAACGCCCGATAAGATTCCTTTCCACTCCGATGACGTGCCCATTGAAGACTCTTGACTTTGCCTTGAGTCTGCAGTTGATTCACGATTTCGGCCTTTACCGAGTTGAGCCAGGCAGTCGGGATGGAGGTTGAAGTTACCAGCTAATCTTTTGACGGTTCCTGATATGGGTTGGCTGCAATGGTCGCAGATAATTCGCATGTCGTTCTCCTTGGGGTGGAAACGCGGCACCGAAAACGCCGCACGCACTGATAGCGTTATCACTTCGTATGCCACAGCGTCACTGAGCGCCAGTAATGCGAATTTGCTGAACCGTCCGAATGGAAAATGAGTTTAAGGCAGTATCGCAGGGAAAGGCTGAGAACTAGATCAGTTCAAGATGGAAGGTCAAAGTGAGGTGCCGTTCAGAATGATTGGTGACTGGTTCAATAATTAGGTCTCAATCGGTCTGGAGCGTTCGATGATTGCGTCAAAATCATTTTTCGGAGACAAAGTGCCAAACGCCCAATAAGTGTCCCGGAGCCGCGACGAACAGAAAGCTTCTTTCACTGCCGTGTGTCCGTGTTTCAAGAGCAGAGAAGTCTGAAGGGCGAGCCCGAGAGATTCGACGATTCTTCTGGCTCGCACTTCAGTCTGGCTCTTGTCTGACAGTTCAATCTGTATCGTCCGGAGCAATTCGTCGTAAGGCACATCAATGCCCTGCGCCGCATCCAATTCCGCAAAAAGCGCTCTACCTGTTTCAGGTTCCTTCTGCAGCGCTCTGAGTACATCGAGACACTGCACGTTTCCCGAACCTTCCCAAAGCGAGTTGAGCGGCACGTCGCGATAGAGGCGCGCGAGGGGAGCGTCTTCAACATACCCGTTACCGCCCAGGCATTCGAGCGCCTCGGCGACTGCAGCGATCGCGCGTTTCGTTATCCAGTATTTGCCGATGGCGGTTGCCACACGACTGAAGTGGCGCTGAGTTTCATCGCTTGCGGCTTCATCGAAGCTGCGCGCCAGCCGCAGCGCCAGGGCAACCGCAGCCTCATATTCAAGGCACAGATCCGCCAGGACGTTTTTCATCAGCGGCTGATTGATGAGCCGGTCGCCGAAGGCATAACGATAGTGTGCGTGATGGAGCACTTCTGCGACCGCACGCCGCATGGTCGCTGCTGAGCCCAAAGAACAATCTAAGCGCGTGTGGCGCACCATCTCGATGATATTTGCGACGCCGCGACCTTCCTCACCAATCAACCACGCGAAGGCATCGTGAAATTCGACTTCGCTCGAAGCGTTTGAACGGTTGCCGAGCTTGTCCTTGAGTCGTTGAATGTGAAACGCATTGCGTGAGCCATCCGGCTTCCAGCGTGGCAGCAACAGGCAAGACAGTCCCCCGGGAGCCTGCGCCAGAACCAGAAAGGCGTCTGACATAGGCGCCGAACAAAACCATTTGTGACCGTTGATTTGATAGACCTCACCCGGGCCGCGTTTGCCAACCGGAACGGCGCGCGTGGTATTTGAACGGACGTCAGAGCCGCCCTGCCGTTCCGTCATGGCCATCCCAAACAAGGCGCCGCGTTTTTCGTTTGCGGGAATGAAGCGCGGATCATACTCACTGGAAATAACGCGCGGTTCCCATTCGGCGGCGAGCTCCGGTTGGATCCGCAGTGAAGGAACGACGGCGAAGGTCATCGTAATCGGACAACTGTGTCCTTCTTCAACCTGGTGACTGAGCATCATCAAAGCCGCTCGCGCCACGTGCGCGCCTGAGGTGTCGCTTGTCCATGGTAGCGAGTGCGTTCCGTGTCTGATGCCTAACGCCATGAGTTGGTGCCACGCGGGATGAAATTCAACTTCGTCGATGCGGTTTCCAAAGCGATCGTGTGTGTGCAACACCGGCGGGTTGCGGTTTGCCAATTCGCCCAGCCGCAAAGTTTCTGCTCTTCCGAGTAGTGCGCCAAATTCAAGTGCTTGTTCCTCAACCCAACCCCCACCCTCGCGCACGACAGCCTCACGCAGCGGTTTATCACCTTCGTAAAGGTTGTAATTTTCCAGCGCGGGCGGTTGATTGAGCACTTCGTCAGGCGCGCGCGCCGCAAATTCCTCAGCCTTCATCGCGGGTTCCTCAGAGACTTAAAAGACTCAAAAACAAAGAGCGGCAGGTGTTGCAACCTCCCGCATACTATCAGTTTTTAGTAGCTCCGTTAGTAGCGCGTCTGCGTGCCTTCTTATCTGCTTTTTCAATTAGTTTTGATTCTTCGCGTAACTCCGCGCAAAACGTATTGATAACATCGGCCAGCAATTGGGCCTTCGCCAAGCTCCGTTGGCGATCTCGAGCGTTTCCAAGAAAGAACTCAAGTTTAATCTGCCGGCCGCAGTCGGCAATGGTCAGCATGTTGGTTCCGACACCGTATATACCCTCACAACTCGATTCGATTTCCGCGATAATGTATGACGATGTGCGGCTTAAGGCCGGGGACAGGAATGTACGTTTGTAGTACCGGAATTGCGGCATTTCACAACTCGACCGTAGAGTGGTGGTAAGTTTCGTTTTTTATCCGTGCAACCTCTGTGGTCTCTGTGCCTCCGTGTTTAGTTCTGCGCCAAAAACTTCACCACGGAGACGCAGGAGAACACAGCGGTTGCACAGAGATTTCAAACTAAGCGACTGCGACCATCGACAGATAATGATTAGCGCGCCTCTGTTCTGTTATCCTGCTGTGGCTTAATCTTTGGTATTTGGGTGACTTCTTTGGTATTGCGGCGATAACAAATGCAAAGCTCATTCTCTTTGCGGATTGAGTGATGAGCATCGCTGTTGAGCATGGAGGGTTCCTACTCACGGCGAATCAAAAACGCGAAGGCAGTTTATCTGTAACTGCAGACAGAGTCAACCGTGATGTGCATGGCCCACTTACATTGGGAGGTGTCTTCTAATGGTGAGAGGGGCTCGCGTAAAGCCGGAGCGTTTGCCGGAGAAGCTGCTCGAAATCAGGCTGGCGCTCGGGCTTTCGCAGTCCGAGATGTTGAGGCGCCTGGGATTGGAGGAACAGATGGACTACAAGCGGATCTCCGAGTTCGAGCGGGGAACTACCGAACCTCACTTGTCGGTTCTTCTTCAGTATGCTCGCGCTGCGCGTGTACACATGGAAGATATTGTCGACGACGAATTGGATTTACCAGCGAAACTTCCCGGTAACGTGAACTACAAAGGAATAAAACACGCCCCCATCCGAAAGACCAGCTAACTTCGTTGGACACGCATTCATTCAGCCGTGTTTCCGCGCATGCGCGGCACCGCTTGAAATAATTCAGACCTTGAATCGTCAACAAGCCGAAAGTTTCTTGTCCGCACCTTGGACAGCGAACAAACGGAGGTCGTATCAGCGAAGCAGGATCAAAATAGAACATTTCGAATTCCCATATCGGCTGAGATGTTGACGGCTGGACCTAAGCCTTAACAGCTTTAGGCCTCAGCACTTGATGCGGGCTTTTGTTGACCCCAACATTCGAGGAATTCCGCACTACGCGCATCAATCTCCCGATCTAAACCGAGTTTGAAGTGTCTGTTTTGTAAATCAAGGACGAAGAGCAGTAATTTGTGAGCTGCTATAAGCGCCTCCGGGACGGCAGCACGTTGGCCCTCGACGCCGATCGCATAACTATGCTCGCGCTCTTTAATCATTCGAGAGAGTATTGATGTCATCGTTGCGTGTGACATCATGGTAGGTCGGTAATAGTCCGCGTAATAATTCTGCGCCAAGTTGGGATCTGCTTTTTTTGCCATAGTTGCGATATCAAGTTTACTCCATGACGTCATTGGGCGCGTCGTGTTGCACTTTTCACATTTCGTTGTGACGAACTGGTCCCGACGTGTTTGATAGTTCTGCTCAATCTCCTTTTGCTTACTGATAGGCACGAGGTCGTTAAGTTTTTCCGGAGAATACATCTGCTTAAGGTGAACTAAGTCCTTGTAGCGGTGAATGTGGTGATAAGCAAGAAAACTATCGACTTCCTGTGGATACTTCACTAAGTAAGCGGCGGTGACATGCCGTTCATACATTCCCCTAACAATCTGTAGCGCACCGATACCGAAACCGTTGCCGCAAAGAACATAAGCCTGCTGGAAATCTTCGCCGCAAATGAGCCCTAGGGCAAATATAGTTCTGTCAATTTTGCTAGCCGGTCCTAAGTCTCTCTCAAAAATCCTATCAGTCGTTTTCTCTAGAGCATCATGGTGCTGGACAAGCTTCGGAAATAGCTGTCTAAAACGTTCCTGCTCTTTTACATTGCCAAAACTCATCGCCGTGCTCCTTATATCTAGAATTCTCTCAGTTTTTATCTGAAGCTTCGCGAATCCGTTAGAATAACACGTGATCTGATCTGCGCCGGGCTGACG
>DASZDU010000037.1:0-21688 GCA_035941655.1 Pyrinomonadaceae bacterium | reverse complement strand
GATCCTGGTTCGTGAAGTAACGACCGAGCGCGTGAAGCAACACTTCAAGGGAATCTGCCAGGGCGATGTCGAACGCTTCGAGTTGCCAAACCTCGGCGCGCTGAATTTTCTACTGCATGAAAGCCTCGGAGGTGGCGGTACGCTGTCACTGATGACTGACGCCCAGGGAAAAACGTTTTCAACTGCACTGCTTAGAATGGTGATTGAGGTGTCTCGGTCAGAAGCTCAAGGTCTGGGCCTGGATCAAGAAGTTTAGAGTTCAACCTTCAGGTGGTCGCAAGGAAGAGGCAGCTAAAGCTGGACACTGAACTATCAGAATGACAACCATCACACATGGTTACGCGGCAGTTAATGGATTTTGCCATTATCCCGGAGACCGTACGCGGCCTGGAGAAATTTATCGATGACTATCGCGAAGTCCGTATGCCGATAGCGGCCATTGAGTACAGAATGAAGCGCCTGAGGAGTTAACGCTGCACTGATTGAGTTTCTTAGATGAGCGACAACGACAACACAATTCTGTATGAGCTTGATGGCGCTGTGGCGCGGGTCACACTGAATCGGCCTGAGAAAAGAAATGCTCTCAATGAGGCGCTGATTGCGGGAATTCGAAACGCCCTACAACAAGCGAATAACGACGCGGCGGTGCGCGTTGTGATTATTTCCGGCGCGGGCCCCGACTTCTGCTCCGGTGCGGACCTCGCGTCACTGAAAACAATTGCAGCTGGTTCAATCGCCGAAAATTCCGCAGACGCGCGTTCTCTGATGGAGCTGTTCGCACAGATCCGTCGGGTCAGCGTCCCGGTAATTGCTGCCGTTCGTGGAAAGGCTCTGGCCGGGGGATGCGGACTGGCAAGCGCCTGCGACATTGTGCTCGCCTCGGCTGACGCGAAGTTTGGCTATCCTGAAGTGAAGATTGGGTTCGTGCCGGCGATGGTGACGGCGATTCTGCGCCGGAACGTTTCCGAGAAGCGGGCCTTTGAATTACTAACGCGCGGTGCCGAGATAGGCGCCGCCGAGGCCAGGGAGTTTGGACTCGTCAATCAGATTTTTGCTGAAGAAGATTTTGAAGCAGAGGTAATAAACTACGTCCGTTCATTTGAACAGATGAGCAAGTCCGCGGTCGCGCTTACTAAGGCACTGCTTTACCAGATCGACGGAATGTCATTCGGCGACGCTTTGGAAACAGGGGTTGATGTTAACGTCATTGCTCGCATGACGGAGGACTGTCGAAAAGGCATTGCCGGATTCTTGAAGAAAGACTGACGGGATGGGACAAAATCAATCCGGCTTTGACTCGCCTCGCAGTTTGGTGATGGCGCCGCGGATTTGCTGGGCTTTCTGATCATTCGGAGACTGACGAAGATACTGCTCTAATTCGGACGCCGCACGCTTAGGGTCACCCTTCTTTTCGTAAAGTCTTGCTAACTGCAAATGAACCGTCGCCAGTTTCTTCCCACTCAGGTCATAGGCTTTGTTGAGGACCGCTTCTGCCTCGCTAAAGGCATAATTGCGTTCGTCTGCCGCTGCGGGTGATTTCTTTAGGTCAATTGCCGCCCCCTGATCTATCAGAGCTGTTCCCTGGAGTAGCAGATAATTGTGTTCGCGTGGGTTCAATCGAGAGGCTTCAGCAAAGACGCGCGCCGCCACTGCATACTTTTTTTGCTGCATTAGAATTATCCCGAAGGCTTGATAGACGCGGTCGTCCTTCGGGTTTATGCGACGAGCCTCATCGAGGTGCGCAATGGCGGCGCTCAGTTTCCCTTCCAGAACGAATTCATTGGCGAGGGCGAAGCGCGCATCGAAATAGTCGGGGAATATTCCTATCGCCTGCTCCAGATAGCCTACCGCCTCTTTTGCTTGTCCATTTTTCAACGACTGCATTCCCAGAGCGAATTTATCACTCGCTTCCCTGGGAACGTTCTGGACGAAACTAATCTCCCGCCGCGCTGTTCGGCTATTTCCGCTACTCATCATGACAATCTCAACCGTGCGAACCTCGCCTGGATCATTGAGGCTCACACTTCGGACAAATTCAACGCGCTCGCTTGCGGGGCTGTAATCGGGTGCGGAAACAGTAATCATGTAGCTGTTATCGCTAAGTCCCGAGAAATTAAAATCGCCTTCGTTGTTTGTAACGGTCTGATTAATCATGGCGCCACTGCCTGTTTCCAGACTAACCGTGACACGTGACATGTTCACGCCCGCTGAAGTACGAACCTTGCCGCGAATGGAGTGTCCTTGTGCCGCGGCCGTGCTGGCCATTGCGAGGCAACAGGACAAGATTATGAAGAGCGTTTGAAAAGCTTTTCGGAAACTCATGTGGCCTACCCAATAGTGAAAGAGTCAGAGGGGAGTATCGTCAATCAAAACAGGGTGGAGCCTTTTCAGCACTCCACCCTGGTAAAGCGTTGAAGGCCGTTTTCTTAGAAACGGAACTTCGCTGCGAATTGGAAAGCCCGCGGACCGCCGGTGCCAAACACGCTGGTGGTGCGGGCGGTTGGTCCGTGGACCACATTCCTAATTACGTCAGGACTTTCACCCTCGTCGGAAAGAGTGATAGCCCCCGGGTAGGTAAGATTAGCGATATTGAACACGTTGAAGACTTCGCCGATAAGATCGAGCTTCACATTTTCGCTGAAGCTGAAAGTTTTGGTTAGGCGAAGGTCCTGAGAGATAACCGAATCGCCGCCGATCTGCGTACCTTCCGGTAGCAGCGCGAGCCGGACGAGCGGATCCCCGAATCCCGGAAAGTTGCTGTCGCAACGCCCGGTTGGGCTGTCCGCGCCACAGTCATCACCCAGATTTGGGATGTTGGTGTTGTAAGCAGTGATCATCCTGTTGAGATCACTAACGCTGTTAAGTGTACGCCCGACCGAGCCTTCTCCAGTGCCAGGCAGATAGCTTGTAAAAGTACCAGTCCTGGAGAGATCAGCGAAGTGCGGCAGGAAGACGCTCTGCGGCAGACCGCTAAACGCCGTCGAGATAAGCGAAACCTGCCAGCCGCCCAGAACGTCACGCTTAAAGCGATCCGTGCTCTTACGGAAGAACGGCACATCGTAAATCGCACTCAGCACAAAGCGATGTGTGCGATCGAGACCGGCTGGGCCATACTCCTTACGAATGTTGTTGAGATCCGTAACCGTCGCGCCCAGACCCAGTGCGTCGCCGCCGAATGCTTTGAAGCGCGAGAGTGCATAGCTCGCCGTCATTTGAAATCCGTTAGAGAAACGACGATCCAGACGGAACAGTCCAGCAAAGTAGGTCGAGTAGCCCGATGAATCGGCATAGGGTATAGCGTTGCCGAAGGCGGTCTTCTCGCCGAATTCGGAACCAAAGTGGTTCACGTCATAAACGATTACTTCATGGACGCCCTTGCGATAGTTGAGGTCGCCTTGGAAGACCATCTTCCAGGGTAACTCGCGCTGGACGCCGATTGAGTACTGAAGTGAATAGGGTACCTGAAACTCTGTCGAGAACAGGGGACCGGAAATCGAACCGAAACACTCAACCGAAGTTGGGAAAGTGCAGTTGAATGCGTTAGCTTCGATGTCGGCACGTGCTGGACCAATGATAGTGAGCGCCTGTGCCAACGTAAGCTGTCCCAGGGTGAAGCGGCCGTCGCCGCCAGGAAATACCGAGCTGACCAGGTCAGGTCCAACCAGAAACAATTCCGCTCCCGGAGGGCCAAGGTCGGCGCGCTCGAAGAGGCGTAAGTTGTCGATGGTGTTGTCGTAGTAGATGCCGGCGCCTCCGCGCACAACTGTCCGGCCATCACCTTTGACATCCCAGGCAAACCCTAGCGTCGGTGCGTAATTGTTCGTGTCCTTCGGACTGGGCGCCGTACCCTTGCCGAAAACTGCGGCGATCACTGCTGGGTGACCCTGATCGTGGTTCCACAGGTTCGAGTCAACGCGGTACGAAAGACCGTAGTTAAGGGTGAACCTGCTGGTCAGTTTCCAGGAGTCCTTGCCATAGAACGAAATGCGGTTGTTAAGCGTGTCGCTCCTGGAGGAGTTAAAAGGAAGGATATCGTTACCGATTCCCATTGAAATATCGCGTACCGGATAAGCCAGGAAGTCTGCCTCGGTCAGCGGAATTGTTAGCCCGCTGGATATCGGATCGAATAACCGTATGCGAGCAGGCTTAGCGAAGGCGAACTGGCCGTTGATGGACGTCCGCTCGTAGTTCCCGCCGAACCGGAACGTGTGATTGCCACGGGCCATGGTCAGATCGTCTCGGAACTGGTAACGCTCCTGGAACGTGGTCTGTGGCGTGATGTAGTTAGTGCCCGATTTCCAGAGCTGCGATCCGAGGATGCGAAGCTCCGGAACCCCTTCGGTCTTGGGGAGAATCACGTTTGAAAAATCGCTAAAGTTAAAAACAAAGTTATTGCTCACCGTAGGGCTGAAAGCGTGCGTTGTTCCAATAACGATGTTGTGCGAGCGGTTCGTCACGAGTTGGTTGTTCGATTGAAAAATTCCCGTCGTGGATTCACGCGGAACGATGCCAGATCCCGGTGCGAACGGCACGTCTTGCTTATTGTCATCGAACGAATACCGACCCTGAAGGTTCGTCGCGCTACTCACCACCCAGTCGATTTTCGCGGTGAGCAGCTTTTCGTCGAAGGGGTTAGAAGTGAAGCCTGCAAACGAAGGATTCTCGGGTGGGTTGTGCAGTGCAGAACCGTCCTGATTGTTGCCCTCGTAGTTGGCAAAGAAAAAGAGCTTGTCCTTCACGATCGGCCCGCCGATGGTCCCTCCATACTGTTCACGGTCAAAGGGTATTGTGTCCGCCCGCGCTGCCGCCGGGATCCCATTCGCCGCGTCAAGTCGGGATAGCGATGGGAATGCAGCCCAGCGGTCGTCGCGTACGTAGAAATATCCGTTGCCGTGAAACTCGTTCGTGCCTGACTTCGAAATTATGTTCACGGATCCGGTTGACGAAGCTCCGGTCGAAAGATCGAAGTTTGAGATACCGAGCTGGAACTCTTGAACAATCTCCTGTGAGAAGTTTTGCACGGTAGTGCCAACGACGTTATCGACGACCGAGCCGCCGTCGACCGCGATCTGTGCGGAGCGACCGGCCTGCCCAGCAATGGAAACGCCGGTATAGTTTGCCTTGGTCGGATCGAAGTTGCCGCCCTCTACCTTTTCGACGCCTGGCTGCAGCTGCGCCAGATCGAGAAAGTTCCTACCGTTCAGTGGAAGATTTTGGATTTGCCGGGTGTTTACGACTCCCGAAACAGTATTGTCCGTACGGTCTATCTGGACGTCGCCGCCGCCAACAACCGTAACGGTTTCGCTCGCCCCTCCCACCTCGAGGTGAACGTCGAGCGGAAGAGTTTGACCCACTGCTACCACGACGTCAGATACCACTGAGGTTTTAAAATTAGTACCCGTAACCTTGACCTCATAAGTTCCCGGCGGCAGCTGGGAAATACGATAACGGCCATTGTCGTCAGACGTGGCCGAGCGATTGAAATTTGTCGCGGCGTTACGGACGCTGACATTGGCGCCTTGGACCACGGCGCCCTGCGGGTCAGTGACGGCCCCTTCAATAGACCCGGTGGGTTCCTGGGCCCACGCTGTGGCTGAAAATAAGGCAATGCACGTAACAATAAACAGCCTTACTAGGATTTTCATTTTGGATTTCCTTTCTCTAAGGCAAAGATCGCTAATGGGAATTCGAAACCACGTTGTCGAGACGCCTCGTAGGAGGTCGAAACAACCGAAAGCGTGGGAAAGGGAGACATGCGTTTCGTAATTCGCAATTTGTATGCCTGTTCCGTCCTGTCGTCAGAAACCTAGGTATTTCCGGTATTAACAATCGATTGAATTGATTTAGCGGGGGAAAATATCCAAAAACGGCCAAGATTATCCATAAATTTATAGGCATTAAGTCTATGGAGAGTTAGACCGCAACCTTCTTCATGCAAGCACGTGCAATGGAAAAGGCATCACTGATCGCGTCTTCTGAAATTGAGGTAACCAGTGCCATCTCGAGCGCCTCCTCTGCGTCGACGCGACGTCCGGTCAACAGGATTTCTAACGCGGCTGTCCGCTGAATCAGACGTGGAAGTCTCTGGGTTCCGCCCCAGCCAGTGATGATTCCCAGCCGCACCCCGGGGTGCGCGAAGACGGCAGTTCTTGAGGCTACGCGAATGTCGCAGGCTAACGCAAGATCGAGTGCACCACCCATGCAGTAGCCATTAATAGCAGCGATGGTTAACTGCGTCGCATCGGAGATGGTCTGAAATAGTCGCTGACCGAGATGTGAAAATTCGACAGCTGAGTTGTGGTCCAATTGTGAAAGCTCCTGCAGGTCTGCACCTGAAGCAAAGACATCAGCAGTACCTGTGAAAACGATAACCTTGATTTCGGTAAGGGCGATCAATTCGGAAAATTTGATTTCCAAATCGTGCAGTGTCGATATTGAAAGCGGATTCCGTTTGGCGGGTTTATTAAATCGTAGAACGGCAATCTCGTTGTGGAGCTCAGTAACAATCGCAGGTGAATCGTCCGCCATCGTTTATTCACGCGGCTTAACGTTTTCACGGAGAAACTTGACGATGTTTTCGGTGGACGTTCCCGGAAGAAATACTTCGGCAACGCCTTCGGACTTCAGCTTGGCGATATCATCCTGCGGAACAATCCCACCCAACAGCACCAGGCAATCGTCCATGCCCTGCGCGTGAAGCAACTGCACGATGCGTGGACAAAGTGTGTTGTGCGCGCCGCTCAGTATGGATACGCCGACAGCGTCAACGTCTTCTTGTAACGCCGCCGCAGCAATCATCTCGGGCGTCTGACGCAAGCCGGTGTAAATAACCTCCATGCCTGCGTCGCGTAGGGCACGTGCTATCACCTTGGCGCCGCGATCGTGACCATCAAGACCGGGCTTAGCAACCAGCACCCGAATTTTTCTGTCGTTCATGACATTCATTGTAGCCTTAGTGTAAGAATTGCCCCAGTGGGCCATCGGGTTTGATGTAAGGTTTCAATTCTGAGTAGCTGAAAAAATAGTGACCGACCGGCTCAAACGCTTGGATCGCATGTGGGTAACCGGCGTCGTATAGGAAGGTGATTCCGGTGCGCCCTACTGAGAAGTTGTCGAGATTTTCAAGGGTGAACCGGAGCGGGTCCTGCGCCTCGCGAGCAATTCTTATGTCTTCCGCATCGCTCTTGGAGTCCCTGAGTTCCTGGAGAATTGTTTTGAGTTCAGCTTGTAGTTGTTGATTGACATTGGTAGCGAGTTGCGCCATGCGCTCTGTCACGAAAACATCCGCCCCCTTTATAACCTTGCCGTTTCTCAGGTCGATGAGAAAGTGCCTGGAATGATCGTCGGGGTAGGCTGCAGAGCCACTTTGCGAAAACGTTATGTCGAGTAGATTATTGCCATTATGATTGACGACGTAATCGAATTCGTCTAACCAGGTATCTTCTCTGTATTCCTTCAAAGAATAATCAAAGATGTTTTTGAAGTTGAGGATCGAGTTCACTCGGTTGAGTACTGCCGGACTGAGCCCGCTGACGAAGGGATAAGTTACGACTGCGCGTTTCTTATGCGGAAACCGGCGTACCAGTGCAGGGCTGCGAATGAGAACGAGTTTGCGGCGCTGGATGATTGCACGGTCGCCAAGGTTCCTACGCGCGCCAGCATCGCTTTGACCGACGGAAGTGGTGAGGACGGCACAACCCAGAAGTGTCACGAAAACCAGAATCAGGCGTTGCATCAGTTGGACGTAGGGATTTGAATTGCTTTCGCGAGATTAGAACGCAGGTTCTTCGTAAACGCCATAGACATCGCGCAAGGCCGAGCAGATTTCGCCGAGCGTTGCATAAGAGCGAACCGCTTCGATCGTAGCTGGCATCGTGTTTTCGGCACGCTGAGCTGCCAGTTTGAGCTTATCCAACGCATTGGCTACAGCACCGCTGTCTCGCTTCGCCCGCGCCTGGTCCAGACGTTCGATTTGATGAGCGCGAACCGATTCGTCGATTGCCAGAATCGGAATCGTAGATTCCTCATCCATCTGATATTTGTTGACTCCCACTATTACCTGATCGCCACGCTCGACAGCTTTCTGATAGTGGTAAGCCGAATCCTGAATCTCACGTTGCGGAAATCCGTTTTCGATGGCGGCAACCATTCCACCCATGGAGTCGATCTTACGGAAGTAGTCCAGCGCGCCCTGTTCCATCTTGTTCGTCAGAGACTCGACAAAGTAAGAGCCGCCCAGCGGATCGACGGTATTTGCGACACCGGTCTCTTCGGCAATGATTTGTTGTGTGCGCAGGGCAATCAAAGCTGCTTGATCCGTTGGCAGGGCGAGCGCTTCATCGTAGGCGTCGGTGTGTAGACTCTGGGTGCCGCCAAACACTCCAGCGAGCGCTTGTATCGCGACGCGGACAATATTGTTGAGTGGCTGCTGAACAGTAAGCGAGACGCCCGCGGTTTGAGTGTGGAAACGAAGCTTGAGAGTACGTTCGCTTGTGGAACCAAAGCGATCGCGCATCTCTCTCGCCCAGATGCGGCGTGCGGCGCGGTATTTCGCCACTTCTTCGAAGAAATCGTTATGAGCATTGAAGAAAAAGGAAATTCGCGGAACGAACACATCGAGGTCCAGGCCGGCTTTCAACCCCCATTCAACATACTCAAGCCCATCGCGCAAGGTGAACGCGAGTTCCTGAATGGCAGTCGCTCCAGCCTCGCGAATGTGATAGCCGCTAACGGAAATCGGATTGTAGCGAGGGACGTACTGGGTGCAGAACTCGAACGTGTCTACGACCAGCTTCATCGCTGGATGAATGGGATAGATCCACTCTTTTTGTGCGATATACTCCTTGAGAATATCGTTCTGCAGTGTGCCCGAAATTTTCCTCCAGTCGGCGCCCTGCTTTTCAGCCACGACTAAATACATTGCCAACAAGACCGAGGCGGGGGCATTGATAGTCTGCGAAACAGTCACCTGTTCGAGTGGGATCTTGTCGAACAATACCTCCATGTCTGCGAGCGACGAAACTGCCACACCGCATTTGCCAACTTCGCCTTCAGATAGTGGGGAGTCGGCGTCGTAACCCATTAAGGTGGGCAAATCATAAGCTACCGACAGGCCAGTCTGTCCTTGTTTCAGCAGATACCGAAACCTGGCATTGGTTTCTTCCGGAGTACTGAACCCCGCAAACTGGCGCATGGTCCAGATCTTACCCCGGTAACCAGTTGGATGAATTCCCCGTGTGTACGGAAATTCGCCTGGGAATGAAATATCGCGAGAGAAATCAACCTGTTCAATGTCTGCGGGTGTGTAGAGGCGTTCTACTTGGTCCAGTGAAACCGTCTCGAACTTTTCCTTTACCTCAGGATGTTTCGCCAAAGCAGGCGCAAGCGTTTCATTTTCCCAACGCGCAACCTGTTCCTCGAGCGGACTGGCGATCTCTTTGGTTTTTGACATAGAAACTCGTGCTCAGATTTGATTCGATTAGAGAAATCGATATTAGTTGAGCGTAATTCGACTGTCAACGCAGGTTAACAGCGCGTTTTAATTCGTCTTAAAAGAGGGGAGCGCGGCTGTGATGGCAGTCACAGCCGCGCAGCTCGGCAGGCACTCTCGATGCGTGGCTATCAAGCAGGGAACTAGCGGGCAACGGGCAGGGAAACAATTCTGTCGCTGAATGAACGCTCCCATTTGTCATTCGACGGGTACAACAATCTCGTTAGCGCGCACCATGTTTAGGCGAGTGCGAGCCGCAGCTTCAATAGCACGCGGGTCCGAGCGCAGTCGCTCAATCTCCACCCGCAAAGTCTGGTTCGTGTTGCGCAAACCCTCGACATCGTTTTGCATGCGGACATACTGCTGAGACGCCAGCGACATCCGCGTTCTGGTCCGCATTGTGACCGAAACACATATCGCAAACGTCGCCAAAATAACCATGCCGAAAACTACCCATGCTGGTATCACGCCACCGCGCCGGCGAACTTCGGCGGGAGTTCCGATGATGTCCAGTGAAATTTCTTTTACGGATGCAAATGGAGAATTCACGCGCGGCACTACACGCTGTGCCCGAATTCGCTCATCAACCCAATAGGAATTTATGACCCTGCTCACGAAGCACCTCCAAGGACTTTGCTGATTCTAAATCCGGCTTACCGCTATCGTATTCGGGCGTCGCATCAATTGTCGGGACCTTTGTAAATGAAACCAACTTCCACTCTGTCCAGCCTCAGGGTCGGGCCGCGCGTCGCATGCTTCTCCGCTGCGAGCAAGCACGCAAGGATGCCATCTTTCGGCGCAGCGATACTTTTGAACGACCGGGCCGTCGATCTTTCGCCGTCGATGATAAGTTTGTTTTCATAAGGTTCTCCGACTCGGGATCCAATCGTCGTCTCAGACTGGGATGAAGCCGTTCCTTTGAAACAGGAGACGTGAGCAAAACCGAAATCGTCATCGGTAGTTGCTTCCGTGATGGAAGTGTAAAAGCGAATCATGATTCTTTTAAGAAGCTGCTTAACCGTTATGTGCGTTTCACCACAAGATAATAGATACGCCTTGGACCGCGACCACAATGTAATGTGCTTTGTTCATCTACAATCCTATGCCTATCAATACTTTAGGTAAGGTTGGCGGAATGTAGCACTCGTGCTTAAGGGTGTAAAGCAATATATTTGCAACGCTTTCGACACGTAAGTTCAACCGTTACTTCAACTAAGCGCGCTTAATGGACCATCAGGGCGAACGCATGGCGTACACAAAGGCGAGACCTTTTCTGGAAACGAGGGCGTGTTTAAGAGGGTTGACACAAAATTTTTGCAACGCTAGACTCAGTCCCGACAAACGACTGCGCGTGTGTCGCAGGTCCCATCTGTCAGGACTCAAAAGTTAGCCCTGTCTTGCCTCTCATTCACCGAACTAAGTGGCCCGTCTCTGAAAAACAGCAACCGGTGCCATTCCAACTGCTGTAAGAAACCGGAGAGGCTCCATGCCTGAATTGACCAGTTCTTACCCTGAAACCGAATTAGCTGTCGAAGCTGGCGCGCTTCCAATAAGCTCCATCGTCCGGGCGCTTTGTCACGCCGCGAACGCAGGACCCGACTTGCTTTATGAAGTGATGCTCAAGTTGAGTCTGCTCGTCGAAGCCACTGCGCCGATGTATGGACTCTCAATCTGGACGGTCGATCAGGGCCAAAAACCTAAGTTGAGCTGGGCCGAAGGGCTCGAAGAATTGGAGTTGGTTGAGGGACAAAGAGTAGTTCACGAAACACTGTCTTCGCAGTCGGTTTGGCCCAGGACGGCCGAAGGTGACGAATCCATCTGTTTTGTGTTGGCTTCTTCGAAACCTGAGCGGCCCGGCGCTGCTTTGTATGGCCTGTGTGTTCGTCCGTTGTCTTCTCGGCAAGCTCGGGATTTAGGCGCGATAATGGATGTTACTCGTCTGGCCCATTCGCACGTTTCCGCCGCGCAGCCGATTCAGAAGCTGAGCGTTATTCCAGAAGAACCAGGTTTTAAGACGACCCTGCCCGGGATGATTTTTGCCAGTCGGGCAATGAGTGAAGTTGCTCTCACTGTCGATCGGATTAAGGATTCAAATTCCACAGTGCTTATCGCCGGCGAATCCGGCACTGGCAAGGAGTTGGTTGCTCACGCTATTCACCGGCTCAGCAAGCGTTCTGAAAAGGACTTCATCCCGTTTAACTGTTCGGCTGCTCCGCCTGATTTGATCGAGAGCATGTTGTTCGGCCACCGCAAGGGAAGTTTCACGGGGGCTCTTCGCGACAATGAAGGATTGATTCAAGCAGCTGAGAATGGAACTTTGTTTCTGGATGAGATCGGCGACCTCCCGCTCAATCTTCAGCCAAAGCTCCTGCGCTTCTTGCAAGAGGGTGAAATTCATCCTTTGGGAGAGCGCGCTCCTAGACAGGTTAACGTTCGTGTGATCGCCGCAACTCACAAAGATCTGGAACAGCTTGTACGAGAGCGGCAGTTCAGAGAGGACCTGTACTACCGAATAACTTCGCTGACGGTGAAGGTTCCACCGCTGCGCGAACGGCCAGAGGATATCTCTGCGTTGATTTCTCATTATCTCTCACACTACGCACGCCGGAACGATCGACCAATCGGCGGAATAACCTGGGAAGCGATTCGAGCGCTGGAGAGTTATTCGTGGCCCGGTAACGTACGCGAGTTAGCCGGTGAGATGGAGCGGCTAGTCTTGTATGCTGAGGAGAATAGTCACATTACACGAGAGCACATCAGTCCCCACATTTGTCCGGTTACGCCACAACAGATAGAGTCGGAAAAACGATCCCGGGAAAATCTTGAGTTGTTGCTAGAGGATTACGAGCGGCGAGTGATTACCGAGACACTGAAACGAAATGACTGTAACGTGGCTCGGACGAGCGAAGCTTTGGGATTAGGCTCCCGTCAGACGCTCTACAAAAAGATCAAGCGATTAGCCATCGACATCACAGATTTTCTCCAGGAAGACACTGAGCCCGGAATGCAGTTTCGCGCCTCAGATCAGTAGTCCTTCCAATCTCCCCTTTCCTGGCAGCCCATAACAATTTTCTCCTCTGCACCTCTGTTCGAACCAACTGTGTGATGCTTTTAAGTTACATCCCCTACTTTATTCTGGCGCTACTGATACACGAGGTGTGTCACTGCGTTGCGGCTTACGCATGTCGAATCTCGATTAGCGAATTTGGCGTCGGTTGGGGCCCTAAAATCTATTGCACGCGTGTTCGCAATGTCGATCTCATTTTTAGAATCTTGCCATTCGGTGCGTATGTTCGGTTTGACGTTGCGGAGCTGCAAAAGCGTCAACTGAAACAGCAGGTGCTTGTTTTCATGGCCGGCATAATCGGAAACCTCATCGCAGCCAGCTTGTCGGCCGGCACTCCATTTAGCCTCATTAACTATCTACTCGCAGCAACCAATATTCTCCCCTTGTATCAACAAGACGGTTGGAAGTGTGGTCTGGTGACCCTCCGAGCGATTTTGGGTCGCAAGAGTCCAATGGTCGAATGGACATTTACGGTCACAGGAACATTTTTAAGTTTCGCAGTCTTAGGCGCCGAAGTTTTCCGACGATTCCAGTAATCGACAATTTACAAAAACTCACTCGAGTCACACGCGGTGAAATTAGATACTCCGGAGCAAGATTTGGAAGTTTCAACCAACACTCGAATAGAGTGGCGCTGGGGATTGCTCGCCGCGTCCGTGTTAACCCTGCTAAGTCTCTACCCCCAGTTTCACCTGTGGTCTAACCGCGGAGAGTCTTGGCAGCATGCAGTGGCTTATAACCAGGGACTCGGCGATGAGGTTGCTTATGCAGCCTACGTGAATGCACTCATTGATGGGCGGCCTCGGCGCAACGATCCGTATACGGGCCGGGATGATCGTGCTCATGCCCCTTTACCTGAATCACTCTTTTCAATTCAGTTTGTTCCTGCCTATGCCATCGCTTTGCCGGCCCGCGCCCTGGGAATGTCAGCGACGACGGCTTTCATGTTCCTCACACCTCTGGTGGCCTTTACGTCCGGCCTGGCGGTGTTTCTTCTGGTTTTCATTGTGACTGGCAGCAATCGAATTGCTGCCTGTGGGGTGCTGGTTGTTCTATCTCTGGGCACACTGGCGGCGGCGGAAGGCACCTTCACCAATTTTGTGGGCAGCGAAAGGCACTTCGATTACTTTCCATTTCTGCGACGATATCAGCCGGCTGCCTCATTCCCTCTCTTCCTGATATTTCTGATTCTTGTTTGGAAATCTCTAACGAAACTCACGCGACCGGTATGGGCCGGATTGTTGGCAGGCATTGTCCTCGCCGTGCTGGTCTTTTCGTATTTTTACCTTTGGACCGCCGCTATGGCCTGGCTGGTCCTACTCGCGCTGCTATGGCTAATAGCTCGACCGGAAGACAGGAAATCGGTAGTGCGGTTTTGCGCGGCGTTCGCAACCATCTCAGTTGCCGCTCTTATTCCGTATTTCATACTGATTTCCCGTAGCGGCGACACGTCCGGCAGTGTCCAGTTGCTGGTGAGCTCTCGCCGGCCGGATCTTTTTTCGGCAGCAGAATTACTCGCTGGGTTGCTGCTGCTAATCCTGGCAGTCGGTCTCAAACGCCGAAGCATCGATCTCCACGATCGTCGAGTGATTCTAACTATCTCATTCGCCCTGCTTCCTTTTGTGGTTTTGAACCAACAGCTGATAACGGGACGCGTCATGCAGCCGATTCACTACAAAGGTTTTGTGACCAGCTACGCTGTTTTGATTGCTTTCGTTCTAGCGTCAGGTCTCCGTTGGCGCAGGCGCTCAGGTGAACGTTGGCAGCTTTCGAAACGTGCACTGCTTTGGATCGCCCTCGGGGCGCTTGATTGGGGCGCCATTGAAGCGCAGCAGGCTGCGAGACGAAGTGCCGAAGGCAACGACAAGGCTGCGGAAGAGATGAGTGTGTACGTTCGCCTTACTAAGCAAGCACACACTAATACGACGATTAGGGATGAGAAGGTCGTTCTTTTCGACGATCTTCACATGGCGGACGGCGCGCCCGCCGTTTCTCCACTTGCAGTGCTTTGGGCGCCACACATGGTCGTATATTCCGGGGTTACTCAGTTAGAGAGCAAAGAAAGGCTTTACCGACATTTGTATTACACCGGTGTTGGTGTGAAGGAACTCGACGCTTATTTGCATGGCCAGAATGTCTATTACGGTTGTGCAGTAGGGTTGTTTGGCTTCGACCGTTTAATTGATGGCCTGAATCCAAATGCTAAGCCGATCAGTATCGAAGAGAAAAACGCCGAATTGATCTCGTATGGCCGGTACGTCGAAACTTTTGACAAGGAGAGAGCTGCTAACCCGAGACTTTCATATGTGATTACGCCGACGGTCGGCGGAACGGATCTGAAGAATCTTGAACGCTGGTATCAGCGCGACGCGGGTGAACGCGTAGGGAAGTTTACTCTCTTTAGACTTCAACTAAGGGACGACGGTGATGGCGCCAGTGTCTCGAAGATCTCCGCCACCGATACCAAGACCCCGGCAATTGCAAAAGGACTGTAGGATGTCAGAACAAATAGGCACAAACTTTCCTCCATTTATCCGCGCGGACGAGCCGCGGGAGACGACGGATGGCCACCGACTTCTGAATATCATTCTCTCGAGTCGCCGCTTGCTGGTGGTGGTGTTTATGTCAGTGATCTTCGCTGCCGCCACACGGCCGATCAAGGATCCCGACTTCTATTGGCACCTAAAGACGGGTGAATATTTAGTTGAAACCAGAAGCATTCCCAGGACTGACATATTTTCGACCTCAAAGTTTGGCAGCGAGTGGGTGACGCATGAATGGTTGTCCGAACTGTTTATGTATTCGATTTTCCGTTGGTTGGGTTATGCAGGGTTAATTGCGGCGTTTGCAGCCATCGTTACTGCCACTTTTATGTTCGCTTACCGCCGCTGTAAAGAGGTGGCGCCACATCCGTACATAGCGGGTTTCGCGTTAATAGTTGGAGCGGCGGCCACGATGCCTACGTGGGGCGTACGCCCGCAGATGTTGTCGATGCTATTTGCCAGCGTCTTCGTGTTGGTGTTGGGCGACTATTGCCGCAACGTTCGTACTAAAGCGATTTGGTTATTGATACCTTTGACGGTTCTGTGGGTGAACATGCACGCGGGATACGCGATGGGTTTGGCCCTGATCGTACTAACTATCGTAAGCCTGCTGACCGACGGTTTGTTGCTTCCAGATCAATCGATAAAGAAGACCTGGCCGCGCATTCGGACGCTGTGTTTCTTGTTAGTTGGTTGCATCGGCGCCGTCTGCCTGAATCCGAGCGGCGTACGCATGTACTCCTATCCGTTTGAAACTCTTACCTCCAGCTCGATGATGCAATACATTCAAGAGTGGAAGTCTCCCAATTTCCACGAGCCGATGTTTCAGGCCCTGGCTCTGCTGTTCCTCGTTACGTTTGCTGCGCTGGCGTTATCAGGAAAGAGAGCTCGTCCTGGTGAATTGTTGATGCTCCTCGTTACGGCCCTCGCAACGTTGCGGTCTAGCCGGAACGTTCCATTCTTCGCTTTGCTGGCCATACCACTTTTAGCTGAACATTCATGGCACTGGGTTACGGCTCAACCATGGGGACAGTGGTTTACGAAACCTGAGACACGAGAAACGGGAACCGCTTCAGCCTTGAAGATTGTGCTGAATGTTTTGGTGCTACTAATAATTCCCCTGACTTTGGTCGGATTGCGGCTTGGCGGAAGCGTTCGAAACCAGCTGTCGACTGAGACTGAAACCTATCCAGCTGGCGCTGTGAACTTCATGGTCAAAGAGAAACCGCCGCAACCCATTTATAATGAGTATGTGTGGGGCGGCTATCTTATCTGGCGCTTGTATCCTGAATATCGAGTAAATATGGACGGTCGTGCCGACGTGTATGGCGACGCACTCATAGAAGAATTTCTGGCTGTTCATGACGGTGAAACGAAATGGAGGCAATCGTTGGAGAAACAGGGAATCCGAACAGTGCTGGTAAAACCCGACGTGCCTCTAGCCAGCTTGTTGCGCCAGGACACGCGATGGCAAAACGTTTTTGAGGATCAGGTCTCCGTTATTTTTGTTCGAAGGTAATATTCCGTCTCTTTTACTGACATCGATTCGCAGTTGGACCGTTCCCTCGCTACTCGTTCAACGAATCCATCCAGCCTACAAGACAACCAACCCCGTCCGAGGTGGCAGTGCCAGCTCTGGGCTGTGGGTCAGTTTTTTGCTCCTGCCCGCGGAGCCAGGCAATGATCTCTAGCCGTAACTTCGCGTTGAATCGAGCAGAGAGGCTTGTCAACTGAAGGCTACAATCAAAAAAACCAATTAGCTCTTGCTGATTAGTCATTCCTTCACGCTCCGACCGCGCAATCCGAACTAGTCTTTGTAAACGCCTGGCGACAAGCGATGACCGCCACCTCACGGAAGCCCCGCAAAAACGCATTTAGGCCAAAGAGGCGGCGCGGCATGGTCCTTGTAATAGGACAGACGCCCGCCGGGCTAATCAGAGCTTTAAGTTCACTTCAAGTTTAGCGGGTTGGATAAGCCTAATGAAGAGTGTAAATCGCAAAATCATTGTTCCCAGTCTGATTGGAATGGCGCTGGTAGCACCATTCCTGATGGTTGCGTCCATCGTTGGTATTCATGCTGTAACACTAGCTGCTAACGCAAAGCCGGAAGTTTTTTGTCTTCTCCTTGCGCTGGCCAGCATTGCAGCGAGGATTTCCGAGGGTGACGTCGCTCTCACGAATACAGCTGAGGAACAGAAGCGGGTTAGCAAATCCGGGCGAACACTCAACTTCGGGTCCTCCATCATGCGCCATTAATTCTCGCAACCTGGTCCTTCCGCCTAGCCGAAGATGCATGGTGGGTAAGGGCGCGATGCTTAACTCTTAACCCAAACTAAGGAGCAAAAAAATGATTAAGAATTTTCTTCGGGATGAAACGGGCCTTGAACTTTCAGAGTACGCGGTTGCCGCAGCTTTGATAGCACTGGCGGTGGTTACGGTCTTTGGAACACTCGGCACCAACATCAATGGTGTTATTGGCAACCTCGCCAACAAGATCAAGTAGGAACACAGATTTGCGAGAGAGGAGAGCGCGTCAAGCCGCCAGCCGGAAGGCGCGCCTTCTTTTCAAAGGAGGAAAAATATCATGATTAGAAAATTTATGAACGACGAAACCGGCCTTGAACTTTCAGAATATGCTGTCGCAGCCGCGTTGATAGCGCTGGCAGTGGTTGGCATCTTCGGCACTCTCGGTAACAACATCAACGGTGTTATCGGAAACCTTGCAAACAAGATCAAGTAAGCAATCTCGAACTTAGCGAGGCGGTGCGCGCGCCTCCATTCGGAGCTAAAGGAGAAAGTAATGAGAAAATTTCTTAAAGATGAATCGGGTTTGGAGCTCTCCGAATATGCCGTCGCCGCCGCGCTGGTAACTCTTGCCGTGATCGCCGCTTTCACGAGTGTCGGCACAAACATCAACGGTGTGATTGGCAACCTGGCAAACAAGATCAAATAGGGTATCCGAGAAACGCTCCCACGCTACGAAACTGCTCGGTTCAAATTTTCAAAAGATGGAGAGTCCATGACTGGCTCGTTGAGCATCATTAGCGCTGCGTTTCTCATTCCGCTGGCGGTCATCATCTCTTACTACGATGTCTGCTACCGACGGATACCAAATCCGTTTGTTCTGGCCACGCTAATAGCCGGCATTCTCATCAACGCGTCTTTCGGCGGTATCCATGGAGCCGTCTCAAGTCTGAGTGGATGTTTGATTGGATTCACGTTGATGTTTGTATTGCACGTTTTTGGCGCGATGGGCGCGGGCGACGTAAAGCTCTTTGCGGCGATCGGCGCCTTAACGGGCGCGAATCTGATCTTACCAACATTCCTTGTCGTCACCTTAACGGGTGGCGTTCTTGGCGTGGCTTCGATGGTACGGGCCGGCCAATTGAAATTCACCATGATGCGAGTCTTTCAAATTTTGATCGGACTTTTGCCGGGTTTCCAGCTGCCCCGTTTTCCTGTCCCAGTGGATCGCAGCTACACCATCCCTTACGGAGTCGCGATTACGTTAGGAAGTCTTATTTCGTTAGTCATCTTCCGCGCCTAGCGGAGGTCCAATTGCGAGTTTGAAAGCTCGCCCCAACACGGAGAGTAAAGCGATGCGCAACAAACGATTCTTTGTCGTATTGGCAGGAGCCCTGGTATTCGGATTACTGGCAGCGGTGTCTGTCAATCGTTACTTATCAAACGCCCAGGCCTTCTCTAAGGACATGACCAAGGTTGCTGTCGCCAAGGTCGCAATACCGCTGGGGACGAAAATCGTGCCTGAGCAGGTAATGATGGTCCAGTTTCCGAGAGAGTCGATGCCGGATGGCACATTCGAAAACGCAGACAAACTGGCGGGACGAGTCGCGGTTGTGAATATCGCAGCCCGCGAGCCTATCACCGATTCTCGTTTGGCGCCGGAAGGAACGGCGGGAGGTCTCTCGGCAGTCATTCCTGAAGGTTATCGAGCTATGACTGTAAAGGTCGACGATGTGGTCGGCATCTCCGGCTTCATCATGCCGGGAACTCTTGTGGACGTAGTCGTTGTTATTACTCCGGAAGATGCTTCCCGTGGCGCTGGCCCAATTTCCAAGATTGTGTTGCAGAACATCAAGGTTCTGGCAAACGGGCAGAACATCGACAAGCCTGAGAATCAGCGGGATGTGAACAGTGTCAAGGCGGTAACGCTTCAGGTCACGCCTGAGCAAGCAGAGAAACTCGCACTCGCCACTTCCGAAGGCAGGCTGCAACTTGTCATGCGCAACTCAATCGATCAGGGAGACGAGGAGACGACCGGTGTCAACAAGCAAAAGTTGCTTGGTGGTGAACACGCAACGCCGGCTCCCGAGCCCGGTTCACTGAAAAGCGAGCAGCCAAAATCAGAAGTCAAGCCGAAGCCGGTGCGCAGGGTAAGCGTAGTACCCGAAGCCAAGCAGGCCGCTCCGGCCCCGCCTCGCGCGTCAGTCGAAGTAATTGAAGGAGCAAAGAAGCGAAACGTCGACTTTCCGTAAGCGGCGAGCAGCCTTGGAGTCGGCAATCGAACCTGGCAGTCAAACTTTTAGCTTGGCTGTTTAGACCATTCTTTCAGCAAGTAGCAAAAGGAGCACAGATCATGCAGAGCCGTTCCCCGATCACACGCCGCTGGAGTTTAATAATGGCGTCTTTGATCACCGTTCTCGTTAGTTCCGCCGCATCCGCCCAAACCTCTTACAAGGCATCGTTCACTCAGGCCAAAGAAACCTTTGCCGTGAATGTTTTGGTCGGGCAATCGCGCGTGATCAATTTCGACAAACCGGTGGGCCGCTTTTCGGTGTCAAATCCGGAAATCGCCGAAGCCGTGCTCGTCACACCAGACCAGGTATTGGTAAACGGTAAGGCATTTGGCCAGGTCAACTTCATTGCCTGGGAGCAGTCGGGCAAAGAGTATCTCGTGTTCGATGTTTACGTGAGAACGAATCTCTCACTCATCGATTCGCAGATGCGTGCTCTGTTCCCGCAGGACGACATTCGGTTGAGCCAGGCGAATGGTTCGGTGGTGATGTCGGGCAGTGTTTCACATCCCTCAAAGGCGACACAGGCGCAGAGTGTTGTGGAAGCAGCGGGTTTCAAAACCGTCAACATGCTTTCGTCGCCAGTCGAAAACATGACGCAGGTACAGCTGCAGGTTCGTGTAGCTGAAGTGAGCCGCAGCAAAATGCGCGACCTCGGTTCGTCTTATATGTCCGTCAACGGCGGCACTTCGGCTTATGCGAGCGGCGGCGGACCGGCGAATCTGACAAGTTCTGACCTGCCGGGCCTCGCCTCAACCTTCGCTGGTTCAGCGTTGAATTTATTCCTCTTCAATAGCGGAATTGGAACTGCGGCTTATATCAGGGCGCTGACGACATCGGGCGCGTTACGCCAGCTTGCCGAGCCGAACATAATCGCTATGAACGGCCAACAAGCCAGTTTTCTCGCGGGCGGCGAATTTCCGGTGCCAATCGTTCAAGGCGGCGGAGATAAAAGCACCGTGTCCGTGATCTTCAAGGAATACGGCGTTCGTCTTAACTTCAAACCAACCATCATCGACGAAGACCACATTCGCCTGGAGTTGGAGCCTGAAGTTTCTACTATCGACTTCGCCAACGGCGTTAAGTTTGACGGGTTCTTGATCCCGGCGTTACGCACTCGCCGTGCGAAGACCGGTGTGGAGCTGCGCGATGGTCAGTCGTTCGCACTTGCCGGCCTGCTCGATAACAACGAAAGCCGATCACTCTCGAAGGTTCCCGTTCTGGGTGATATCCCGGTGCTGGGCGCGCTCTTCAAGTCGAAGTCATATCAGAAGAACGAAACCGAGTTGATGTTCTTCGTCACGGCCAGCCTGGTCAAGCCGGTTAATCGCGATGACCTGCCGCAGATGCGTGGCATCGATGGTCTGAAGACGGGCTCGCCCCTGGGTCTGGAACCGAAAGGCGAAGCTATCGAAGGCCAAACTGGTTACAAGATCTCCGGTCAAAACACCGACACCACTCCAGCTGCGACTCCGAAAGTTACAGATGCTCCGAAGGCGTCCGAACCGAAAGCAACAACGGTAACGACAACCACGACGGGCACTACTACGGGCGCAACTAATGAGACTCAAAACAGTGCGCCGGCCGTGAACCAACCGCTGCCTCCAGCAAGAACTATTGCGTTCAGTCTTTCGCACATCCCGAACCCCTAAATAGCGATCGCAGTAGCTGAATGTCGACGGCCAAAACTGAACTGAAGGAGGAACATCATGAAGGGACAGCAACGTAAGCGCGTCAGCAAAGATCAAAGAGGTTCAGTCATGGTCTTGTCCACTGTCGCTATGCTGGCAGTTCTCCTCGCGGTAGGTTTGGGCGTCGATATCAGTCATTTCTATCTGGCAAAAACTGAATTGCAGAATGCAGCCGACGCTGCTGCTTTGGCGGCAGCGTCGACTCTCAACTCGACTCAGACTGGGATCATCGATGGGGCCTGGCGAGCAACTCAGGTAGTGAACAAATACGAGTTCAATAAGGACAATGTGCAATTCACGAGTGCCGACGCCATTCTTTGGTCGGCGAATCTCGATGGCCCATATCTAAGGACAAATGCGGC
>DASZDU010000036.1:0-3667 GCA_035941655.1 Pyrinomonadaceae bacterium | reverse complement strand
GACGTCGAGTCCGTCCGAAATCAGCAGCACGGCGTTGTGGCCTTGCCAGCCTGAATCGAACTTTTTCAGTGCCTCGATCACTTCGACATACGGGTTGAATGCCGATGCGTAAGTGCTGGCGAGCGGGATGCGCAGCGAGTTGGCGGCGCGATTCACATCGGTAGTAAACGGTTGACGAACTTGCAGGCTGCCACCCGTTATGTAGGCTACCATCACACGTGAGCCTGCCGGCAGCGAACGAATAAAATCGCGCGTGACGCCAAGTTCATTGCCTACCTGCGACGTTAGATCATCCTGGATCAAAATCGCGATATTCAAAGGGACGCGCACACGCGCCTTTTCTCTTTCGGTCGACTTTGCCTGAGCGATAACTGCAACGCTCAGCGTGAAAAACAATGCTGCAGTGAAGAATGCAGAGACTTTCCTAAACATAACTACACCTCAAACCAGCGAAAGTATTCGCCTGATTTTTATTAGTTTGAATTGTCTGGGTTAGCTTTGTGATGCAGCGAGGCGCGGGAAGGTTGGCAGTTTCACATGCTGTAATGATTCGACAAGCCTTCGGGGCTATGTCCGAGATTTGGGATGCGCCTTCGGCGCCGCACCTTGCGGTAAGCCTTTGGCTTACCGGGTCCTGCCAACAAAAGGATGGAGGCTCCGCCTCCCCGGCTAGTTTGAGGCGCAGCCTCAAAACTAAGAGTAAGAGAGGGCGCCGGTGAGCCTAAGGCTCACCGCACTGTTGTCGGGACCGAGCCTGTAAGCCTGGACGAAATCGCAAACCAACAAGGCAAGGAGATTGATTGGGCGTCGCATCCCGCCAGGACGCGGACGATCCGGTCGACACGCGATAAGCCTGGCAACTACTCAACCTGTCGCATCACTTCCTGATAGAACGAGACCGTTTGATCCGGCGTCCGGCCGTAAGACATCATCGGCACGTCCACTGCGAGCACCTGCCGTGTCTCAAAGCCAGTACGCAGCCAGTCTCCCTTGTTATTTGAAGTTTGGGTGTTGTCAGAATTCGTAGACGTAAGCAGCGCCTGCGTAAAACGCGATATCAGATTTGCCAAACGCCCCAATCAGCACAGTGTTGTTACTCGCGGCGACCGCACAACCGAACGCGTCGTCACGAGCTGCGTCCGAGGCGAACAACTTTTCGTGTAAAGACCACCCCGAATTGCCTTTTCGCTTGTAGACATAAACAGCGCCTGCGTACAACGCCGCCTCGATATCAAACATGCTTCCGACTGCGATCGTGTCTTCACTTACAGCTACACGCAAACCGAACCCATCAAATACGTCCTTATCTTTCGCAATGAGCTTTCTGTCTTGTAACCAACCGTGAGAGCGACGACTGAAGACGTATGCAGCGCCATGCGTGTGGGTGCCAACTTCATCGCCAGGCGCACCAGCCACAATCGTGTCCCCACTCATGGCAACGTGGTAACCGAACGAGGCCCCCTCCCTCGCATCCTGCGCATGCAGTTTTTGTTGTTGAAGCCAATTCGATCCGTCAAAGGTGAAAACATAGACTGCTCCGGAGAAGAAGCCTAACTCAGAGTCTCCATCAGCTCCGACTGCAATCGTGTCTTCGCTCATGGCTACCGATAGACCGAAGCGTGCGAGTGAAGCACCATCGCTGGCGGTTAGCTCCTGCTGCTGAAGCCAAAGACCATCAATTCGCTGAAAAACGTAGGCTGAGCCCACTTCACCCTGATTGAAGTCGGAATTGCCAAATGCACCACAGATAATCCTGTCGCCCTTAATGGCAACAGAGATACCGAAACTATCGGCGAATGAGTTTTCGCTGCCGGTGAGCTTTTGTTCGGGTGTCCACTGAGATCCAGCACGGACAAAAACGTACGCTGCCCCTGCATAGATGCCCGCATTCTGATCGCCGTAAGCGCCGACGACAATTCGATCACCATCAATTGCCACCGACGTCCCGAAAAAACTATAGGAAGAGCTATCGGGCGCGGTTAGTTTCTGTTGAAGTTGCCAACCAGACGTAGTCTTCTCAAAAACGTACGCCGCGCCAGTGCCGTAGCCCGCACCTTGGTCCTTTGGAGCGCCGACAACCGCGACGTTACCCTGGACTGCGACTGCGCGCCCGAATTCATCCTCATATTCAGCGTCAGGCGCCGTTAGCTTGGTCTCCATAAAAGAAGCTGCACCCAAGGTTGTGAGCTGAGGATATGCGTAGGCTGGAAGGCCGAAACATAGCATCAAGAGGGTAGATAATAGTGTCGCTTTCATATTTCTCCTTGAAGTTTGAACTTGTGTCGGGCTGGCAATTTCAGACGTGCGGGTCAAACTTGGGCAAGATCAACGGTCTTGTGTTTGATTCGCCCAGCTGTGTGTCGAGGGCTCAAGACAATTATGCCACAGGTGAAAACGTCCCGCACAGTTTTTTTCGGGGCCGATGAAACGTTGAAGTTCTAATGGATGGCGAAGTATAGCGTCTGTAGCGGAGTCGAACCCCAACTCGTCGAGTTCGCCGCCGTTAAAGAAAAGGAGTCACTGTAATCCAATGAAACTTCGCGGCATGGAGAGCATTCCACCGCAGTGTGCTGCGCCATAAGCGCATGTGCGCTGGGTGTGTTCAGGGATGCACATAAGGCTCGAATTGATCACCTACTTGTGCAGCTGGCACACTCCGCTGGCATCGCACGGCGGCGGCACTCCGAAGAGCTTATATCGGCGCGAGGCGAGCCAGTGATAGAAGACGGGGCCGAGCTTGGTGAACGGCCAGATCGCCATCAGTGGCGCGAGCCACTTCCAGCGCGGCAGCACGCGAACCACTTCAATCCAGGCGAAGTATCCTTTGGTCCACTTCCCATCCGATGTGCGCGCATGCATCTCGTCAGCCATCTCTTCGCGTGTATACGGCGCTGCTTTTTTTAGAATCTCCGGATCATTGTAATCAAGCCATTCAATGCGATGATCCCGATCGAGCGGCTCGACCCGGGCGTGCACCCAGCGGCAGAGATTGCAATGGCCGTCCGTATAAACTTCGATTTTACTTTGCGCGTTCACAATTCAGACAATAGTGATTTCTGATCGCACGATACATCAGAGACTCGTTCGCCCGCAAAACTCGTGGAACCAATCCCGACGGCTGGAGTCTAATCACGCCAGCAATCCGGACCATCAGCAAACAGACCAGTTGGGATGAAAAATCGACTCGTCGTAGCTCTACTGCTATTCACGGCTCAAGCTCTTTCAGCTCAGCCGCAACGATCTGCTCCGGTCACTATCCGCCATGTGACCGTCATCGATATGACGGGCGCGCCCGCAAAGCCTGACATGACCGTGCTGATCTCAGGCAATCGGATCATCGCGATCATGAGGACCGCGCGTTTTCGAATTCCCAGAGAAGCACAAATCATCGACGGCTCGGGGAAATTTCTGATTCCGGGACTTTGGGACATGCACGTTCACTTCACCGAAGTTGAAACAACCTTCCCGTTATTCATTGCGAACGGAGTTACGGGTGTTCGCAACGTGGGCGGCGACCTGGACAATTTGCTTGGCTGGCGTGCGCGCGTCGCAGCCGGGACTCTTGTTGGGCCGAGGATCGTCACCTGTGGGCCGATAGTGGACGGTCCGGACCCGGCGGCTCACGGACCGCACGTTGTGGTCGGCAATGCTACCGAGGCGAGGAACA
>DASZDU010000035.1:0-12934 GCA_035941655.1 Pyrinomonadaceae bacterium | reverse complement strand
TTCCACATCGTTAACGCCCATCGCTCCCAGCGTATTCATAAACTGCGTCGCCTCAGCGTGCCTGAACTTTGGATCGTTGGCTTCGATCACCAAAAAGAATTTATCGCGTGTAGCCAGCGCAAAGTTCGGCGCATTGAAAACCGGATGATACGGCTGGGGCAATTTGTTCAGCGCCAGCATGCCCAACACCGCCGCAAACGCCGCCACCAGCACCGTGCACTCGAAGGTAATCGGAATGAAGGCGGGCCAGCTGTTGAAGGGTTTACCGCCGACGTTCAACGGATAGTCGATGACTTCCATCCAGTACTGCATGAAGAAGCCGCCCAGGCCGCCGACTATTCCGCCAATTAGGACAATCAGCGGCAAACTTGTACGAGTAAACCCGATAGCCTCGTCGAGCTCTTCAATCGGATACGGCGAATAACCGTTGATGCGCCGGTATCCAGCCTCATGCGTACGCCGCGCCGCGGCCACCAGGTCCGATGGGTTATCAAACTCGGCCATGATGCCGTAGAGCGCCGCCGCGCCGTGGCGCCGGCCGTGCGCGGAGGTGGAGGTCGCATGATGAAAAGGCTCCGGGTCCTCCAGATCATGTTCCCACGGCTGGCCTTTTATATCGTCTTCAGCCATTGCTTTTTTCAGTGGCCAGTGATCAGTGACCAGTGGCCAGGTTTGCTGAACTCAAGTTTCTGTTTTGTATTCGGAATCTGCCAACGTTACCCCACTCAATTCCCCATTCTGATCACTGGCCACTGGCCACTGAGCACTGGCCACTACTCCTCAACCTCCGCTTCCGGCAAAATCGTGCGCATCTCAAAGATTGAGATCATTGGCAGGAAGCGTATAAACAAAAACAAAAGCGTAAAGAAAAATCCGAGCGTGCCGATAAACATCGTCCAATCCCACATCGATGGCTGATACTGCCCCCAAGACGACGGCAGGAAGTCTCGATGCAGGCTCGTTACCACAATCACGAACCGTTCCAGCCACATGCCGATGCTTACAACAATCGAGATCAGCCATAGGATCAGCAGATTGGATCGCAGTTTCTTAATCCACAGGAATTGCGGCGTAATGATGTTGCAAAGAATCAGCGCCCAGTAGTAGTAAGCGTAAGGCCCATGCATGCGGTTCCAAATCATGTAGCGTTCATATCGATTGCCGCTGTACCAACCGAAAAAAGCCTCCATCACGTAGCCATAGCCGACAATCAATCCGGTAGCCAGCATGACCTTCCCCATGTTGTGCATGTGGCGCATGGTAATGAAACTCTGCAAACCAAAAACGCTGCGCAGGGGAATGGTCAGCAGCAGCACCATCGCGAAGCCTGCGTAGATGGCGCCGGCGACGAAGTAAGGCGGAAATATAGTCGCGTGCCAGCCGGGAATAATGCCTACGGCGAAATCGAAACTAACGATCGTGTGCACTGAGAGCACGAGCGGCGTAGCCAGGCCGGCCAAAAGCAGATAGGCCATTTCGTAACGATGCCAGTGTCGGGCTGAACCACGCCAACCCATCGCCAGCATGCCGTAGACAATTTGAAATGGTTTACTACGTGCGCGATCGCGCAACGTAGCGAAATCTGGAATGAGACCGACGAACCAAAACATGGCGGAGACCGTCGCGTAGGTAGACACAGCAAACACATCCCACATCAGCGGACTGCGAAACTGCGGCCAGATGCCCATAGTGTTTGGATAGGGAAACAGCCAGTAGGCCAGCCAGGGACGACCAAGGTGCATGATCGGATACATGCCGGCCTGGGCCACTGCAAACAAAGTCATTGCTTCAGCAAAACGGTTGATGGAGGTGCGCCATTGCTGGCGCAGCAGCAGCAGGATTGCCGAGATCAAAGTGCCCGCGTGTCCGATGCCGATCCACCAAACAAAGTTGAGGATATCCATCCCCCAGGCGACGGGAATGTTGACCCCCCAAAGTCCAATGCCGACGAACAGCAGCTCAGTGATCGTCAGCAACATCAACTGGAAAAGAATGAACGAGATCGCAAAACCAACGAACCACCAAACCGGCGTCTTTCGTTTGAGCACGATCGAGCTGATCTTGTCGGTTACGGAAGCAAACGTCAGCCCCGGATCGATTACCGGCGCCGTCGAGTGATGTAATTGACTATGTGGTTCGTCTGGCATTTAAACTGTCCGACAAACTTCAGTTTGTCGTTGTTTTAAAACGATCTTCTTTATGACGATGCGACAAACTAAAGTTTGTCGGACTACTTAATCTCCGGATTCGGATTTCGCAGCGCTGTTAAATATGTCGTGCGCGGTTTCGTATTCAGCTCGGCCAACAACGAATAGTTTCGCTGCTCCGCTTTCACTCTCGAGACGCGACTGTTCGGATCGTTGATATCGCCAAAAACAATCACGTCGGTCGGGCAGACGGCCTGACAAGCCGTCACGATCTCCCCGTCGCGAACTCGTCGTCCTTCCAGCTCCGACTGGATCTTCGCGCCCTGAATTCGCTGCACGCAGTAAGTGCACTTCTCCATCACGCCTCGGCTGCGCACGGAAACATCCGGGTTTCGCATCAACTGATAAGTTGGCGTCTCCCAATCCTGATACAGAAGAAAATTGAAGCGCCGCACTTTATAGGGACAGTTATTCGAACAATACTTCGTGCCGACGCAGCGGTTATAGACCATGTCGTTGAGGCCTTCAGCGCTGTGCACCGTCGCATGCACCGGGCACACCGGCTCACACGGCGCGTTTTCGCAATGCATGCAGGGCACGGGCATGAAGTTCGTGGCTTCAGGATGGCTGGCGTCTTCACCTTTGAAGTAAGTGTCGACGCGAATCCAATGCATCTCGCGACTACGAACTACCTGTTCCTTGCCAACGATCGGAATGTTGTTTTCGGATTGGCAGGCGATGGTGCAGGCGTTGCAGCCAATGCAATTGTTTAGATCGATCGCCATGCCCCAGGCGTAGTTCAAGCCGTTGCCCTGATTCTTGTAATCGAAGAGCTCCGGATGGTAGAGCGTCTCCTCCGCTGGGGGATCGTGCGTCTCTCCGGCGGGCGTGCCTTTCAAATATTCCTCAAGCGTTTGCGAACGCAGCACGTCGCGATCTTCTTTGCTGAAGTTGCGGTCCTCCAACATGAAGTGGAGCTGGGTTACCGCCAGCTGATGTTGGGCCACAGCTTTCTCGACCTGCACACCGCTCGCGGACCAGGGCGAGTCTGATGTGCGGATCTCGTAAGCGTTGAAGCCTTTGCCATTGCCAACGCGTCCGGCGTGTTTGCGTCCGTAACCAAGATGAATGGTAATCACGCCATCTGGTTGGCCCGGAGTAATCCACGTAGGCACGACGTCTGAAAACGTGCGTCCCTGATGCGTAATCTTGATCGTGTCGACGTAAATGTCGCCGCCCTTTTTGCCGATTGTTTTCGTGAGACCTAGCTGCGCGGCCGTGTTGGGACTGACTAGCGCGGCGTTGTCCCAGGTAAGTTTCGAGAGCGGCTTCGGCAACTCCTGCAACCAGCCGTTATTGGCGAAGCGACCGTCATAAATTGTCGGATCGGTGCGAAACACGATCTCAAAACCACCGCCGGACTGCGGCGCCGACGCTGGGAGCGCAGGCATCTTGCCTGCATTCGGTGCGGAAGCATTCGCGTTTGCCGAAACCGTGTTCGGTGAAAACGCCGTGTTCGGAATAAACCCGTCATGCACACATTTGCGCCACCACGTTTCGAAGTTGCCTGAGGTGCTCGCAGCAGCTCGCTGGTCTGTTCCGCTCGCATTCTGCCCGCTGCCTTCTGCCTTCTGCCTACTGCTTTCTTCCGCCGCCGGCTGTTTGCTGTTTGCTGTTTGCTGTTTGCTATTTACCGTTTGCTGTTTACTACTCCAATACTCGCGAATGATCTCGTAAGGTTTTTTGTCATACTGCGGCGTAAACACGGCCAGTAGCTCGTGCGCGCTCTTGCTTTGATAGAGCGGCTCGATCAACGGCTGAACGATCGTGACCGTGCCGTCGTAGGTGCGCGTGTCACTCCAACTCTCCAGGTAATGCGACTCCGGAATGTGCCAGTGACAGAGGTCGGAAGTTTCGTCTTTGTACTGGCTAAGATGGACTCGCAGCTTCGTCTTGAACATCCGATCCTGGTTAAGTTTGAGATCAGCAGGCGTGTTGTAAACCGGATTACCGCCAATTATCACCAGCATCTCAACGCGGCCGCCATCGATGTCGTTGAGCAACTCCTGAAGCGACTGCTTTTGATCGACTGAATTCGCCTCAATCGGGTCCGCGTAAAAAACCGTTTTGCCAACATTGCCGAGCGCGGCGTTCATCGCGTGAGCCAGGGCGTGAACTTGCGGCGAAGCTTCTCTGCCGGCGATGACGATGCTCGTGCCTTTGTGTCCCTGAAGATCGCGACCAATGCCATCGAGACCACTGGTCGAAGCGCTCGTCGTTATTGACGTCACACCGACGCCAGTAGCAATCGCGCTCGCGGCGGACAATAACTCGCTCGGCTTCACCGCCCAATGATGATCGGCAGCCGCTCCAGTCGTCGTCGGCGTGGTCTCAATCACGTAAAGCCGGCTCATCTCTTTCTTGCCATCCGTGATCCGCCGGCGCGCGGCAAAGTCGCGCGCGTACTTCAACGTGCCGGGATGTGCCGAGAGGAAATCCGCGTCGAGCGAAAGAATGCGATCGGCTTTTGTGAAATCGTAAATCGTATTCACCGGTTGGCCGAACGCCATCACTGCGCCGGCGCGCGCGTTGTCGTTGTTTACCGGCTCATACTGATGCCACTTCGCTTGCGGAAACTCGGTCAGGATAGATTTCAACTGCGCCGCGAGGCTTGGCGAGGTTATCGTCTCTGTCAAAAACCGTATTCCCGATCCCTGTTTCGGCCGTTGTTCGTCGAGCGCAGTGCGCAGCTCGCCGACAAATGTTGACCAGGTGCGCGACTCTTCGCGATAAAGCGGAATCTGCGAACGATCGGGATCGTAGAGACTCAGGACTGACGCCTGCGAAAAGATGTCTGTGGCACTGGAACCGCGATCGGATGGATCACTCGAGCGACTGTTCGGGTGGTCCGGATTTCCCTCCAACTTCGTTGGGCGACCTTCGTTGCTACGGGCGAGTAGCGGCGTCGCGATGCCGCCGAGCGAGAACGCGGTCGCAAAGAAAAGTGCCTTACCCGGGAGGCTATCCTCGGATTGTTTGACGTTGGGAACAATTTTTTCTGCTGGTTGAAAGGCGCAACCGCTCAAGCCGGCGAGCGCGAGCGAGGCGCCCATTAACTTCAGAAATGTGCGGCGCTCGACCGGATCGTTCCACTCTTCAGCGTGCTGCGGGTATTCGCGTTCGACGAACTCGCGAAACTCAGGCGCGTCGGCGAGCTCTTCGAGACTGCGCCAGAACTTTTTGCTGGTAGCGCGCATGCCGTCGCTGGGAGCGCAGGCATCCTGTCTGCTGTCTTCCTCAGCGAGTATGCGTTCACGCATCAGTTTGAAGTTTATGTGTCGGTCTTCGCTCATTAAATAATCTTTGCAGGCAAGATGCCTGCGCTCCCAGCTTTAACGGTGACAGGTCGAGCAACTGGTCAAGATCTTTGGAGGTTGAATTTTATAAGTTGCTAGTAGAGCGCTGCCTTCGTCGAGCTCTCCTTGCGTCTTGTTTTCAGGGCGCCACTGCATGTTGAAAATCTCCCCGCGCGGACGCACAAACTTTTCCGGATTGCGATGACATTCAAGACACCACTCCATCTGCAGTGTCGAAGCCTGATAAGCGATAGGCATCTGGTCCACGCGTCCATGACACGTCGAACAACCAACACCCTTATTCACATGAATGCTGTGATTGAAGTATGCGTAGTCAGGCAGATCGTGAACTCTGATCCACTCAATCGGTTTGCCGCTGCGAAAACTGGCACGAACCGGTTCGAGATAAGGGCTCTCAGCCCAAATCTGCTTATGGCAATTCATGCAGGTATTGGTCGACGGCATGCCGGCGGAAGCAGTAGTTTCGACAGAGGTATGACAGTAGCGGCAATCCAGACCGTCGTCGCCAACATGGTGCTTATGACTAAACTGCACCGGTTGCTGGCGTTCAACCCACTGACCTGTGTTCCAGGATGAACGATTCAATTCCGCCGTCACCCACAATGCAGCCACGAGAATAAAAACTGCGCCATAAATCGTGAGCTTCGCGAGTGCGTTTGTACTGTGATGAAAAATCTGTGGCATCGCCGCAGCTTTGCTAATTCCTCACGACAGATCTAAGTAGAGCCTGGAACGAGTGGTGCGACTGACTAACGCGCCGCGCTCCTAATCACACGTAGCCGACGCGGTTGGAAAACCCGATAGACCAAAAACCAATTTCTTACGAGTGATAAGTACTTTATCAGATGACTAAATATTTTCAAATTCACACTTTGCCAGCGCGCAGCGAAACAGTCTTTCGTGTCGCCGACAATATGATATAAGCAGCCACCAATAATCCGGAAGATTTGACGCTACGCGGAAGTTGTTTCAAAACTTTGAAGATTTCGCAGGTAAACCAAATTCGCTTTCCTCTGTGCAGCCTCCGTGCTCTCTGTGTCTCTGTGGTGACCAACTGTCAGATGTTATTCACCACAGAGACACGAAGGACACCGAGGTTGCACAGAGAAGACCAAACCCCAGGACCACTAGCAAGATTTCCAGGATAGTGAACAAATGTTCATTGGCCATTTTGCGGTTGGTTTCGCGGCGAAGCGATACGCACCCGAAACTTCACTAGGCACACTAATCGCGGCGGCTGTTTTACTCGATCTACTGTGGCCCATCTTTGTCCTGCGAGGATGGGAGCAGGTGCGGATCGCTCCCGGCGATACGGCGTTTACTCCGCTCGAATTCGTTTCTTATCCACTTTCGCACAGCCTCGCGGCGACTATTGGCTGGGCAACTTTATTCGCTTTGCTGTATTACGGCTTCAGGCGTTACACCCGGGGTGCGGCGCTGGTGTGGATCGCAGTCGTAAGCCACTGGGTGCTCGATTTCGTCTCACATCGTGCTGACATGCCGCTGTATCCGAGCGGTCTGCGCTTGGGTTTGGGATTGTGGAATTCAATTTTGGCGACGGTGCTGGTTGAGGCGTCGATGTTTGCAGTGGCGATTTGGATTTACGTGCGCGTAACGCGCGCAAAAGATCGCATCGGAAAGTGGGGCTTATGGTCTTTCGCTGCTGCAGTCGGACTATTGTACGTCACGAACATCTTCAGTCCGCCGCCGCCCGGCGTAAAGGCAATGGTGATCGCAGCCATCGTGCTGTCGTGGCTAATTATTTTTTGGGCGTGGTGGCTCGACCGGCACCGTGAGGTGAGGACATTGAGTTCTAAGCTCAGTGAGATTAAGTAAAACCATTTTCCATTTCTGATTTTTCATTTTCCATTTTTCATTTGAAGGCGAGAGCGCTGTCCCTGCCTTGGCGGACTTGTCCGGCGCGGCGGGCACAAGTGCCCTCTCTAAACGGGAGCGAAAAATCGGGCTCGACTTTCCCTTCAAATGGAAAATGAAAAATGACAAATTAGAAATGGAAAATGTTCTGGGACTAAAGACCGGGGATTTAGGTGATCGCCGCATCTCGCGCCAGCATTGCGGCCCCAATAGTTGCAGCATCTTCACCCAGGGCAGCAGCTACTATTCGCGTTGCTTCAAAAGAAGGCAGAAAAGCGCGGCGTTTCGCTTCCTGAATAATCGGATTAAGTATTAATTCGCCGGCTTGCATTACTCCGCCGCCGAGTACGATTCTTTCGATGTTCAGGAGATTGATGACGCTGGCCACGCCGGTGCCGATATATTTTCCAGTGCGCTCGATCATCATCAAGGAAAAATCGTCGCCCTCTTTCGCCTCGCGGGCCATGTCGGCAGCGGTGAAATTCTTGTTTATCGCCAACCTTGAAAGCGACGAGGTGGCATCTCGATGCAGTCGATCGTTCGCGCGTCGGACAATATTTGGCGCTGAAGCCACTGTTTCAAGGCAGCCTGTGTTTCCACACTCGCATTCCGCGCCCTCCGTGTCGATGGTGATGTGTCCGACTTCACCTGCCAGCCCGGAGGCGCCGGTCCAAAGTTTACCGTCCAATATGATTGCGCCGCCGATTCCCTCCCCAATCGTGATATAGAAAAGGTCGCGGCTGCCGCGGCCGGCGCCAATCTTAAATTCACCATACGCCGCGGCGTTGGCGTCGTTTTCAAGCTCAAATCTCAGCCCCGTAGCTTCCTGTAATTCCGAATGAAGATTGTCGCGAACTGTGCCGGGAAAATCCCTCGAAGCCACAACACGATCGGTCTGGCGATTAACCAGCCCCGGTATAGCGATCCCGACGGCTTCAATGCCGTTTGTGTTTTTACGTAACTCGGTCACCAGCTGCGCTACCTGACCGACGACACCATCCTTCTGCAGCTGGGCTTCGCGGCGCTCTCCAATCACGCCTTCACCAGTCACGGTCGCGGCCCGAATTAATGATGGGCAAAGCTCGATACCAATGAAATTTGACTCGGATTTAGGGGGCATTGCGGCTCCAAAACCTTCCTGCAATTAGTCGGCACTGTGGGACCAAGCGAAGCATAGTCGAGGGTACTGGGGCTGTCAAACACGTGTTTCTGCGTGTAGAATAACCCCCCGCTTGAGGCTTGGCTGGAGGATTCGGTTTTTTGAACTTTGTACTTTGTGCTTTGATCTCGGGCCTGTTCGCGATCGGAGCCCACAATTCAAAGCTCAAAGTACAAAGCTCAAAGTTAAGCATAAATCAATGCAAGTACGTTCAATTCTGTTGCCGACCGATTTCAGCGAGTGCGGCAACTACGCGCTGTCTTACGCCACCTCTTTGGCGCGAAAGTTCGGGGCTTCGATTATCTGTCTGCACGTTATTGAGCCGATTGTGCCGTCAGTCGGTTATTCCGGCATGACAGAGCCACTGCCGATTGCCGACATCTCCGACCAGCTTGAAGATTCGGCAGAGCGCGAGTTGCCGAAGTTTGCCGACTGCGAGGAATGCGCTGGGCTCGAAGTGGAAGAAATGATCGTGCACGGCGAGGCGGCGTCGGAGATTGTAAGGGTAGCGAAGGATCGCGAGGTCGACTTGATTGTGGTGTCGTCGCACGGCCGAACGGGATTAGGGCGAATACTTTTCGGCTCTACGGCGGAAGCGGTAGTGCGCCACGCATCGTGTCCGGTTCTGGTGGTCAAGCCGATTAGTGAGCAGTAAGCAGTGAGCAGTAAGCAGTGGGTTGGTTGGACGGGTAAACTGCTTACTGCTCACTGCTCACTTTCAAACTATGCATCTCGATTTTCTTAACGACTTCATCGCCCGCTACGGCCTTTATGCAGTCTTCCTGCTGGTGCTGATCGAGGGGGATATCACACTGCTGCTGGCAGGTGTGCTCGCGCATAGTTATTTTTTCGGCGAACACAGTTTCCTTTGGGTACTGCTGGCCGGAACACTCGGCGGCGCTGCGAGCGACAATATCGCATACCTCACGGGTCGTGAATTTCGCAAAGGCGTTCGTGATCTGCGTTTCTATCGCGCTGCCAAACCGCGAATGGAGCGATTGACAAATAAGTTCGGCGGTCTCTCGATCTTTCTTTCGAAATATATTTACGGGCTGCGATGGGCGTCGTGCATATTTCACGGCGTCGGCCGCATGCCTTATCTGCGCTTTGTGCTAGTGTCGTTGGCGAGTTGTTTTGCCTGGGTGCTGTTGCTGAGCGGGGCAGGTTATTTTTTCAGTGGCGCCGTCATCGGCCTGATGGGCGACTTTCAACGGCTGGGAAAGGCACTGCTGATCATTGTAGTAGTCGGCATCACCGGCTTCTATCTCGCCGAACGTTTTTGGCTGTCGCCGAAAGTTGAAGAAGCTGATCCAGAGCGCTTGCAGGAGCTGGAACACGCGGCCCAGGAAAAGCTGCAGGGCTTAAGACACGAGTTTCAGGAACACATTCCCTTCAAGCAAGTTCGCCATGAGAAAAAAAAGAAACGGATCGAGGCCAAGCGCCGCAAGGTAAGAAAACAGTAGCGTTTAATCTTACGCGAAAAGCAACAAGCGGATTTTCCATTTCTCATTTACCATTTTTCATTTTTCATTTTTCATTAAAGCATTTGAACGGCGAATCGCTATTCCGTATTTGATTTTCAATGGCAAATGAGAAATGGTAAATGATATATGGAAAATCGATTTGCTCCTTTGAACATTTGATCATGTCTGAAAGATTAACGGGGACAAAACTGAGTGCTCATTGAATCGTCTGCACCTACACGCGTCGATCTTGCCGGCGGCACGATCGATATTTGGCCGCTATATCTCTTTCATCCTGGCGCCACCACGGTAAATTTTGCCATCTCGCTTCGGGCCCACTGTCGCATCGAAACGCGCGACGACGGTCGTATTGTGCTCGAGTCACGTGACCGCAAAGTAGCCTTCAACACCGAGCTGGCGGCCATCGAAGATCTCGCCAGAGAAGAACGCCTGGAACTGATTTCAAAACTCGTTCACTTCTTCAAACCGACTACCGGTTTCCATCTGACCGCAAACAGTGAGGCACCAGCGGGCGCCGGTTTGGGTGGCTCGTCGGCGCTGGCGATTGCCTGTATTGGAGCACTCAATCGGCTGGTGGGAAATCGCTACGATGAACGGAAGTTCATCGTGATTGCCGCAAATATCGAGACTACCGTGATTCGAGTGCCAGCTGGTTTTCAGGATTACTATCCGGCGCACTATGGCGCGGCCTCATCTATTCATTTTCGTCCCGATCGGATTGAACGTGAGGCGCTAAACATCGATGAGACGGAACTCGAAAAGCGCCTCGTCATCTGTTACACCGGCGAGCCGCGTCTGTCTGGCACGAACAATTGGGACATCATGAAGCGGCACATCGATGGCGACGCAGAACTCTTTGGGCTGTTCGAGGGCATACGGGATTCTGCGATTAGGATGCGCAGCGCCCTGCTGGCAAATGACTGGAAAGAAGTGAGCGCAACGATGCAAGCCGCCTATCCCAACCGGCAACGACTAGCGCCTGGCGTGACCACTGCACAAATGCAGCGACTCATTGAAAAAGCTCTCGCCAACGGGGCTGAGGCCGCAAAAGTTTGTGGCGCGGGCGGGGGCGGTTGCATTGCTTTTCTATGTGCCGAAGGACGAAAGGCTGATGTAGAGCGAACGCTGAACGGGCAGGAGGGCGCGGAAGTTCTTGACTGGAAGTTTTCGCGCGAGGGGCTAATAGTTACCGAATCGTAAAAGCAGTTTCAAGTTTCAAGTTCCAGGTTTCAAGTTCGCATGACTCGTTGTGTCACACCTTTCGAAACTATCCGGATTCCGGACTTGAAACTTGGAACTTGAAACTTGAAACTTTTTTAAAGCATCCACTGTCTGCGGTTGTCGTAGTAGGACGGTGAACGATCAGGAAACCGCTGCTTATATTTCTTGTAGCGGGCATGAAGCTTTTCGTAGCGTTTATCGGACGAGTATAGAGAGCGGTGAGGCAATTCGCGCAGATGCCGTTCAATCTTTGACATATTTCTCGCGGAAAATCGCCAATCGTAGTTGCCCAAATCGTAGAGCGACGTGAGACCGTAACCCCTGATACGGCCAGACATGTCGACATACGGATCGAAATAACTCCACGTCAAATCTCTAAGCGACCGGTACAACGGTTTTCGACCGTGTAAGCCGATGTCACGCGAGCGGCCAATCGATCCCCACAAGCCGCGGTGCTGAAACACGAAAATTACGTGATCGAGTAAATCCTGCGACTCAAGATCGAGAAGGAGCGGTGGATACCCATGCTGCTCGAGGATGACAGCCGCACCCACCGCAGCTTCGAGGCAGTGTGCTTCATTTCGTTTGACCACTTCGCGGAAAGATCGAAGCGTCCCGCCGCCACTCTCCCAGTTGTAAGGCATGGAGCTGAAATAACGTTGTACCTGAGCGGGCTCACGAAGTGATTGGATCAATCGCCACTCGCGCGTCGTGAAGGACTCTTTACCAGGCGGGTCAGTCATCAATGCAACGTTTAGCAGACGTGCATGCGAAAGGCAAAGCAACTGAACACTGGCAAGCAAATCTTCGTAACTTAAAAACGTGTGCGCTTGCTTCGAAGCGCGCCGTAAGGTAAGACTGTCAGCAACAACCTTCGACAATTGGGGCGGTGCCAGCGTTCAAGAGTCTGCGAAAGATTAGCAGTAGGGCGTGATATCAGATGAAACCAGAACTTTCAAAACGCCAACTCACTCGCGGTGAGAAGGAAACGGAAACCGAGGCTGCGCGACTCATCGAGCATGTCGAAGAGGCGCTTTCTGCCGTCGCCATTCGCTCCCGTGATGAAGCCGATTCGCTGGACGCAGCGGCTGATCGCATCGAGCGCGCCGCACGCGATCTGTCGGCCGCGCTGAGAGAATTAGCGGATCAACGTCGTATCGGCGAAAATGCAGTCGAACAATAGTGATCCGCCACCTTCGCAACAGCCGCACACGGGCTGCCGCACCCACTCAAAATGCATTGAAACGGGAAAGTCGTCGGCGTTTACAGAACCGACGAGAGAGCTAATAGGTTGCTGACGGGACCGTTCAGATTGTGGCGGAGAGCGGGATTTTAGCTATCAGCCGCCGTGGTTTTCAACCGGGAGGCCAATTCAGCGGCCGCCCGCCAATCACGTGTAAGTGCAGGTGAAAAACGGATTGGCCGGCGCCGGCTCCCGTATTAATCACTGTTCGATACCCATCTTCCGCCAGCCCCGCAGCGTTCGCGACCCGCGCGCCAACGCGCAATAAGTGACCCAACAACGCTTCATCTTTCTGCGAAGCATCGTCGAGCGACTCAATGTGTTCCCGCGGAATCACCAGCAGGTGAGTCGGCGCCTGCGGATTGATATCACGTATGACGATGGACTGTCCGTCGTGCTCTATGAAGTCGGCTGGAATTTCATTCGCC
>DASZDU010000034.1:0-17601 GCA_035941655.1 Pyrinomonadaceae bacterium | reverse complement strand
CAACAGCTTCAAAAAATCACCCGCTGAGTTTCCGCCGGTGACGACCATGATGTCTTTGATGCCGGCGTTAACGAGTGTCTGAATCGGGTAATAGATCATCGGTTGATCGTAAACCGGAAGCAGATGCTTATTTGTAACGGCCGTGAGCGGCCGCAGCCGGCTTCCCAATCCACCTGCTAAAACGACACCTTTCAAAATATGCCTCCTGCGAGTGTTGTACGTTTGAACTTTGAACTTAGTACTTTTTGCTTTGTGCTTTGGGCTTTGGTTTTAGGTTTTGGGATGTTCGCCTTCATAACCAGCGTGACTTGAAGGACCCAAGTCAAAAGACCAAAGCAGGTCAAAGGTCAAAGATCAGCCCTTAATCAATGAACCTTTGAAACCATAATTCAAGCATCAACAAAGCCCAGAGCTGGTGCGCATAGTCGCGCTCGCCGCGCGCGTGCATCTCGTACATGCGAGTGACTTCGCTCGGTTTGAAGATTCCGCGCGCCAGAGATTGATCCGAGAGCAGATGCTCGCGTAGAAATTCCCGCATGTTGCCACGAAACCACTGACCGATCGGAACGCCGAACCCCATCTTGGGCCGGTTCAGATTTTCGAGTGGAACAAGTTTGCGAAGCACGCGCTTGAGCAAATACTTTGTGGTCAGCCCGCGCAGTTTCAAGTTTTCCGGCAACGACGCCGCAAATTCAATCACGTGATGGTCCAAAAAAGGAGAGCGCGCTTCAAGCGAGACGGCCATGCTCGCAATGTCAACCTTAACCAGCAAATCATTGGGCAAATATGTCATCGTGTCCGCGAGCAAACTGGCATCAACCACGCCCGCGCCGTTGGCTGCGGCAAACCAGGGCGATAGCCAGTTTGCAGGATCGAAGTTGCGCGTCGCCTGCATCATTTCATCGGTGTACAAGCCGGCTTTTGTCTTTCGGTCAAGCACGCTCACCCAGCGCAGGTATCGTTCCACGGGTGCGAGCGAGGCGGCTTCGAGAAAACGCTTGAGGTCGCGCACACGTCCCCGCCGTAATTCTGACGAAGGTAATAAGCGCATGACATTCTGCATCAGCGAGCCGCGCATGATGCCCGGAACTTTGCGAATGCGCTCGGCCAGACGCATTGCGGCATAGCGTTCGTACCCGGCAAAACATTCGTCGCCGCCGTCACCGTTGAGCGCTACCGTGACATGACGGCGCGTCTCGCGGGAGACGTAGTAAGTGGGTATTGCGGATGAGTCAGCGTAGGGTTCGCCGTAGTGTTCGACCAGCAACGGCAGCACTTCCATGGCGTCCGGACGTAAAACGAATTCGTGATGTTCCGCGCCAACATACTCGGCCACGCGTCGCGCGTGATGCAGTTCACTGAAATCCTGTTCTTCGAATCCGATTGAAAAAGTCTTTACCGGTTCCGAGCTCTCTTCGCTCATCAGGGCCACCACGGCGCTGGAGTCAATTCCTCCCGAAAGGAAAGCGCCGAGCGGCACTTCCGACATCAGGCGCACACGCACCGCATCGCGCAATAATTCGACCGCGCGTTCGCCTGCTTCTGCTTCACTTAATTTAGTTTTCTTCGTGAAGTCTGGTTGCCAGTAGCGATGGGTCGTGATTTGCCCGTCGCTTTGTCGATAACGTAGCGAATGTCCCGGCTGCAGTTTCCTAATCGAGCGATAGGCAGTAAGCGGAGCCGGCACTGCCATGAACGAAAGATAATAATGAATAGCCTCGCGATCGATATCGCGGCTGACATCCGGGTGAAGCAGCAAGGCGCTGAACTCCGACGCGAAGATGAAGCGCCCGTTCATGTGGGCGTAAAGCATTGGTTTTTTGCCGACGCGATCGCGCGCCAGAAAAAGTTCCTGCGTACGTTCATCCCAAATAGCGAAAGCAAACATTCCGCGCAGATGGTTGGGGCAATCCGCCCCGTAGCGATCATAGGCATGTATGATCGCTTCGGTGTCGCTGTTGGTGTAGAACTTGTGGCCGAGCCTCTCCAGCCTGGCGCGCAGCTCGCGGTAGTTATAAATCTCGCCGTTGAAGACTATCCAGGCGGTGCGATCCTCATTGTGAATTGGTTGTTGGCCGCCTTTGACGTCGATGATGGCAAGGCGGCGCATGGCGAGCCCGACGGATCCATTGATGTAGAAGCCGTCATCGTCTGGCCCACGATGGCGGATTGCATTGCACATTCGTCCCAAAAGATCGCTATCAATCTCGGAACGATCTGACTGTACTATTCCTGTAATTCCACACATGCCGAAGTAATTAAACCCGCGGACGAACAGTTAGGAGTCGGCGCTTTTGGCCGCGCGTCTGCCAAACGTGGCCGCACGTTCTGCGGCCCACTCATCGCGCTTTTGCTGACGAAAGCGTTTCCGTTCCTCTCGTTTTTCGAGCACCAGCGTCAAGCCGACGGAGACAAAGATAAAATAAAAAACCAGCAGCTGAGCGCGTTGCCGGTAAGCTGTGCCCACATTGCCCTGGAAAACAGAGTAGGCCAGCGTAAGCATTACGGTGAAAATCAGGATTGGCGAGATCATCCGCAGGCGATACCTGATGGCAAACCACATTCCCAGTACCAGCAGCGGAAACGAAGCCCACCAGACAATCATTTCCGGCAGCGTGATGCTTTGACGTAACGACACCAGCTGCCAGGGAAACGGAGCGAACAACAAATAAAGTAAGCCGAGCGGAATAACTCCGAGTGCCCCGACAGTAGTCGACACGTCCACATCTTTTCCAAAACCAGATTCAGCGGACGTGGCTAAATCGGCTCGGCTGCGTTGGACTGTTTCCAGGTTGCCGTATTCTCGAAATTGAGTGGTTGCAGAACGCGTGACACCCAGATACATCAACGCCAGGCCCAGCAGAATTATGACCGCAAACTGACGCACAAAACTGGTTGGTGTTATTGTCTGTAGACCAATTACAAAGGCTCCGCCAATCGCAAGACAGGCGATGTAAAAGACATAGAAACGGAAACTCAAAAGCGCTAACAGCGAAACGACCAGGATAGCCAGGTGTTTCAGGGTAAGCTTTTCACCCAGCTTTAGTGTTGCCAATATGGCAAGCGTTAGAAAGAAAACTATCGGCCCGTCCTTGAGTCCCTGAGACGACCAAAGAACCAGTGAGGGATAAAAAGCGACTGCCACACTCGCAAAACGCGCCACTCTGAGATTATTGAATATGTGATGCGCGCACAGGAAAATCGTGATGGCCGTGGCGGCCCCAAATACACAGTTGACGAGCTGGACGGCCAACATGTTGCGCCCCACAATTCGATAGATAGCCGCGACAAAATAAACCATTCCCCAACCCGAACCCATCTCACCGCGCACGAATCTAGCCGCTATCGATTGCTGAAATTTATCGCCGCCCCAACCCAACATCTGGGCCCAGCCGTAAACATCGTAGGTAACCGCGTCGCCGCCGAAGAACTCCTGTGCTTTAAACACATAAATCGCGGCAGCTATCACCATTCGCACCAGCAAGGCCGCAAGGAAAATCTTCAACAGAAACGATCCGTTTTCGCGCCGGTAGGACAAGAAGCCTGCGATCAAAGCAAAACCGGCGCATAACAAAACGGCTTTGCTGGTTACCAGGACCGTTACCGGTTCATAGTCTGTACGAAAAGATGTGAAGCCGCCGCCATGGGTAAGGATCAGAGACGGAGCGACAAATACGATCAAACCACAAACAATAAGCGTCAACAGTATGAGAACGGCATTCATATCAGACTAACTAACTAATCAAAGAAAATGCGTAATTCGGAACGATCAACTACGGACAGCTATATGGTTTTCCAATACCAGGGCGTCGAAGTTTGCTGTTTGAAATGTCTTAATCGCATCTTCGGGACGGCAAACAATCGGCTCCTGAATATTGAACGACGTATTGAGCAACATGGGACAGCCGGTTAACTTCTCGAACTCGTCAATCAGGCGCCAATAGCGCGGATTGGTTTTGCGGCTCACCGTCTGGGGACGCGCCGTCCCGTCAACGTGTACTACTGCCGGAAAGCTTTTGGCCTGGCTTTCGGCGACGTGCAGGACGGTGATCATGAATGGATCGTTATGCGGAGTGCCGAAAATTTCGGCGCTGACTTCTTCCTTCATCGATGGCGCCAGGGGTCTAAACCATTCGCGGAGTTTCACCTTCTTGTTTAGGAGTTCGCGCATGTCAGCGCGACGCGGATCTGCAATGAAGCTGCGGTTGCCAAGGGCCCGTGGTCCAAATTCCATGCGACCCTGAAACCAGCCAATGATCGCGCCTGAAGCCAGCATTTGCGCGACGCGCCGCAGCAGCTCGTCTTCAGCCAGCGTCTCAAAATTCAGTCCGGCCGTATTCAGGGCGGCGGCGCATTCGGCCGATGTGAACCCGGGGCCGTAGTAGGCGTGCTCCATCTTAAATTTTCGCGGCTGCTTCAGGATTTGGTGGTGAATCAACAGCGCCGCGCCCAGCGAGCATCCGGCATCTCCGGCGGCAGGCTGCACGTAATACTTTTTGAAAGGCGACTCCGTCATGATTCTTCCGTTCATGACCGAGTTGAAAGCAACGCCTCCCGCCATGCACAAGTTCTCTTCGCCGGTCATCTCGTGAAGTCCACGCACGAGATGGAGGCCGGTATCTTCCAAAACTTTTTGCGCGCTCGCGGCGATGTTCCAATGGCGCTCGGTCAACTCTTCATCAGCGCGACGCGGTGGACCAAGATAACGGCTAATTTCGTCGCTGAACTGATAGTGCTTCGCCAGATGGTGGTCGAGCACGCGGATGTTCAAATGATAGTCGTAATCACCGTTGACGGTCAGCACTTTCTGGGCGAAGAAATCGTAATATTCGGGCTTGCCGTAGGCTGCCAGTCCCATCACCTTCCACTCGTCGCCGGCGAACATGTCAAAGCCAATAAAGTTCGTCACCGCTGAATAGAATTGTCCGAGCGAGTGAGGCAGTTTGATTCGCTTCAGAACCTTGATCTGTTTGTCGTCGCCTTGTGTGAAAAGCGTTGTGGTGTCTTCGCCGGTGCCGTCCCAGGTCAGAATAGCGGCGCGATCGAAGCCGGAGACAAAGAAAGCGCTGGCCGCGTGACATTGATGATGTTCGAGAAAGTGAAAGCGAAACTTTCCGGGACCGAAATGTTTGCGAATCAGCTGCGGATGTCTCAGCATTCCCAGATAACTCTCACCTACCTGGGCCACTCCGCGATCCACGCGGGCCTTAAACATGTCGCGCGAAATTACCGCAGCCTTCAAGGCCTGCATCGCCTTATGTCGCAACACCCAGGGCTTCCAGTAAAGTCCCACGTGAGCCACATCGCTAATTTTTATGCCTGCCTCTTCAAGGCAATATTGGGTGGCCTGATATGGAAATCCGCTGTGGTGTTTGCGACGCGAGAAGCGCTCTTCTTCAGCGGCCGCGATTATCTCGCCGTCGTGAATGAGAGTGGCGGCGGAATCGCCGAGAGTGGTTAAGCCTAGTATGTACACCGCAAATGCATCCCCTGTGAAAGAACCTAAAGTAACACAGCCTTACGAGCGGTCAGAAATGAACCACCGACGGTCAGGCTGGAGTCTGCCGCACTCTCGGGGAATCCAGCGCTGAACGCAAGGCACCAGCGAGTTTCAAAGCCTGATCGGCGATGTTGTAATGTTCGAGCGCGTGCCGACGTCCTGCCGCTCCCATTTGCCGTCGCAGCTCATGATCGGACAACAAACGGGCCAGGGCTGCATACCATTCATCTTCGCTGCCAGTCAGCAAATGGGTGACACCGGCTTCACCGATCTCGCCGCAAGCCCCAACCGGGCTAGCTACGAATGGGATACCAACTGACATGTATTGCACGGCCTTAAACCCAGACTTGCCGCTGGACCATTCGTCTTCCAGGATTGGATACAACCCAACATCAAACGACTGGAAGTCTGCAATCTCGCGCTGCAAATTCCAGGCAAGGCTTTCGCATGAGACGCCGGGTAGCCTAATTTCATTTTTTCCGGCCCCGACAATTTTCAGTTGAAACTGGAAGTCGCGAGCCAGCCGCTGCAAAACCGGAAAGATCGATTCAAGATACGGATAGGTGGAATGCGTGCCCACCCAGCCGAGTACTGGCACGTGTTCGCGCTCGTCGTTCGCTGCTGGTCTAAACCGTTCTGTATCGACCACAGTCGGAATCAGCACCGCGCGTTTGCCCTGTGCGCCGACATGTTCCGCGATGTTGCGGTTGCCACAGGTCACAACATCCGCCCAACGAATCAGATCATTCGTTTTACTAAACCACTTGATTGAGCTGCCAAGCCGCCCGTAAGTCGGGCTAACGTAAGGAACATAAGTAGCGTCGTCGAGATCCAGTACCAGGGGACAGCCGCCCACGTGCATTGCCAACCATTCAATGACGGGTGGCCCAAACATCATCGCTTCGCGCTGCACGAAGAGTACGTCGGCATCACGTGCTTTCATCACATCTCCGACGCGGCGCAGTGCAGCCCGCGCCAAACCAATTGCCGTTCGCGGCCACTTTGATTTGTTGTAAAGCATGGCATTCAAACGGGAGTCAATAAACGGATGTATGGTCAGGCTAATACCATGGGCTGCCAGCGGCTCGATGAATTGCGTCACGCGATAACGAGTGGAGGCGGCTTCAAGAGGATAGGATGCGAGCGCTAAAACTTTCATTGATTGTCAGACACGGGCCGTCTCCCGAGTGCGAGCGAAAGTAATCTACAATGACCCCTATCTTTCATTTCTCAGCCCAGATTTTCAAAGAATCGCCGAGCCGTCCGAGATTGAGCAAATCGTTCAGCGCGCGTTTGACCAGGCGTCGGGGCCGGCTTGCCATTAGTGCCTCATTGAGCCGGTAACTCGACTCCACTCTTATATTGCCTTCAGATTCGTTGTTAGTTCCCGGGTTTAGCTCAGGAGTATTTCCCAGGTGCAACAACTCATAAGGGTTCAAGCCCTCAACCGCAACCCGTATCGGTCGTAGACCGGCCGCCTTCAGCATACCCAGGCCGCCGCTGCGCGAAAACAATTGCAGATGCTCAGGCGGACTGACAACACTCCACTTTAACCCGAGGAATTTTCCGGAGAGACCACGACCATGCGGCGTCGTAAGCCAGAGTAAGCCGCCAGGACGAAGTACACGCGCAATCTCCTGCAGCACTGCCTTCGGATCGGGCACGTGTTCAAGGACCTCGCTGGCCGTCACCACATCGAAATAGTTTTCCTGATACTGCGCCTGCTGAATGGTTCCACAAAACACTTCAAATCCCATCGCGCGTGCCGACGTCACCGCGCGTTCAGCTACATCCACACCGAATGCCTGGAAGCCTGCACTGCGGGCCGCTTCCAACAAAGTGCCGGCACCGAAGCCTACGTCAAGTAAACGATTGTGCCGCTTATACGCTGAGAAACTGGCGACGATTTCATTGAGCCGGCGATTGACAAATTCTGGAGCCGTAAGATTTTCTTCGTGATAATAATCGTCATAGTTTTCAGCACTGTCGGCAACGGGCAATTGTGAAGTGTAGAGAGTGCTGCAGCGGCCACAGGTCAGCATCTCGAAACCATTCTTGTGCCCACGCTTGAATGAATTCGTTGCTTCACAGGCCGGACAAGACCTGGAAACGAGACTCGCCGATGTATAGTTTTCTGCCAACGCTTATTGCCTCCGCATAATCCGCGTGAGCCTGCTTGTAACGCCGATTGTTAGTTTGCGTTAGGACCAATCGCGATGCGACCGTAAACGTCCTGGTAGCGCGCGGCGCCGACAGTCGTCAAGTCGAAGTTTCGCCGAGCAACGGCAATGCAACGCTCTCGAATCTGCGGCTCAGATACAAGTTGCAAAGCCTGCTCCGCGGCGCGAGCGTAAGCCCTGGCGTCCAACTCTTCCAGCAGCACGCCTACGTGCTCGCGTGCTAATAGCGCGTCAACATCACCGACACCCGAGTTACAAACTACCGGCAGGCCGGCGGCCAGGTACTCGGCGATTTTAGTCGGCGAGGCAGCTATCTGCGTAAATTCGGGTTGGCGAAACGAAAGTCCAAGACGCGCGCGCTGTAAATATCCTGGAACATCATCGGGCTTTACCTTACCAACCCAAAAATCACTCGATCTCACGCCGGCGTGTTGCAGGCGCGCGGTTACTTCTTCTGCCGAACCTGTCGTCAGGATTCGAAAAAATGCATCGGCCTGACGCTCTCGGACAGCTAAAAAGAACCGGGCCATTTCTTCCAACAGATACACGCCCGTGACTGAACCCGCATACACGATTTCAAAACGTACCTGCCGCGCCTCGGGTACAGGCGCGGTATACCGTGAGAGATCAACGCAGCAGGGAATGACCTGTATCTGCCCGGCAGGTTTCAACTTGTGTTCGACCAGCCAGTGGCGCAGACGTTCAGTTAACACGACGATCTGATCCGCATGGCGGATACCGGCATTCTCAAGCTTCTTGACTAAACGATACGGAAGAGAATTCTTAGCCCAGATGCCCGCATCCGCATACTCTTCAGCCATCAGCCCGCGTATATCAAAAATCAGCTTAACGCGGGCGAACCTTCGCGCGAGTAAAGCCATGGCCATCGGCACGTGGGCGCGCGCGTGTATTACTGCGATCCCCTCGCGGCGCGCTAATCGAACGGCAAACCGCGCGCCGGCCAATATGTCGTACAGGGTTGCCGGAAGGCTGGGGCTTTTATGATAAGGAAGCGAGGACCAGGCGATCCCTTCAGCTGCCAATTCTTTTTGTCGCGCTTCAAGTTCCGAACTCGTCCATTGCTCGCGCAGACGCGGCTCAAAAGTTAGCAGATGTACCTTTACGTTCGCGGTGGCCAATTGGCGCAGATAAGGAAGCACCTGGGTTTGGACCAGCGGTTCGCGAATTCCGAAGTAGCAGATGTACAGAGTTCGGAGCATCGGGTGGCAGCTATAGGGGATACACAGCCTTGGAGGTTGATTGCAGAAAAGTTGCCACGTCTTGCCGGGCGCGGTTTAGTCCGATCCCTTTCTGCCTTGTATGAGGATCGGTTTGCTACCGTCTGTATTTCCTTTGTAGACATTATTACGGGAAGTCCCGGCCTCAACGATAACGGCATTCGCCAACGGCGATCTTGGATCAACCGTAACGATATTATCCAGGATTTGGGAATCGGTAGTGTTGGTTATTTCGAAGGCGAAAAGGCCGCCGGTACCCGCGGAAATAATCTTGTTGCGCGCCACGTAAGCGTGGCTCGAATTTTCGAGACGAATGCCGCAATGCGAAACGCGTTGAATTGTGTTGTCTACTACCGTAACGTTTGGCGCGGAAATGTAAATACCGGTCGCGATGTTTCCACCGACATCAATTAAATTATCCCCGATGATTGTGTTTCCTTTAACTGTTACTGGTCCATAATTGCGAGTGCGGGCGCCGTTTTGTACCAGTATGCCATTGCCGTGCATGAAGGGAGAGCCACGCGAGTCAATAACGTTATTAGTGATTTGGATATTCTGAGCAACGTCTCCCGGAACGTTTGGTTCGACGTCAATCGGCACCATTCCCTGTCGCGTATCGCGACCGGACTCTTTAAAAGTGTTCCTGTCAATGACGATGTTGCGTCCGTTTACGACTGCCACTGTCTGACCCGCGACCCTGGTAAAAAGATTGTTCTTAATAACGACGTCTTCAGCGAAGTTTCCTTTGAGCGCATTACCCCCCGCCTGTATGCCAATCACACCGGTTCCATTCAGCCAAACCTGTTCGACGCGGCAACGATTACAGTTTCCCAGTTGCAACGTTTGGCGCACACTGCCATCCACTCCCGGATTCGCGCCCTTAATCTGCAATTTTGTAACGCTGATATCCGAATCGGTGCCGCTATGGGCCGGCTGCGTGCGAATGTCTTCAAAGGATTGGAAGACCGTCCAGCCGGTGCGAGGTGGCTCGACGATTATCGTGTCCCATCCCGAACCTACAACGGCCGTTCGCGACTTCAAAAGGACAGCCCCTTCCCACAACAACTCAGTTGCCAATCGATATGTGCCCGGACCGAAGCGGAGGGTATGACCCGGATTGATCGTTACCTGCGTAGAAATAATCCCACCATTTTGCACTAGGATTTCCCCCACAGTGGCACCTAGGTCTTTGTCGGCAGCGTTGATTTTCGCGCCGAGATCGGCTCCCGGAAAACTATTCGCCACACGCGTAACTTTTCCAGAAGCAGTCTGCCTCTGCAGAGTAAACGATCTGGCGTTACTACCTTCCGGAACGAGGACAAGGTTCTTGCCGGGAGCGGAATAAATAATCAAACTGAGGATTAGTAAAAACATAATGGTTGCTGGTCGGCCCCCTTATTGGCTCGCTTCCTTCTCACCGACGATGTTGACGCCTGAATTCTCGAGCCTCCTGAGATTTTTGATGCCTGCGCTCGCCAGGGCCGTTTCAATCTCATCCTGGGTTCGCGGCTGATCATATTGAGGAGAAAGCATGTCAAACGTATCAAGGATTGCCCATTCATACCGTTGCTGCGCGGTCAGCCTGGCCTCGTGAACATAATTTGCAACCGGGATGACAAACATGAAAAGACGCCCCGCCAATGGCAGGCGAAATAGCACATTCGTCAAAGGGAAAAGGACCGGCATCATACCTTTGATTCCCGAAAGCAACTTCTGTTTGTCCACACGTTTTGTCAGCGGCCGCATAAGATACTTACCATAAAAGAGAGTCCAGGGCTTGCGCTCGTAGGCGGTAATCGCAATGCGTCCTCCGGCTCGCAGGAAATGCGGCAGCGTTCCGATGGCCAGTTGCGGGTCAGGCGTATGCTGCACGACGCCGATGCAATAGCAGCCGTCGAAAACTCCAGGACGAAACGGGGGGTTATAAATACTTGCCTGAACAAAATGAACGTTTTGACGTCCGCCGAGATTGGCACGGGCAGCATCGATTGCGCTACTAATGTCCAGGCCTACAACCTGTGCCTCGCCCTCCGCAGCGACGTCGAGAAACCGACCCGCCCCGCAGCCGGCATCGAGCACCCACTTGTCCTTAAGCCAGTCCCTGGTCCATCCGGTTTCGGAATACCATCGGTCAGCGGAAAGTCCTGTCCCGTTTGCTGAATCGAGTTGTTCAACCTTGAACCTGTTCCACTGATAGCCAAACGATGCGGCATAATTTTCCCGCGGTACGAAACGCGGGATGGCATCTTCGATAGGAAATTGATGCGCACCGCTCGCGCACTCGAGACGCCCCGAGACAATTTCGCCGTCCTTTTCCTTTTCGGTGACCGCGCAGCTTAGCGCGGTGCCACATTCCGGGCAGGCCAGCAGGTCGAGCAATTTTGTTTGCATTCTTTCTCTCAATCCACTCGCAGCTCAGCCGTACAATTCCGTTTCACAGCGGTTGTAGTTTTAAGAAAGCGCGTCGAGCCACCCGCCAAAGGCGCGTGTCGACGAGCAAAGAAAAGTCACTCTTCACTGCGCGCTTAAGAAACTCCCGCGCTTCAACGAACCGCCCGCTGGTGTTGGCCAGAATGGCGAGATACAACAGCGAGTTTGCGCGGATCCGCTCCAAATACGGTCGATAAACCTCTGCCAGATGCGGTTCGGTCTCCAGCTTCGCGCAGAGATGGTCCAGACCGCGCTTCATACTCTCGAGACTTTGATTATTAACGCTACGGCCCTCGTGCTGCAAAATGCCGCTGTTGATTTTTTCGATTCGCCCAACTCTGTAATCTGCCAGCACACGCAACCAAAACTCCCAGTCTTCGCCGCCGGTCAATTCCGGGGTTACGTCAAACTTGTATTGTTCGTAGATCTCCCGATGAATGAAGTCGCCAATGCAGGTCATAAAATTTCCGCCGGCGATGGCCTTGAGCTGATTCTTCAGCGGAGGCAGTGGTTGCCGCCGCAGAGTATTGCGCTCAGAATCTACAAACTCGTAAAGGTTGTGAAAACATTTGATCTCGGGGTTCGCGCGCGCGTATTCCGCGGCGTCAGCCAGATTGGTGGGATACATGAAATCATCGGAATCCAGCAGAGTTACAAAATCGCCGCGCGCAACGCTCATCCCAGTGTTACGCGAGCGAGCACGCTCGAAATTCTGCTCGTGTTTGATGAAGTATATCTGACCGGCACTAATGTAGGGTTGTAACAACTCTTCCGTATTGTCGGTCGAACAATTGTCAACGACTATGATCTCGTAGTGGGGATACGTTTGGTTGAGGACGCTCTGCAGCGTCGCTTCAATAAAGGCGGCCCGATTGTAGGTGGGGATTACAACGGAGAAGAAAGGATACTCACTCATCAGATGCTAAAATCAATCACAATTACACCAGCAGTGTCGCGAAATTGTCTGCACGCCCCGGCTTCACGCTGCGCGTGGCCTCCGTGTTAAAAAGGCGATTTGTTTAAGGTTGTCAGTTGTTCGATGGTGTCGACCGCAAACCACTTTTTCGGGTAGACAGAGGAGACAAACAATTGTCGCCGATTAATAAGTTGCTGCCACATATCGTAGAAGCTGGCTCCTTCCTGCGTAATCTGGTTGAGCCGATACGGGTTAAGCACCTGAATGCCCGAACAATAAATGTCCGCCTTTTTCAACCGGCTTATTTCCCTGACCACGTGGTTCTCGTGAAAAACATAATCGCCTTCGAGACCAGGCACTGGCCGCACTGGCACCAGCATGCAGGCCGGAGAATTCAGGGATGAATAGTTCTCTTCCAGCAACTCAAGATCCAGTTCGACCACGTTATCACACGTCAGGACCACCATCGGTTCATCGAGGTGACTGAGCAGGGTATTGTAAAGCCACCAGCAGTTGCTCTTGCCTTCGGTATTGAAGACTGAGCTCGCGCCATGTTCAATAACATGCTGCGCCAGCATCGCTTTTTTGTAGCCCACCGTCACATGAATATGTTCGACGCGTGTGGCCAGTCGCGAAATGCCGCTGGCAATCAAGGTCGTGCCGTCATAAGGGGCCATTGGTTTGGGAATGGCATCAGTCAACGGAGCCATCCGCATCCCGCGCCCAGCGGCCATGATGATTGCGTGACGAATCACTTATCTCAAAGCTCCTCCATCGGTGGATCGTTAATGATTGCAAGCATCTCTTCTTCCGTCAAACGCGGTGCGTTGGCAGAACAAAAGGGAGCATGCAGCGGATAATCGACCGGATGGTTAAACTTGATAATGAAATGCGGAAGGCCGTCGAATTCAACCTCGCGTGTGTAGAGCAACTCTGGCTCGCCAATCAAATATTCGTGTGGACGCTCTCCTGGCCTGCCTTCGATCTGCTCCCACCTGCCGCCCTTATGCTTAATCCAAACTTCGAGAAAATCTCTGATAGCGGCGGCCTTCATTTTGCGCGAGAGCACGGCGCCCTGCACCTGCTCGAAGTTTTCTATCGCCGTTATGACAAGCGCGACAGCTTCGTCCACCTTGGAAAAATAGCGGGTCATGTGGGGACCAGTACTCCCGATAACGCCGGTCGAATCGTGCATCTTTTTCCAGATTGGAAAGACCGAGCCGGTTGACCAGGCGATGTTGCCATGACGAACGCAGGCAAAACGTGTCGTCTCCGTCTTCGCGTTCATGGCGCAGAATAAGCGCTCCATTAAAGCCTTAGTCAAGCCGTAAGTATTGGCAACCGGTGGCGCGGTCTTGTCAGTGGACATGCCAATGACTATAGCAACGCCCTTTTCAACGCAGACGCGCGCGACGTTCTGTGAACCCAGCACATTGATGTCAAGGCACTCCATCGGCTGCAGTTCAGAGAGATCGACGTACTTGGTAGCCGCGGCATGAACCACGACATCGGGTCGCACTTCGCTGAAGACGTCGCGAATAGACTCGATGTTCGTGACATCCATCGGCAAAGTAGGGCAGCCGGTAAATTGCTGCGCATCCTGGTTGAGTTTGTTATTGCGACCAGTGAGCACCACGCGGTAGCGATGCTTCAGCGCGAGTCCCAGACGTTTACCTAAAAACCCCGTGCCGCCTGTGATCAATGCGGTTTGCTTCATCAATCCAATTCCTTCAGCGCGTTCTTTTGTTAAGAAAGGATATAGGAGTAGTTAATCAAGTTTGAAGCGAGTGCGCCAGTCCTCACCGTGGAGGGGCGGCTGCCCCTTTTTATTCTTTTTATTAAGGATGTAAGTCTCTAACACCAGATAATCAATTTCAGTTCTCATGGAACAACCGCCGACGACGAGACTAAAATCTCTCTGTGTTCTATAACGCATGCTTCAGGGGAATTGTAGGAAGAGCAACGGGTCGGAACAACACGGTGGCCCGGCAGCCTTTCTCATCTGCGACTGCGCAAGCTCGTGAATGAATGAGCGTCCTACCGCGTTTGAGCAGTGTCTCCCGCTGGATCGCCCGGTCTATCGCCTTCACTATAGTCGCTGGAGTAATAGCCGGAATAGTAGTAGTCCTGCGTTTCGAGTTTCACATTATTGAGAACGACGCCAAAGATATGAGCGCCCACGTCCAGCAATTGCTGTTTGGCCCGACGCACAACCGCTCTCGAACTTCTGCCGCTATGAACTACCAGGACCACACCATCAACCAGGGTCGACAAAATCGACGCGTCAGTAAATGAGATAGCTGGAGGAGAGTCGACCACGATATGTGTGAATTTCTCGCTGAGCATAGTCAGCAGTTTTCGCATCTCGTCGGAGCCCAGAAGCTCAGCGGGGTTGGGTGGTGCTGGTCCCGACGTTAAGAACTTGAGGTTCGCTTGCGGTTCATAAGTCTGTATCAGGTTGTCGATGTTGGTTTCACCGGAAAGCCAATTGGTGAGTCCCCTCGAGTTTGGCGCATCGAAATGCGCGTGCAACCGCGGACGACGGAGGTCGCAGTCTATGATCAAAACCTCGACTCCGGTTTGCGCCAGCATGAAGGCTGTGTTTATCGCTGTCGTAGTTTTACCTTCGGAGGGCTGGCTGGAAGTCACCAGGATTGTCTTCGGCGGCTGGCCGGCGGATGAAAGCAACAGCGAGGTTCGCAGGTGCCGGTATGATTCAGCGATCGGAGATCGCACGTCCTTGATCATTGTTAACGCAGTCAAATCTGACGGAGCCGGCGGCGGACCCACTCCAGGGATCCCAATTAGCCGTCCGCGATCGCGACCCGTGGGAATTAAAGCCAAAGCCGGCAAATGCAGATAGCGGTCAACGTCGTCGACGGATTTAACCGTGTCGTCAAGGAAGTCAAGCAGGAACGCCAGGCCGATGCCGGCACCGAGCGAAAGAAGAAAAGCGATAAAGATGTTGCGCAGGCGAGGTGGACCGATCGGAGTCTTCGGGAGGCGGCTTGGCGTTTCAATGCTGACTTCGTTTGATCGGTCTCCGGAGGCTACATTCAACTCTCGCTGACGCTGCAGAAGTGTATTGAGATATTGCTTGTCTGTCTCCAGCGACTGGGTCATCGACAACAGGTCGATCTCGTCGCGAGTCTGTTGAGTCGTCGTTCCTTTTTGTTCTTCGTACGATCGCCGCAAAAGACTCTCTTTTGATACGGCTGCCTGATATTTCCGTTGAATTGAGGTGACGATTTCGGCAGGCGCTTTGGTGAGTTCAGCCTCCAACCCTTTCAACTGCGCATCGATCTTTTTCACTTCCGGCCATTCTGAAGTGTAAACAATTAATAGGGCGTCGCGTTTTTCCTTCAGTGCCGAGATACGCTCGCGCAGTTTTTCTACCCGGCCAGAGCTATTGACGTCAGGGATTGAGAAGGGATCCTGCTCTTTGCGAGCCGAGTCCAGTTGGGCCTGCATTTGTTTGCGCTCATTTTCCGCTAACAACAATTGACCACTCAACGTGGCCAACCGCGTCGCCTCCAGATTTCCGGCGGAATTATTCACGAGCGGCAGATGCTTGGCCTTGGCATAATTAAACCGCGTTTCCTCCGCCTGCTTAATCTTTCCTTGCAGATTTGCAATCTCGCGTGCCAGCAGGTCCTCAGCTTTCGTTGATCCCATCGTCGCGCGGGTCAGATTATTGTTGACGAAAACGTCGGCTAAGGTGTTTGAGATCTTCTGAGCAAGTTCGGGATCGGGATGCACAAACTTAATCTTGACCAGGTTGGTGGTCGGAACTGACTCAATCGTTTCGCCGGCGATGATGGCGTCTTCGTAAGGCTCCAACTTTGCCAGCTCCTCCGCGGTTAGAGCTCCTCCAGTAACTTCACTCTCTCCAACGACCGTCAATCCGCGCGTCACGGGGGGCGCTTCAGTTGTTCGAGTCGGCTTTGAAAAGATCCGGCGAATGGAATTGAAAACACCGCCCTGCGCCTGGCCACCGAAGAAGGCGGGATTGTGTTGCAAATCCAGCGTCAAGACTACCTGTCGTGCCAGCGCCGGGTTCTCAAGTAGTTTGAGCTGTGTTCCCCAGAAATTCGGATCACTCTGCGCGTTGATGACGATCTCTTTCGTCTGCAGCACGCTCATTGCCTTTTGCTCGATGCGAATGGTGGTTTCACCTTCATAAATCGAGGGCGCTCGAAAAGACTGAATAGTCACGAGCGATGTAACCACCAAAACGAGGCTAAGAATCAGCCACTTTCTTTTCAGCACCACAAACAAATAGTCTCGAAACGAGGCTGGCTCTCCGCCGGAAACACCGTACGGCTTTGCCTGAGTAAGATCAGACAAGGGACGGTCGAGGCTGCGGTTATTTAAGGTCGCGGGCAGGAGTTGATTATTTTGAGACATCGTCGTGCTTAAATGATAACCTTCAAGGAATCCGTAGACCCCAGAATAATAACAGAGACTTGGCCTGTGGCAAGCACACCGAGCCACTAATTATGCGCCGTCGCTCTGTCCTTTGCATCGAGCGCCACAAAATCCCTGACTGCGTCTTCCCATGGCTGTAAAGGTGGCAGCCCAATCGCTTCCGAAAGCAAACACTTAAGACGCGAATTTCGCGGTCGGGGCGCGGGACGCTGCAATGAACTCATTTTTACAGACTGCAGATTTCCCGCATCGAAACCCGCTGCCGTTAGCGCAACCCGCGCGAACTCCTCATAACTCACTCCCGGCCCCGAGTTGACCACATGAAAGGTGCCAGGCAGACCCAGCTCCGCCAGAAGCTTTAACCGGGCTGCCAAATCGGGCGCATAAGTAGGGGTTCCGTAAGCATCGCTAATCCCCGCTATTTTTTCACTCCTGCGCGCGCGGTCTACGATAGTGCTCAGAAAGTTGCGTCCCTTAGGGCCGAAGACGAAACCGGTCCGCACAATGATTGTATCGGCATTCGCTCGTTGCGCGCGGTATTCGCCTTCCAGTTTTGATACTCCGTAAACGCTAATAGGAACTGGATGATCACGCTGTGTGTAAAAGCCATCCATAGCGCCGTCGAAGACATAATCGGTGGAGACGGTAATGAATTGCGACCCCTGCGCGCGACTCGCATTGGCAAGATTTTCCGGACCGAGAGCGTTGACGGCAAACGCTCGTTTACTATCGAGCTCGCAACCGTCAACGTCTGTCCAGGCAGCACAATTTATGATTACGTCAGGCTTGTCGTTTTGGGTCGCCTGCAAAACGGCGCTGGGATCGGAAATATCGAGCGCCTGGCGATCGTAAGCGAAAACCATATCTCCCTTCGCGTGGCAGTGATCACACAAAACGTGCCCGAGCATT
>DASZDU010000033.1:0-36286 GCA_035941655.1 Pyrinomonadaceae bacterium | reverse complement strand
GACAGAAGTGCAAATCCAGAAATCAACTTTCGTGGAAACATCGTTTCTCCTTTTGAATTGGATTGTCTGGTTGGGGGCCGTCGCGGATTATAGCGAGAGCAAGTCGGCGGTCCTAATCCTGACCGCACGAGCATTGGTTTTATTTGACTCTGTGCGTCCTCTGCGTTCTCTGTGTCTCTGTGGTGAATCTCCAATCACGGTTCGTTCACCACAGAGACACAGAGCACACAAAGGTGGCACAGAGATCAATACGATATCGACGACCTCATCTGACGCCAGAGTTCGGATCGCGCGCGCACGATCACTCCTTCGGCAGCGGCATCTGCTTGAATGTCTTCATAAACTCCAGCAACTGCATCTTCTCGTCTTCACTCAACGTCGTGCCGTATTCGTGTCCGGCGTTGCTGTTGCCGTTCTTCGTCGTATCAAGCTCAAAGACCCGCAGGTCGTCCTTTTCGTTCACATAACCCAAACGCACCGGATCATATTTGCGACTGCCGACAAAGAACTTCGCCGGACGTTGCGCCGCCGGCAGCAATAAATCATAAAGCGTCAACACTGAGCCGTTGTGCAGGTAAGGCGGTGTGGCCCAAACGCCCGCCATCGGCCGCGCCGAATACACTTGGGGCGCGCGCCACTCGGCCGGCAAGCGCCCATGGTTCCACGCCGTCTGCTCTGCGTGAGAAATATTATTCGACGCGTAATACGACTTCGCGATTTGTGGAATAAGCGTCGCTATCGCCTCTGGCAGCGGCACTTGCTTACCGTTGAAATTGACTGGTACAGGAAAGTTCTTAGCTTCATTTGGATCGGTGCCAATCTGCTCAACCGGATAAGTGTTCAGCACCCAACTTCCCTGGCCCATGTTGTCGGGTGGTGGAGAGGAAGCGAACTGTTCATGACAACCGGCGCAGTTCTGCTGGTAAAGAATTTTGCCCTTCGCCGCTTTGTCCGCATCAATGGCGCCGAAAGCCGCAGGCCACTCCGGCACCTGAATTTTGTAAGCGAGTTCTTCAAGCGAGTTCGTATTTTTGATATCGACGCTGGTCGCAAAGGTGCCAAAGGTTTTGTCGAACGTCGCGCCGAGACCGAGCGCCTGGCCGATGTTTCGCTCGAGTATTGAATTCGTGTTAGCCGCGTTATGGAAGAACGCGATTTCCGAGAAGCCCCAGAGATACGGATAACAGACGGGCGCAGTTGCCGGCTGGGCGCTCGCGGGAAAAAGCAAGTTGCGCGCGCCGCCGAAAGCGTCGACACGACCAAACCCGCCGGCCAGGCTGCCCGTTGCTTCAATAGTTCCCAAAGACTTCAGCAGGTCCATGTAGGAATAGAGCAGGGCGATATACTCATCGATGTCTTTTAGCGCGTGCGTAATTGAGTTGACGCGGTCAGACGCAGACTTGACCTTGTCGAAGAGTTGGGTAGTTCCCGGATGTTTCGCCGTGATTTTCTTTGCCATCGACGCATAGGCGTTGTCCGTAGCCGTCTGCAGTTGCTCAGCTTTGGTTGAAGCGCTTTTATGCTTCTCAACCAGCGCCGTGATTTGATCAGCCAGTTCCTTTTCCAGCGGTCCGGCTTTCCGCAAGTCATCCAGATTCTGGTAGCGGCTGAGAAGTTGACGCGTCGGGTCAGTGGGCAGGGGTTTATCGAGTTTGCCTTGCAGCAGTTTTTTCAGAGACGGCTTTGCGGACTCTGATTGCCCCGGCGCCTTGTCGTGACTTTGCTGCCACCAGCGAACCAGGAAGGCGAAGAGTTTATCGGGGCTGGTGACGGTGTTCCTTGTATCCTCAAACAACTCGCCGTAAAAACCACCGAGGTCAAACAAATTCTGTCCACCATCAACACGGAAAGTTGTGTTTTGATATTTGAGTTCGGCTACATGACAGGCCGCGCAATTAACGCCAACCATTTCACCCAGCGGCACGCCACTGCGATTCGCCACCGTCAAACCTATGGGCAAACCTTCGGCGTGATTGGGGTCGGGCAAGAGTCCAAAGCGTTCCGGGTTTTGAAGAAACGGCTGATCGTTCGCCGTGTGGAGAGCCTTCATCCACGCATAAGGGAAGAGCTCGCTGCCTTCAGGTAGATGATAAAAGTTTTGCCGGTCTGCGCCGGACAGACCATTCTCCCCGACCACGACGGTGGTACCGCCGGGGGCGGGAGTTGGCGTGGTCGAGGTCTTCGTCTTATCGCGATTGCATGACGACACTACGAGGAATAGAACTACAAATACAAAGAGCTTGGGGATTTTCATTTTTGTCGACTCCTATGTGCGAGGCGTGGCGCGTCGAGTAATGAGGTCGCGCACAGTATTCTGGCAAGCCGGAATTAAGTCAATGGTTTTACAGACTCAGGAATCTGAATGCCAGCCTGCGGAGCAGGCGAAAGCATAAAGCCTGGGGTGGAGCGCAGCGGAACCCCAGGTGAATGGTCCAGAGACAATGAGAGCCCGCGGAGTGGGCGACAGCGTTCGCCGTGATATTAGGCTGTCGCCCACTGCGCGGGCTCTTGTCTTTTTCAACTCAGGGTCTGAAGCAGCACAGTCGCGACAGGTCGCGACGACCAAAGCGCTGACAGGTCAGCGCACTCCAAATAAGCCGCTTACGACTTCCACTTCAAGGCTTCATCGATTGAGGCGACTGAGATGGGATGGTAAGTCGCGCGGGCGCGGCGATAAATCACGAGCGCGCGTTCCTTTCCCTCAGGTGTTTTGGCCAGCTCTTCGTACAAGGGTTTGATGAACTTGCGGCGGCCGATTGTCATCAGGAATTCTTCGAGCCGCGGATAGGCGGGCTCATAGTGATTCTTGATCGACATCATGAGCCACTGAAACGCGATCTCTGAGTTGCCGGACTGCGTTAAGTGAAACGCCTGATCGAGCTCCGCCATCTTCTGACGATCCAGAACGGCGGCAGCGGTAGTGCCAGGCTTTTCTTCCGGCAGCGGCAAAGATTTAAGGAAGTGCAACCACTCCTGTGTGGTCCACTTCGCGGTCGGAATTGCAGCAGCCGCTACTTCGCCTCGCATCCAGAGCTTCGCCTGCTCTTCAACTTTATCGAAGGCAGACGAGGTCGGATTCGGCGCACCCGCAGGAAGACCGGGCTGGTTAATCCATTCATCAACCGGAACCTTTGCGGCCAGTGAGGCATACTTGTCGAGCAGGTTCGTCTTTAAGTAAGCGAGAAACTGGTCGGTGGTGATGCTCTGAAACGCGAAGTGATCGAAGTAACTGCGCAGAAAACGATCGAAGCGTGCGCGACCGAAAGTCTGCTCCAGATGACGCAGGAACAGCGCGCCCTTTTCGTAGGGAATATCGGTCGAGCCTGCATCCGGATCGCGACCTTTCAAATCAATATGCAGAATCTGGTCGTGCTTTTCGAGCGTGGCGAGCTCTTCGCGCAGGTCACGCATACCTAAAGCAGCTTCCATCTCCTCGCGCGGACGTCCGTAGACAGCTTCGAGGATTCGCCGTTCCAGATAGACGGTGAATCCTTCGTTCAACCAGAAGTCGCGCCAGGTTGCGTTGGTAACCAGGTTGCCCGACCAGGAATGGGCCAACTCATGCGCAATCAGCGCTACCAGACTCTTGTCTCCCGCAAGCACTGTCGGTGTTGCAAACGTAAGTCGCGGATTCTCCATGCCGCCATAGGGAAAGCTCGGCGGCAGCACTAACAGATCGTAACGTCCCCAACGGTATGGACCGTAGAGTTTCTCAGTCGCTTCGACCATCTTCTCAGTGTCGCTAAATTCATTAGCCGCTTTTTCAACTACCGAAGGCTCGGCGTAAACACCGGTGCGCCGTCCTAAAGATTTGAAACTGAGATCGCCGACTGCCAACGCGATCAAATACGAAGGAACCGCCTGCGGCATGCGAAAACTATAGTCGCCATCGCGCGGCGTGTCGGGCACATTCTCTGCGCTCATTACCGCCAGCAGGTTGTGCGGCGTGCGCACGCGAGCTGTGTAAGTGACGCGAACCTGCGGTGTGTCCTGGAGCGGAATCCAGCTGCGCGCGTGAATTGCCTGCGACTGCGTGAACATGAACGGGTTTTGCTTGCCGGCCGTTTGTGACGGCTCGAGCCATTGCAGCCCCGACGCATCGGCGTTCGTGGAATAAGTAACGCGAACGAATTTCGCGTCCGCTGGTAACTGAATTGTAAGCGGTGCGCCCAGGATCGAATCCGCTTCCCCGACACTGAATTTGGTTGCCGTGTAGTTTGATCCGCTCGCAGACGTTTCAACTTTGTCGATATTTAAATGGCGCGTATCGAGGACGAGCGGCGCTTCTTTGTTCAGCCGGTCGATGGTGAGTACGGCAGCGCCCTTGAGGATCTTTTTATCGAACGAGACGTCCCAATCGAGATCGAGGTGCCGTACGCGAACGTCCTGTGGATTTGAATACGAATGGAAATCCTGGGCTGTAGATTGCGAATGGGAAGTAGTAGCCACGCAGAAAATGAATAACAGCAGAACGAGTTTCTTCATAAGACTTTCCTAGTTTAACCGATGATGGGACTGAGATGTCAGCGATGAGAGATTGGTTGGAGTAGCCGTTTCGGATCATATGATCTGTCGCAATGTGCCAGTAGTTCAGAGTTCAAGCTTTAGCTTGGTGTTTTGCAGACACAAACTCAAGTTTGAACGCTGAATTATTTGAGCAGAGCCCTGGGAGCTGATTTGTTTTTCAACAGGGCGGAGCTGTTTGGTGCACTGTCAAAATTGATATTGACACGGTAGCCGGTAGTAATATCATATTGCCGCGACCCCCTAACCCCCGCTTTAAAAATAGAACTTCGCTGCAAGTCCTTAGCTGTTTTCCTGATGTGATTATCAGGCGCGCAGCCCCGTCTGTTGGAACGAGCCCGAGGGCCGGACTCATGAAAGGAGCAGAATGAACGTCATAGAAAACACCACGCGGAAAGTTACAGCTAAAAACACAAACAACGTTTTAGGGAATTCCTCGGTAAGTTCTACGCTTCGGATTCAATTGCTCGCCGGCATCGCCATCGCACTGGCTATCACTGCCTCATTGCTCGTCGCTACCGAAGCCGGCGCGCAGAATCGCGCGAAGAATCCCCCGCCGAAAGACCAGCCGACTTCTTTCATGCCGGTTATTGAAGAGCCGTTCGAAGTGGTACACGAGCGCGATAAGGCAAATAGGTCGCGCGTTAACGCCACTGCGACGCGCCGGCTCGAAGAGCGATACGACTTAACCAGGCGTGTCGATCCGGAAGTGAAGATGACGCATGGCAAACCTATTCCGGTTGGGCCAACGGCGCGTTTGAAAAATGTTACCTGGGAGCAGCTCGGCCGCATGTCGCCCGAGGAGATTCGAGCGAAAGGCGTCTTCCCTTACCTGCCGCTGCCGCATGCAAACCATCCCGTGGGCGGCATGGTCTTCCCGCAATCGCACATCAAGCTTCAGCCGCGGCTGGAACGTTTCGATCTGGATTTTGATATTCCGGACCACTTCCTGCCGGAGTTTCCTCCCGCGATCTTCCTGACCACGCGCCCGGACCTTGGAGACGTTTCCAAAGGTCAGCTCGTCGATGTCAACAATTTCTACTCGCTGTTCAATGGCATTTTGAATCCCAAACAACTGGATGGATTGCGTCTGCTCGTGACGCAGTTTCCGCAACAACAATTCAACGCTACGGACGACCGCAAGACCGATAGGAAGGACGGCATGCAGGGCGTGGCCTGTTTTGATTGTCACGTCAACGGCCACACTAACGGCGCGTTTCACCTGGTCGGGGATATACGCCCACAAGAGAATCGTCGACGCATCGAGACCCCGAGTTTGCGCGGCGTCAACATTCAGCGTCTCTTCGGATCGCAGCGCGCGTTGAAGACGGTCGAAGACTTTACTGAGTTTGAACAACGCGCGGCATACTTCGACGGCGATCCGGTTATTGCCACGAAGAAAGGAATTAACATTCTCGATCGCGGGCATCAGGTTCACGAGATGTCGGAGTTTCAGGAGATCATGGACTTTCCGCCGGCGCCGAAACTAAACATCTACGGTCGCTTGGATCGCAAGAAGGCCACTCCGGCCGAGATCAGAGGCGAGGAGTTGTTTTTCGGCAAGGCAAACTGTTCGCAGTGTCATACGCCGCCTTTCTACACAGACAATCTGATGCACGACCTGATGGTAGAACGCTTCTACGTGCCGCGCATGGAAGGCGGAATGATGATCACGAAGCAAGGTCCGATCAAGACGTTCCCGCTCAGAGGCATTAAGGAGTCGCCGCCGTATTTGCACGATGGTCGTCTGCTGACGCTCGAAGATACGGTGGAGTTTTTTAACCTGGTGCTGGAGTTGAACCTTGCGCCGCAGGAAAAGAGCGATCTGGTGTTGTTTCTGCGAGCGCTTTAGACCAGTGGGCGGTGTACGTGGGCCGTGAGCAGTGGGCAGCTTAGACGCAGGACGGCTGGTCCTCCCGGCTTCGCACAAAAAATGCTCCCACCCATGGTCTCGAAAACGTCGTTTTCGAGAAGTCAGAACCGGGAGCGGTAGCGACCGGGTCGGTAGGGGTTTTCAGTCGTTTAGTTTAAGCAAACAACTCATTGATTGGCGAAGTTGAACGTCTCGTACCGACCCGGTCGCTACCGCTCCCGGTTCTGACTTCGTGTAACCACAGAACTTTGATCTCCCTAGCTATTACCCCTTTAATTCCGTTCCCAGTTTCCCTTTTCCGTCTTTTTTAATAGTATCCCAACGCACGAATATTTTTTTAGGAGTCGATTTATGTCTTCACCTTCTTTTCGGACCATTTCCGCTGTCGCATTCTTCTCTTTGTTGCTCGCGCCTACTAGTTTTGCAGTAGTGCAAGATCCTGTTGCTGAGATCGTGGTGTCCGAAGGCACGCCGATAAACGTCATCACCGCACAGGAAATTACGAGCAAAGCAGCCAAGCCAAACGACCCGGTGAATTTCACCGTTAACGAAGATCTCGTGATCAACGGACAAGTCGTGGTGCGCAAAGGAACGGCGGCAATTGGCAGTGTCATCAACGCGGAGAAAGGCGGCTACCTTGGCAAGTCGGGCAAACTCGGCGTCCAGGTTGAATCAACGCAAACTATCGATGGCCAGCCGCTGAAGTTGCGCGCCGCGAAAGGCAAAGAAGGTAAGGACAAAACTAACAGCACCATGGCGCTATCGATGATCGTTCCCTTCTTTCTCTTAAAGAAAGGCGGCGACGCGAGCATAGCGGCAGGCACCGCGGTTACGGTTTACACGGCGGAAGAAAAACGTTTTCGGGTTGACGGCTCCACGCTTGTTGCCGTGGTTCCCGAGACTGGAGCCGCAGTGAATGCGGCAGACGCGATTGTTTACATTTATCGTCCGAGCAAAATGGTGGGCAAAGCGCTTGAGCCGTCGGTGTTCGTCGACGACAAGGAACTCGCGCGCATGGACAATGGCCGTTACTTCGCGCTCAAGCTGAAGCCGGGCAAACACATCATTCACATGACTGACGATAAGAAGGGCTATGCGATCGACATGGGCCCGGGACAGACTTACTACTTCCGCATCGGCGTGGAGATGGGCATGTGGAAAGGACGCGGCAAGATCACCCTCGACGACGCCGACCGCGCTATCGGCGAAATCAAGAAAATAAAATTCATCGGCCAGGACAAGATCAAAGCCGCGGATATGGTGGTTGATATTCCACTGCAGTAGCCTCCCACTTAAGCCACGGCCTGGCTGTTTGCTGCTGAACGGCTGCAGCGGCGTTCAAGTCGGGAGAAAGAAAGCTTTGCCCTCAAAATTCCGCTTGCTGCGGCTTCGGCTTTGCCGCCGGATGTGAGGCGCCGGCTAAAGGAAGCTGCGACAGTTCGCAGACGACCAAAATGCTGAGAGGTCGACGTAATGCCAAACAACTAAAGTCACTTGATCTTCATGCTTGCGACGATTGAGTTGAGCGTGTCGAGATCAGCATCGTTCTGATAGGTGTAGAACAATTCCAGCGCGTAACCATTCTTCGTGGTCACGTAAATCTTTTGCATGAACGTGCCATTAGGCGAGCTATTCTTTATTGTCACTACACCAAAATCTGCGCCGCCAATCCGTTCTGTTTGAACCTCACCCTGAAACTCGATGTTGAAGGTTGTACCCTTGAACGCGTTCGCCATGGAGCCAATTACGTCAACGCCGGTCTTAAGAGAGGGCGACGGAATGCGCTCCGCAATCAACATAAAAGAAGCGTTATCCGGCTCGCCGGCGGGAAGTTTCGTAAGGCTGAGGAGCGCGACGCTACGCTGGATCGAATCGTCGAGCACTTTTTTCTTCTTTTGGTCGTCGGTCATCAGCTTGGTTTGCTTCTCGACAACCGTCTTAGTTTGCTGACCGCTGACAACTACCCACGTCGGCGGCACCGAAAGCGAAAAGCCGAAGAAGTTGTTGGTGTAGTTGACGCCATCAAGTTGTCCTGGATCTAGATTCTGCGATTTCACAAGATCCGGCGATCCAGCATCAACCCTGGTGCCGGACTGAGCAATCACATCAGCTCCAACTATCATTAGGGAAATCAGAAGAGAAAGCTTGAAGAAATTCGTAGTCAATTTTTTCTCCTTCTTTCGCGTTGAATGCTCCTACTTCACCCGATCGGGTATTACATTTCTCGGCTTCGGCTCTTCAAACAAGCCTTCTCTACCGTCATCTTACTGCCCTGATTCCTGCTCGCCTCTGTCGCGGCGGGCGACGTGGGTTTGGTACGCGGCTTCTTCCACAGCCAGGGCGACGGCTTCGGCGACGCGTTTGTCGAACACCGAAGGGACGATGTATTCCGGGTGAAGTTCGTTGTCGCTGATGATCGAAGCAATGGCGTGAGCGGCGGCGAGTTTCATTTCCTCATTGATACTGCGCGCGCGGCAGGCGAGGGCGCCGCGAAAGATGCCGGGGAAACAAAGCACGTTATTAATCTGGTTGGGATAGTCGCTGCGGCCGGTGGCCATAACGGCGACGTAGGGCGCGGCGTCTTCGGGCATGATCTCCGGCGTGGGAGTGGCCATGGCAAACACGATTGGCTTCTCCGCCATCTGCTGAACGTCCTCCACACTCAAAACTCCGGGGACGGATAATCCAAAAAATACGTCCGCGCCTTTGATCACGTCGTGAAGCGTTCCCCGCTCGTCATTGGGATTGGTGTGCTCGGCGTACCACTCCTTCACCTTGTTCATGTTCTCCAAACGGCCGCGGTACAACGCGCCTTGCTGGTCACAACCAATCACATTTTTGACGCCGGCGGCAATGATGATTTTCGTGCAGGCTACACCCGCAGCACCCACACCATTAACGACAACCTTGATGTCACTCATCTGCTTGCCGACGATTTTCAGCGCGTTGATTAGTGCAGCGAGCACCACCACGGCAGTACCGTGCTGATCGTCATGGAAGACGGGTATGTCTAGCTCTTCCTTCAGGCGTTCCTCAATCTCGAAACAACGTGGCGCGGAAATGTCTTCGAGGTTGATGCCGCCAAAGGCGGTCGAGATCGCTTTCACTGTGCGGACGATCTCGTCCGGGTCTTTCGTGTTCAGGCAAATGGGAAAAGCGTTAACGCCGGCAAACTCCTTAAAGAGCATCGCCTTCCCTTCCATCACCGGCATGGCAGCGGCTGGCCCAATGTCTCCCAGCCCAAGTACCGCAGTACCGTCGGTTACCACGGCGACAGTGTTCTTTTTGATTGTTAAGGTGAAAACTTTTTCCGGATCGTTATGAATTGCTTCGCACACGCGAGCGACGCCGGGCGTGTAAGCCATCGACAAATCGGCGCGCGTTTTCAGGGGTAACTTGGAAACAACTTCAATCTTCCCGCCGATGTGCATCAGGAAAGTGCGATCGGAGACTTGCAGCACTTCAATGCCGTCGATGTCTTTAACGGCGTCGACGATCTTGTCTTCATGCTCGCTGGAGACGGTGTTGACGGTGATGTCGCGGATGATGTAGTCGCGGCCGACACTGACGATGTCGATCGCGCCGATATCGCCGCCGGCTTTACCAATCGCGGTAGCGACCTCGCCGAGCGTGCCGGCGCGTGAAGAAAGTTTGACGCGGATCGTTAGGCTGTAACTATCGCTGGGTGAACGTTCCATGAAGGGTGAATCGTAAATGGGGACAGTGAAAAGTGAAAGGTGAAAAGTGAAAGGTGAAAGGTGAAAAGCGAAAGCCAATCGCTTCCCTCACCATTAATAGCTCCTTTTCCCTCTTAACTTTTCACTTTTCACTCTTCACTATTTTTCTAATTTGTTTGGATAATCGCGAATCGAGCTCGTTCTTTTCGGCGAGTTTCAGGGAATGCAGGCCGAGTAGCTTATAAACTGCCAATGCTTCCGCCAGTTCCTTGCCGGCCAGTGCCTCGAGGTGCCGGCGAACAGTGGCGACATCACCGCGGGCAAATGTGCCCGTCAGTGCCCGCTCAGTGTTTGAAGTTTTGAGATTGTTAACCGTGCTCTCAAGCAAGGGAGCCAGCACCTGTTGTGACTTGCGCCGGCTGAGACCGCAAGCCGCCAGCATCTCCGTGGCAAGATCGAACAGCGATACGAGATGAGGCGAAGCCATTACCGCGGCGGCATGGTAAAGCGCTTTGTTTTCCGGCTTGATGGTAAAGCTGTTGCCACCGAGATCACGAACCAGCGATGCGGCAATGGCTTTCGCTTTTCGAGTTCCCTCAAGGCAATAGAACGCGCCGCGTAAGGCTTCAGCTCCGGCCGTAGGCTCGCTAATTGAAACCAGCGGATGTATTGAGCCGGTTTCAAAACCAACTGCTCTCAATGAATTCAGCGCTTCGGAAGAGAGTGCCCCGCTGGTGTGCAAAACGGTCGTGCGGTTTTTACTGTCAAGCGATTTGCTTAGGCGCTGAGCCGTCTGGGCAATCGCGTCGTCAGGTGTGGCGATTAGAATCAGATCGCTGGCCGGTAATTCAGCTAACTGACTTGCAGCTAAAGCGCGAGGTCGCGAACCGTTTTTGCCAAGGACCGTAGCTGCTTGTTCGGCCTTCCGGCGGTGTCGCGCGACTAAAGCAACGATGCTGTACTCGCACGACTGCAGAGCGATCGCGAGTGCCTGGCCGAGCCTGCCCGCGCCGATGACGGCAACCGAGGGTTTCTGTTTGGCCTTGAATTTTTTGGTCATTCGCTAATGCAAACTAACGGTTTACGCCAATTTGCGCGAACTTCTTAGGTTTTCCGGGAGCAGTGCATTATAATGGCGGCCATCCCGTAAGCGTCAAAGCCGCAGAATTGCCATCGCGAAATTAGTTATTTCTTAGGGACTAAACCTGGTTCGCGCGCGCAACCAAGGCAGCGTAAGCTGGCATCATAGACTGCGCATTTGAAAATCGTGACAATAGCTTGAGTGTCACCTGACCGGTTTGACGTTTTACTTGCGCAATACCCTCAATCGACTCTTGGAAAGATTTTCCCCAGAACTCTTTTCAGTTAAGCTCGTTTCGGAAGTCTGGAGGTTTTCAAGATGAATAGCTTCTCCCGCCTCGTCACCGCCATGTTGTTGGTTTCGTCCCTGCTTGCCGGCTCTGTCGCTGGCCTTGCCCAAACGCCTGATACGGCTTCGCCGCAAAAGCCAAGCGAGACGGCTCATAGCAAAGACGCTGCCAAGACGGACACGCCAGCTAAGCCTGCCGCTACCAATAAGTCGCTTTCGGTGAATGAAGATCCGGCGTTGATCGGCAAGCGGAATATCAACAAGGGCATTATCGCCAAGATGAGCGGGGGCATCGAGAAGGAAGTCAAAATTGGACGCGAGTACGCCGCCGAGATCGACCGGCAGGCGAAATTCGTCGACGATCCTGTCATCACCGAGTATGTAAATCGTGTCGGCCAGAACATCGTTTTGCACTCCGACTCGAAGATTCCTTTCACCATCAAAGTGATTGACTCCGACGAGGTCAATGCCTTTGCGCTGCCGGGCGGGTTTTTCTACGTCAACAAGGGTCTGATTCTTGTAGCCGACAACGAGGCGGAAGTGGCCGGCGTGATGGCGCACGAGATCGCCCACGTAACCGCCCGTCATTATGTCGAAAACCAAACGAAACAGTCTTTGCTGCAATACCTGGCGATGGGCACGTCGATCTTTCTGGGTGGAATACCCGGAATGATTTACCAAAACACTGCGGGACTGGGCCTGTTGGGAATCTTCATGAAGTTTAGCCGCGGCGCCGAAGAGGAAGCAGACAAGCTTGGTGTTCAGTATATGTATGCCGCAGGTTACGACCCCGGCGCGATGGGGACAATGTTTGAAAAGCTGGAGTCGAAAAACAAAAAGAAACCGGGTCTGATTGCCAAAGCCTTCGCTTCGCATCCAGCTCCGCCAGATCGCCGCGCCGCTGCGCTCGCCCTGGCAGCGAGATTTCCTGAGCACGACGAATATGTGATCAGCACCTCAGAGTTTCAGAGAGTAAAAGCGCGGCTGTTGCGACTCTCCAACGCCAGAGCTTCTACGGCAGGTGCTCTACCGGGTGCGGAAGAGGGACCGCCAGGACGCCCCACGCTGAAGAGACGGCAACCGACGCCTGATGATTCAACCACCACCAATCCTGATGGCACTGAGTCGAAGCCGGCTGAGAGTAAGGAAGCGCCTAAACTGAAGCGGAACGACGGAACCGTCAAACCGCCGGAACAGTAAATCGAACAGCCTACACGGCCGAAGGGCTTCCGGGCAGCAATGCCAGGAAGCCTTTTTGCTGTTTTAGTCATCCTGGTTCACTTTGAAAGTAGAATTGGGGTCTTTGTACTTAGAACTTTGTACTCTGTTCTGGGAATCCTGCTCGTGTGATAAGCAAAGCTCTAAGTACAAAGAACCAAGTACAATACCGCTAAGTGGTAGTGTCCTAATCTGAAATCTGGAATGCGGTCTATGGTACGCTCCTTGTCCCACAAAGGGGTAGTGGGTCAGTTTGTGGGCAGCCCTACTCTTTATTTTGTGCTCGCGAACTTAACTCCAAAGCTATGATTATGCCAATGACTGCTCCGAAGCCCGCTCCAATAAAGGAGTATGCGATAATCGTGCCTATTGTGAAGCTTCTCATCTGACCTGAGGGATTATTGATTAGAAAGTCTGCAGAAAAGAGCGTGAGAGCGACAGCCGATATAATCCAACCAACGATTGCGCCGAAAATCAAACCCGCAGCCGCTTGAGCCAAGCGAGCCTTCCTTTTTATGTCTTTCATCACGTTGAACTATATTACGGTTTAATCCAATTAGCTTCACCATATCCTCGATAGACCACAGCGGGGGAGCCACTGGCGGGAGAGGATGTCTTTACATTCCAGCCTCGCTTGCTGCTATGGCAACTGGAGTACTTCTCTATTTTAAGCATGTCGGGCCTCTGGGAGGTCTAGGTCTCTTTCTCGCGGTAATGGGCCTACTCGCTCTTGTGTTCATTTTCAAAAGCGAACCGTACGACCGGAACCTCTAATTCAAATTAGGACACTACCCCGCTAAGTCTCCAACTTGACAATCTTTAAGGGCGTTGGTTATTCTAGCCGTTCGCTTTTTACTCGCTAAAAACAGAGATAGTTAACCATGTCAACATACTTTCCCAGCGGCAAGGACCTGGCTGGAAAACGCAAATGGTTCGTAGTGGATGCAGCCGGCCAAACGGTCGGTCATTTGGCGTCTGAAGTTGCCTGCATTCTTACCGGCAAACGCAACCCGGCCTGGACTCCGTTTATGGACATGGGCGATCACGTGATTGTGATTAATGCGCGGCAGGCAGTGCTCAAAGGCGCGAAGGCCGAACAGAAGATGTATCGTCATCACACGCGTTACCCCGGTGGTCTGCGCGAGATTTCGGCGGCAGACATGTTTGCCAAACGTCCGGATCGAGTCATCTCGCTCGCAGTCCAGGGTATGTTGCCCAAGAACAAACTGGGCAAGGCGATGGCAAAGAAGCTGAAGGTTTACGCCGATGGCGAACACCCACACAGCGCCCAACGCCCGCAGGCTCACACGCTCACACCACGCCATCCCAAACAAAATCAACCGAAGCAAGATTCATAGGAATGCAGAGTTAATAAGAGGACGATTTAACTGTGGCTGAAATTCAATACTACGGAACCGGACGGAGAAAGAGCGCAACTGCCAGAGTGTATTTACGAGCTGGCGGCGGTGAATTCCTGATCAATCGAAAATCATTTGATCAGTACTTTCCCAACGAAACTTTGCGAATGATTATTCGGCAGCCGCTGCAGTTGACGGAAACTGTCACCAAGTTTGATATTTTGATCAATGTTCGTGGGGGCGGGCCGGCAGGACAGGCCGGCGCCATACGTCACGGAATTACGCGCGCGCTGCTCGAATACAACGCCGACCTTCGCCCGGCTCTAAAGCAGGCGGGACTAGTGACGCGTGATCCACGCATTAAAGAACGTAAGAAGTATGGGCAAAAGGGCGCCCGCAAGCGCTTCCAGTTCTCGAAGCGCTAGACATTGCCAATTTCCAATTGCCGATTGCCAATTGGAACTCTGACTGCATGTAATCGGCAATTGAAAATCGGAAATCGGCAATAAGTTAAATCCATTGCCATGACTCGGATTGGTTGCTCTTCCTGGGGGAAGGGCCCGGCAGTTATGGTGAGTACAATAAACCAGTTCACTGAAAAGGAGATTAAAGTTTGGTTTCGGTTACGATGAAAGAACTTCTGGAAGCCGGCGTGCATTTCGGCCACCAGGTGAGGCGCTGGAATCCGAAGATGAAGGAATACATCTTTGGCGAGCGCAACGGCATTTACATTATTGACCTGCAGAAAACTCAGCGCATGTTTCGCGATGCGCTCGCTTTCGTCAGCACCGCAATTGCGGAAGACAAAGGAAAGACCGTGCTCTTTGTCGGGACAAAGCGACAGGCGCAGGACGCGGTTCGCGAAGAAGCTGAGCGTGCTGGTCAATATTACGTTAACCAGCGCTGGCTCGGCGGCCTGCTGACAAACTTCCAAACCGTTCAAAAATCGATCAAGCGACTCAAGGACCTCGAAGCCATGCAGACTGATGGCCGTTACGAGAAGCTGACGAAGAAAGAACGTATCAAGCTTGATCGCGAGCGTGAAGGCCTGAACAAGAATCTTTCGGGAATCAAGTCGATGAATCGGCTGCCCGACATCGTTTTCATTATCGACGTGAGGAAAGAAGAGATCGCGGTCGCCGAGGCGAACCGGTTGGGAATTCCTATCGTCGCCGTGGTCGATACGAATTGCTCGCCGGAAGGAATCGATTACGTCATTCCGGGTAATGACGACGCGTTGCGTGCCGTTCGCCTTTTTGCTTCGCGAATAGCGGATTCAATTGTCGAGGGACAGCAAATCGCCACGGAAGGCGGGGTGGTTGCGCAATCGGAAGAAACGGGCGAAGCAACGCCAGGCGAAGGCCCGGCCAGTGCGGACTCCGCGGTCACACCTGAGCCGGCCGCAACCGCTGATAACGAAGTACCGCTGGAGGCCGCGGGAGCAACGGAGCCAAATAGCGAAAGTGTTGCCGATCAGACGGGCGCCAATTCTTCCGCGCCGGCAGACTCTCCTGTGGACGAAACTGCTGAAACAGTTGTGGCCGCTAGCTAAAACCACGCATTAGATTTTTATTAACCGGCGAGCGCAGCCTTCAAAGCGGATTTCCGCCGGGCTGCGCTTTTCAATAGCTGGAGGCAGTACGCCCGGCGATAGCAGGCGGTGAGTCGATAGATTTCAAATAACCAGGATCCACTTGCCAACGCAGGGTGGCACTGACAATCGGAGAAATTCATAATCATGGCAGAAGTAACGGCAACAGCAGTCAAACAGCTTCGCGAAAAGACAGGCGCGGGCATGATGGAATGCAAGAATGCGCTGGTAGAAGCTGGAGGGAATGAAGAGCAGGCGGTCGATATTCTCCGCAAGCGCGGATTGGCCTCCGCCAAGAAGCGTGAGGGTCGCATCGCGGCCGAAGGCATTGTCGGTTCCTACATACACATGGGCGGCAAGGTTGGAGTGTTGGTTGAAGTAAACTGTGAAACCGATTTCGTAGCGCGCGGTGAAGAATTTCAGCAATTGGTGAAAGACATCGCTATGCACGTTGCCGCCGCCGAGCCAAGATTCGTGTCACGCGATCAAGTTGCCGCGGTCGATCTGGACAAAGAACGAGAGATCGCGCGTGCTCAGGCCAAAAACGATCCTAAGAACGCCAACAAGCCCGAGCAGGTAATAGACAAAATCGTCGAGGGCCGCCTTAACAAATTTTACGAAGAGAACGTGTTGCTGGACCAGCCGTTCGTGAAAGATCCAGCCAAGACGGTGGCCGAACTGGTGACGGACAAAGTCGCAAAAACCGGTGAGAAGATTACGATTCGCCGCTTCACTCGCTATAAGATGGGCGAAGGTCTCGAGAAGCGTGACGAAGACTTCGGGAGTGAAGTCGCCTCGCTGATAAGCTAACAGCTTTGCGTGAGCACGCATTGGTAGTGACCTGGTTTAAAAATCTCTGTGCGTCCTCTCTGCTCTCTGTGCCTCTGTGGTAGTTTTTGTCGAGTAAATTCACCACTGAGACACAGACGACACAAAGGTGCCACAAAGAAAATCTGGAATTAGGTCATCTCAGAATTATCTGCCGTATCAAAATCTGATGAACGCCGAAACTTCACAAATTGACAAAACGGAACTGGTCTACCGGCGCGTGTTGCTCAAGATTTCCGGCGAGGCCCTGATGGGCGAGCAAAACTACGGTATCGATGTAGATGTCGCTCGGATGGTCGCGCAGGAACTGAAGGCGGTTCAGGAGCTGGGCGTGCAAATCGCCGTGGTAGTAGGCGGCGGAAATATTTTTCGCGGCGTCTCCAAAAGCGCGGGAAATATGGACCGCTCCGCGGCGGATTACATTGGCATGCTGGCTACCGTAATGAACGCAGTGGTGCTGCAGGATGCGCTGGAAAAGCTTGGCGTGCAAACACGGGTCATGTCGGCAATTGATATCCCGCAATTGGCCGAGCCCTTCATCCGCCGGCGCGCCGTTCGCCATCTCGAAAAAAATCGTATAGTTATCTTTGCGGCCGGCACCGGCAATCCATACTTTACTACCGACTCGGCAGCCGCGCTGCGAGCCCTGGAGATCAAAGCGGACATCATTCTTAAAGCGACAAAAGTTGAAGGCGTTTATACGGCAGATCCGATGAAAGATTCCGCCGCAGTTCGTTATGATTCGATCACGTATCAACAGGTGCTGGAACGGCAGTTGAAAGTGATGGACGCCTCCGCGATATCGCTTTGCATGGACAACAATCTGCCGATAGTAGTCTTCAATATGCGGCAAGCCGGCAATATCACCCGAGTGGTAAAGGGTGAGCCGGGAGTTGGTACAAGAGTCTGGGTAGGGGAATAAGTTCCGAGTTTCCGGTTGCGACAAGCAGTTCAGCGTTCAAGCTTCAGCTTGCGTTCTTGCGAAAGTCACAACCTAAAGGTTGAACTCTGAACTACTTGTCGCAACCTCTGAACCTGGAACTAAACTAGAAACTATTTGTTGGAGTTGATCATGAGTGAGCAGGACGTAATTAAAGAGACCCGACCGCGTATGGATACAGTCATCGAAGACTTCCGTCGCAAGCTGGCGACGGTGCGCACCGGGCGCGCTGCTGTAAGTCTGCTTGATTCGGTGATGGTGGATTACTACGGCACCATGACGCCGCTCAATCAGATGGCTTCGGTTCACGCGCCTGAACCGGCAATGTTAACCGTTCAGCCCTGGGATCAAACGCAGGTGCCGACCATCGAAAAAGCCATTCGCGCTGCTGACCTCGGCCTCAATCCTTCCAACGACGGCAAGTTGGTTAGGATTCCTATTCCACCACTCACCGAGGAACGCCGGAAACAACTCGCGAAGCAAGTTCACGAGATTGCTGAGGACCATCGCACCGCCGTGCGAAACATTCGTCGTGACTCAAATGAGCGCCTCAAGAAGATGTTGAAGGACAAACAGATCTCGGAAGACAACGAGCACGACGGTCTCGAAGAAGTGCAGAAACTCACCAACACCTACATCGGCAAGGTCGATGAACTCTCCAAATCAAAAGAGCACGAGATCATGAGCGTGTGAGTAAGATGTGCAACTCAACATGTAGTATTGCGGGCTGACTTTCCAGTTCTGATTTCACATTTTTCATTTCGAATTAAACTCGAAGCATTCGCTCCAGGAAGGAGCCGATCTTTGCGTGTGCATTCGTAGCTATAAACATCTCGCTCCCCGGAGCGAAACCAATTCCCACCATTTTCAATAGTAAGTTGAATCCCATCATTTTCCATTTTGACTTCGGCTACCGAAAATGACCAAGGCCGCCCCTTCCCGGAGCGGCCTTACTAGTGTGCCGAAGCCTGATGAGCTATTAATTCGGCATCGCAAAAACATCGTCGCCCATCGCCTGATTGATTTTGATGTCTTTGGCGTTGAACTCCGCGAAGGCTGCTCCCTGCGGCATTTCAATTCGTTGAGTAAAATTGCTGGGAATAAGAACGCCTTCTACTTCTTTGAACTTCTTGTGCTCGGTGCCGAAGTTGTAGCCGTTGAACGAAAAGGTGAAGCTTATGACTCGGCCTGTGGCCGGATCCAGATAGAAGTCAGTGGCATTTCCTTCGCTGTCAGCGATGCGAAATCCGCGCTGCTTTTTCTTGTCCGGCAGCGCCGTCACGGTGTAGCCAGGTTCGTCGAATCTGGTCAGCAGTCGCATCCCGAATTTACTTACCGGCGCCATCTCAGCGCCAGGAAGCGAACTGTAAGACTGCTGACCATCAAAGATTTGCTTAAAAGTAAATAAGGGGCGCGCATCAACTTCCATGCGGAATTTGTCGCCGGCGGTGACCAGCACAAAACCTCCCGGCACAGACTGAGTCGAGTTTGGTCCATACAGGTCAACCGAGCCGCGCAGGATCGCATTCTTCAGTGACTTAAACTTCTCTCCTCCCTGCGCCGCCAGCGCCGCTTTGGCCAGATCGATTGGTGCGGTCGTCGCCGTAATCGCCACTGTTGGGATTGCTGCTGCCGGCGTTTCGGCAGGCTTCGTAGTAGCATCTGCAGTCTTTGAATTGTTTCCGCTTTGTGCGTTTACGCCAAAACAAAGGGATGAAAGCAGCACGAGTAGAGACAGCGATCGGATGAGAGTTTTTTTCATGACATGTTCCCTCTTTGGATAAACTCAGTAACGCAAACTGTTAGTTTGCGTCGTCGTGTTTAAGAAGCTCCCTTAACGACGAATCTTGCGTTTGGCCGAACTCGTCGTTTTTCAAGCCTGACTCTTTGGCCGGTCGCTACGGCTCCCGGTTCTGATATCGATGCCGGCCTTCTAACCAGCCATCGCAAACTGACAGTTTGCTTTACGCCGAAGCATTTAGAAGTTGAAGCGCACCTGGGCCGTGACCTTCCGATTACCGGCGCCACTGCCGCCGCCTGCTCCACCACCGCCGCCACCCGGACCGCCAAAGCCTCCAAACCCTCCGTTCAACGAAAGGCTTTCGCCGAAGAATGGAGACGATAAGTTGCCGACCGGCGCTGACAGGTTCACATGGTTCAGTACGTTCTGGAAGTTCAGTGAAAACTGCATGCTGTAGCGCTTGGCCTCACCTCCTCCGCCGCCCGGAGGGCCACCAATACTGGAGAGACCTCCACCACCGCCGCCGCGTGGCCCACCTCCGCCTGGACCACCACCGCCCGGAATGCGAGGCATTCCCGCGCCCGCTCCACGCCCAGCCTGGCCACCACCACCTCGGCGCTGTCCCGTCTGGCCCTGACCATCCTGTCCCGTCTGGCTGGTCGCAGCCGAGTGGATCGTACCGAAGTTCCAGGTTTTGCTGATACGCATGTTGATTGACAAGAACCCGGGCCCGTGCCCGAAGTTGCGCGGAATGAGTGGTTCGCCCGGAGCCGGCTGCAAGTTAAAGTTGCCGAACTTTGTGCAGACAATGTTTGCGACAGGCACGCTGCAATCAACATTTGCCGGAGCGAAAGAAGGTCGCTCAGTGAAGACACGATCACCATTTGTGTCCTGCCCGGTGGTGATGTTGAAGGGCACGCCGCTGCTGGCAACGATGAAAGGATTCAAACTCACCTGCCACCACGGCAGATTGATCGTGCCGGCGAAAGTGAAGCGATGCCGCACGTCAAACGCGGCTCGTCCAAACTCTCCAGTCAGATCGTAAGAGTTGGCTGGGAACAGAGAACCTCCCTGCCCGTCGGTATCGTTGGTAGTTTTGCTCAGCGAGTAACTCGAGAAAAAGGTCAGCGCGCGGCTGAATCTGTTATTGAAACCAATGAACAACTGGTTTTGGTTAAACCGGCCGCTTGATTCGTACTGGTAGATCTCGCCCACATCTCCAAAGGGCCTGACGCCGCGAGGATTCGCTTGAGTGATAGAACCTGTCAACGGCGCGTTCACATCGCGCGCGCGAATCACGTGTTGAATGCGAACCAGGAACAACCCGGCAAACAACGTGAAGCGTTTTGGTAACTGCCGTTCGACCTGCGTACCAGCCAGGTAAACAACCGGAGCTTGAAGATCATTAGCCACCCGCCAGGTGATCTGTTGCGTGGGAGTCAAGTTGCTAATGTCGGGCCGCAATGGGAACTCATCCAGAGAGCCAGCCGTCGCAGGAGTCACGTATTGCAAATGACCCGTGGATCCATTGATTGAACAAGCGAGATCCGGAGTGGCCGGCGCGCCGTCCAGACATTGGTAGAGTGGCGCCTCACGAAGTGAGAACTGTTGCTGGTTGACGCCATTAAAGCGATTGGCTTGCAGAATGCTTGACTCGTTAAAGCGATTGTAGAAAACGCCGCCGCCGCCACGAATCACCATTTTCGGAGGCTTGGTGCTATTCGCCGCTCCCGGTGACCACGCAAAGGCCAGGCGCGGCGCGAAATTGAGAACACTGCCGATGTTGGTTTGTCCCTCATAACGCAGGCCGTAGCTCAAGGTGAAGTTTGGCCGCACGCGCCAATCGTCCTGGGCGTAGACGCCATAGTCGGTTTGAGTGACGTCGGCCTCGGGATTTCCTGTGGCAATGCTGAATTGCGATGGGTTACCACCCAGGGCGCGAATCTCCAACGCGCTAAGGCCCATGTCGAGCCCCACTTGTGTTCTACGATAACGCTCCAAACTGTCGACAAAAATTGGCTTGTCCGTTAGCGGTTGAAACTGATCATTGAGCGTCGGCACCAGTGCGCCTGTAAAAGTGTAGGTGCCGCCAAAATTGTTCGGATTAATATCGGTAATCTTTACACCGCGAATTCGTCCGCCAAACTTGAATGCATGATTGCCTTTTGACCACGCCAGGAAATCCTGCAACTCCCAATTCCGTCGAGTATTGTCGAGATGTCCGATCTGCGAGCCGCCACCGATGAAGGAACCACTTACGTTCAGAGCATAGAGCGTATTGTCTGCAAGGCTCTCGTTCCGGTTATCTGTGAACTGAAATTTGACCTCGTTAATCATCGATGCATTCAGCACCGCTGTTTCGGTGAACTGGATGTTTTGCTGCGTAGAGGATGAGTCGTAGGCACGTTCCGGCAACGAGAAGCCGCTCACTCCATTGTTCACCACGCTTGAATGGTTGTAACTGTAGCGGGCGATCAGCGTGTTATTGCCGTTGATCTGATAATCGAACCGTGGGCTGAAAGTAATGTTTCGCTTCGGCACTACCACGCCCAATCCAAAATCAAGCGGATTATTGTTGCCGTCAAGGATAGTTGCTTTCACCAGCTCGTTGTCATCGATTTCACGTCGTTCGAAATCGATGAAATATGAAGCCTTCTTCTTCACCAGCGGTCCGCCAAGATTGCCGCCGTATTGCCTGACCTGGAACGGTGAGCGCTTGCTCGAAGTGGTGAAAGGATTCCGCGAGTTGAAGCTCTCGTCCTGAAAGTTGAAAAAGGCGCTGCCTCGAGTTTTGTCGGTGCCGGGCCGGGTAAGAATATCTATTCGTCCCGAAGGCTGATCATTCTCCGCCGCGAAGGGATTTTGGTTGATGCGAATCTCGCGAATCGATTCTTTCGGTGGCAGCCGGCCTCCGGAGAAACCGTCTACAAAAATTTGTCCGCCGTTTGGCCCCATGGAGGGACCGGCCAACGCCTGTAACGCTGCCGCCAACTCGTCCGGATCGTCGGGCAAGGCATCAAGGTCTTTGCCGGTGATGAGCGTCTGATTTGCGTTGTTCGTTGACTCAGTGCTAAGCGGAGTTTCGGCGGCGATAGTTACCTTTTGCTCTTCAATCGTAACCTTCAGAGTAAGGTCCAACGACTCGCGCGCGCGCGCTGTTAAATCCACCTCGGTCTCATCTGACGGCGCGAAGCCAGTAGCTGCCGCGCGCAGGAAATATTTTCCCGGGGCCAGTCCGCTGAAAACATATGCGCCTTCACCGTTGGTGGTCGCTGATTTTTCCACGCCGTTCGAATCAATAAGGGTGACGGTGGCGCCGACGATCGTCCCGCCAAGCTCATCCTTAATAACACCGCGCAAGGTTCCGCGTGTCTGCTGCGCCGCGGAAAGCATCGCGCAGAGTATGAAGATGGAAGCGACACCGAAGATATGTCGCAAAAGATTTCTGGAGACGTTCATATTTAGACCTGAAGAAATGTTTTTGTAATGCAAACTGTTAGTTTGCGCGCCTTGGTTTAAAGTCACCTTTATATGAATTGCACGTCGCAAACTAACAGTTTGCGTTCGTCTATTGCCCAAAGATTATGGCAAGCCAATACCAAACTGAATTCCGGTACCCAGACCGGCTGCGGGGTTTGGCGCCGTCTGGCCGCTTGGTTGTGGCTGTCGCGCTGCCAGCATATTCAGCAGCGTATCGGCGCCGGAAATTAAGCTGATGGCAGTCAGTCTTGATGGATCCGCACCCTTCGTGCTCGAAACAATAATGGTGTCGCCGACTTTTACCTCCGACAGAGCAATCGTTGGCAAACGTTCGAGCATCTCCTGCACATTCACGCCGCCGCCGCCCATGCGCATTCCGCCTCCAGCTCCCGGCCCGGCTGCACCCGCTCCCGGTCCAGGCCCGGCTGCAGCTTGACCACTCGCGCCGCCCCCACCCGGTCGGCCCATCATCATGGCGCCGCCCATTTCTCCCGCCGCGGGAAACTTGCGCAACACAGCGTCTTGCTTAACCACGATCGTTAAAGGCTGCTTGGTTTGCATGTCGTTTATTTTTAACTCGCCGGTCGCGGCGTCCACTGCAGTGATTACGCCCGCCACAGTTTTGAATGATCCGGTTACTACCTTTTCAGCCGTGAAAGTGGTTCCGGCCGTGTCGCGTTCGCCTAAAGCCCGAAGCTGATCTCCTACTTTGAGTTCATCAAACTTGGCAGTCTGCGCATCCGCAAACTTGATGGAGTCGGGGGCGTAACGACGCAACTCAACCTTCTCAGAAACAGGAATGGTTATGGACTGAGGGCCGGCCATTGTGCGGCTGGTGATGGTGATCTCTTTAGTTTCAGGCTTGAGAGCCGTGATGATGCCGAGAATCCCGCGTCGTTTCCATTCAGCCCGATCAGCTTCCTGTTTTTTCGCAAGGTCCGCCTTAGTCATGACGATCAAGGTCCGGGCCGGAACCAGCTTGCGATCGTCAGAAACTTTGCCCATTGCCATCACGCGATCACCTTCGGCCACGTCGCCGAACGTGATCTTGGTGGCGTTGGTGAGAGTCTTTTCGCCCGGAGCCACACGCATGAAAGAAGTGGCGTCATTAAGCGCGACGGTAACCAATGAGCCGGCATCGGTTTTGATAATCAATTGTTTCGCTGCGGTGTCGATCACCTTGACCTCGCCCAAAGCCCTGTTTGCGGTGATTGACGAATCACCGGCCTGTGGCGCGGCAGCGGTGTTCTGGTTCGTTTGTGCGTTAGCACTGGATACGGCAAATAAGGAGATAAGTGCCAGCGAGAGTGCGAGAAACGGGGCTTTCATTATTCCTCCTGGTCGCTTACGAAAAAGCTCTTGAATATTGAGTTAATAGGGACGCAAAGCTCCCGGATGATACCAATCTGTTACGCATCAGATGGAGCGAATGTTCTTGTTAACTGTGCCGCAAGGGACTGCTGGTCAAAAGTTTACACACCAATACCGAGATATTCACGCGCACTGTTCGAAAAAGTTGCACAAATCGAGCCGGCTCCCTCACGGCCGAAAACGGCAGAGCTTTTGATGCGCCAGAGATTGAATTAGTTCTTGGGTTTTTGCACTTCGGGCGAGAAATGTGTCAGACGTGCTGCTTCCGTTTCCAACCGACGCGATACCGGGCCGTGAGAGCGAGGCCGAGGCTGAGCACCCAGACGACCGCTACCACAAACGGCCACACATAAGGCAGCGACGACAGCATAATCCAAACTGTTGTGCCCAGGAGGAGTGCGACTGCTTCTGAGTTCTTGCTGTGCTTTAACAGATGCCGCTGCAACCAGCGACCGGTAGCGGCATAAATCATCACCCGTCCAAACAGCCCGGCGATCACCAGCAACAACAGGGTCATCAGGCCCACCAAGGCGCTGATGGGCGTGGGCAGGTAACGCAGTGAAAGAATGGCGCCGGGTCCGATAGCCACGACGCCGAGGATCCCGATGACGGCGACGCGCAAACTAGTCAATTGCAGCCGTGCTATGCCGCGGCTGATAGTGCCCGGCATTGCCGCTGTTAAAGCCAGCGACACGATGAACCAAAAAAGAATTACCAGAATGCGGAGCCCCATGGATCGCGCCGACCAATTTGGTGTCAGCAGGTCTTTAGGATTGCGTACTATGTTTCGCAGCTCCTGCTCGTAACCGGCAAACATGATTGTCTGCACTCCGGGACCGCGCAGTGGCAGCGCGTCAACGTGCCGGTAGGTTCCGCCAATGACCATGACGTCGCCGCCAATTCGAGCGCCTTCAAGCTGAATCACTGAACCGCCAACCGCCGCGACGTCGCCTTCGACACTGCCCTGTACGATTACGTCGCCACCAAGAGCGAAAGCACCATTCTTTGCAGAGCCGTTGATCTTCAAAGAGTGGCCGATGGCGTAGACGATGCTGTCGTTCACACCTTCAACGACGTAGGGACTATCGCCGGGTGTGGGCTCGTATGGCGTTTGCGCAGTTGCAACTACGATCGTGCAGGCGACGCAGAGCAGCAACGTCACGCTGCTGCAGAGTTTACGCAGCCAGAGCAGATCGCTTCGTCGCCGGAAAACAAATTCGCTCACAATTGATGCACTGGACATGGATGTGCGAACTGCGCCTTTTATTCGATCAGACGCGTTCGGTGATAACGTGCTATCAGGCGGGAAAGAACGGCAATAGCGAGAACAAGCAGCAACAAACCAGCGACAGCGGCACCACGCGAATCGGAGACCAGTCCACGGCTGGCAACTCGCGCGATTAATATGAATCCAGCGGCCGCATTGAAGAGCGCTTCCATAAGAAACCCCAGCATGCCAAACACCCGGGTAGCGAACACTCTAGCATTAAGAATTACCGATTTGCTGGACGCGAACCCGAGTAAAGCAAAAGCTGCCAGCCCCAGGATGATGCAAAAACGCAAGGCCCGCGCGTGTTCCCCCGAGTCGCGAACGCCTCGCATATCGCTCTCGGCATGAACTGCCACGACCTGCGCGAAGTTTGGAGGCACCGCTAGATCGAAGGGACTCGCCAACGCGAAATCCAACTCACGCATAAACAAGCGCTGCTCCTGCAGCTCTCCAGCACACTGTCCACACTCCTTAAGATGTACTTCCAGTGCTGAATGCAAAGATGGCTCGAGGTCGCCCTCGATGTAGGCGGCGATGTTTTCAGTCTCGCAGATGTAAGCGCTGGTAGACATGAATGTTGAATCTAGACTCCAGTGATTCCTTTTGTCAGAAACTGTTGTCGCATCATTTCGCGAGCCCGAAAGAGACGGTTCTTGACTGTACCCAGCGGTAGACCAGTAACCTCGACAATTTCCTCATAGGTCAGATCCTGTGAGTGGCGCAAGACAACCAACTCCCGGTACGCGGTAGGCAGAGAACGCACGACGGATTCAATTTCCAAACGCCGTTCTTCACGCTCGCTCTGTTGTTCCGGACTCAGGCCTTCACTCTCCAGCGGGAGTTCGTAGTTATCAGCTTCGCTGCCATTGGTGAGAGAGCGGGCCCGGCCTGAATTCCTGCGCAGGTGATCGATTGCCGCGTTATGCGCGATCTTGTAAATCCAGGTCGAGAACTTAAACTCCGGCCGGTAACGCGCCAGCGAACCGTAGATCTTGATAAAGATCTCCTGCGTCAGATCCAGCGCTGCGTCGTAGTCGCCGACCATACGGTAGACATAGCCCGAAATTGGCCGCTGGTAACGCCGGACAAGTTCCTCAAAACCGCCCTCAAGACCCTGTGCCGCGCTTGCCACCAGATCGCGATCAGCCGCTGAGGTCAGACTTAGAAAGTTTAGGGATGCAGAAGTGCTCATAGTGCCAGGATATTACGTTTCAAAAAGCCGAGATGTTTCATACCGGACTGGCCGATAAGCCTTAGCTTGTCGTACCAGCGACAAACTAAAGTTTGTCGGACATCACTGCCAGGACAGTGTAGCCAACCCGGCCGGCGCCGCAATCGCGTCAAAGCTCAACTCGCGAGTGGTCAACTGCAAACCGACGTCTTGAGCATCGAGCGGGCGCAGGCTGGTTCCCAGAGTTTCACCGACAATCTCGCCGGCTCGAGCTTTCGTGATCAAGCCGCCGACGATCAACATCCGCGACAGCTGTGCCGTCTGGTCCGATTCTCCGCCACGACGATCTCGATAGAAAAGCAACAAACGATGCAGCTCGTCTTCACACTCATGAGCATCGCACGTCACGGTCCTGATTATCAGCGGTTGCTTGCCGCGAAACACCACCGCCGTAAACGCCTTCTCGGATGAGCTCAGTAATAGCGCGTCGCCGGCGGCGCCATTTAGCGTCAACCACTGTCCTTCACCGATATGGCGTGGAACTATCAAACCGGCACGCCAGCCCAGCGAATGCAGCGCGCTTTCGTACTCTCTCAGAATAGCATCCGGAGTGGCCACCACCAGATAGCGATCGCGCCCTTGAGAGTCGGCCCGTAGACGCTCGCGCGAAATTGAAAGTTCATCGAGCGGAACGCCGAAACCGCGTTCCATTTTCCAGGTGAGCACTTCCTCAAGCTCTGCACGCGACGCGGGCGCTGACTCCAGTGTCAGAATCAAGGTACGGCTGGCGGCGTCAGGCAACGCGACCGACCATTTCTTCTGTTTCAACAAGCCGGCGCTGGTCGCCAGTTCGCGTAGCGCGACCGTCAACTCTGCCGGATCCAAAATGTTTGGCTCCTCGAAGCTGGGACGAATTAGAGAGTCAGGCAGGGCGACAGTTGCCGCGCGTCGCAGACTGCAAGCACCGCCGCGGCCACGCTCGAGCTGCACCATGGTGGCGATGCCCTTTTCAAAACCAAGGGCAGTCGCCGGGTAACGTGGATTTACTAATTTGCTAAGAGGATTAGGCATCTTTTGGATTTTCGATTGCCGATTGCCGATTGGCGATTGTTCGGTTGAACTGCTAGCCAAACGGACGACAACAAAGCGTTTTGCTAAACCACTCCAATCGGCATTCGGCAATCGCGAATTGGCAATCGCTTACCATTCGCTATACGGTGTGCCTTCTGACGATGTGTCGGTCGATGCACTGTGAACGTCAGTGACACCTTGTTCGCCGCCGGAAGAAGTTGAATCTTCGCCCGTGACTATCGTCCAGTCGGCTTGTCCGGTAATTGGATCTTTTGGAAGTTCGCGCAGGTAACCTCCAGTAACAAGGTCGTCAAGCGACTGCGGCAGCTTTTGTTTGTCCGCGGCGTACTGATCCAGCAGAATGCGCATCTTGAACAAGTCTTCACGTAACACAGCCTCGCGAGTGGCGAGAATGGTTTTTTGATACTGCGGCAGGACGATCGCGGCGAGAATTATGATGACCGTGATCACGATCATCAACTCCAGCAGCGTAAATCCAGTGGACAGTGGGCAGTGGGTAGTGGGCAGTAAAAACCGACGCCGATTTCGAAGCGCTGCACACTGCACACTGCCCACTGCCAACTCATGTTTACCAGTCACTATACTTCTCACCATTCAGAGCTGTTTCTTTTGACTTTGAACGCACATCGAAAATATTTTCCCCACCCCATGAATCGCACTCTGAAGAGTCGTAGCAGGAACAAAACGCCCATTCAGCTTTGCCGGTCATGGGATCAACGGGAATGCCGCGCAGGTAAACCTTCTTTTTCGTCGAAAGCTCTCCGCCGACTTTGGTGGCATCTACACCCGGCTCTCCCCGGCCACCACCGATACCTCCCCGCTGAATAACATTCACGCCATTGACCAGCGTTTCCAGATCCGGCGGATAACGATCCGGGTTATCAACCCCAAAGATAGTGCAATCTGAGATCATCACCTTGCTGCGTGGGTCCACGGGAGGGGCCACGTTTGGCTGCCCCACTATTCCGGTTGTACTGCTGCAGTTGATACCCACTGTGTCCCTATGAAACTCATCGATAGCACCCCGAATCTGACGGAGGGTCTCGCGGAGTTGTTGTTCTTTTTGACGCTTTACAGAGAGCTTTAGCAGCGGAACGACGCCCATTGTCAAAATCGTCAGCACGGTAATGGTGATGACGAGCTCGATGAGTGTGAAGCCGCGACGGCCGTCCTTCCTGGAAAACAACCGACGAGAGATCGACCGGAACAAAGTGACGCGGCGACCGGGAAGCTTAACTGCCTTCATCGCATCGCCGCGTATTTGTTTTTTCAAACTTAGCTGTCGCAGGTAAATCACCTTCTTACTACTTAACCGTTGCGCGTATCGGAATAAGTTCGATTCCCAGATTGCGCGCATCTGTCGCTACCAAATGAGTCGACGCTTTATCGAGCAACAGTCCCGCGTCGCCTGGTCCGATGCCTTCGACGTCAATGAACAGCAAAGTTTTCGAAGCCATCAGGTTGTTGAGGTTAGAAAATGAAAGCAGGTAAACCCCGGAAGGATCGGCGGACTCCGTGAAGCTCACACCGGCGCCGTTTGCGGGGCTCTCCGAAACCGCGCGCACTTTGACAACCTTCGGATCAAACCGCAATGCGACGATAGCCAGAGCCAGCGGCACATCCGACTTTACCTCCAGCGCGAAGCGGCGCGATTCACCCACTCTCATCGACTGATCGGCGGGCGTTAGAGTTACCTTTGCGATTCGTCCCGGCGTGGTAATTGGGTCAGGAGCAACATCCTTAGGTTTTGTGGTCAAACTCGTTAACGTTGCGCGCGCATCGCCGCTCAGGTTTGTATTCACCGCGGCCACTTCATTTGCCGCGGTGCTGCTTATGAGCGACTTCGGAGCCGGCACGAATGCCGGCAGTTCCTCGGCCGGCTTCGTATCTTTCGCCGTAGCCTGACTGGCGGGCGTTGTTTGCGTCGCGCCGGAGTTTACCGCCACGGTTTCATTAGCCGCGGGCGCAGCCCCATTATTTACAGGAACAATGGGATAGACGACAGGATGCGCAGCCGCTGCGTTCTGGCGCGCTGTGGCTTCGCGTTGCTGTTTACGAAGCTCCGCCAACTGATCATCGCGATCCGCCTCGCGCAGCATCGCTTCGAGCGAGCCAGTGGTCGGCGACTGCAAGGTTCCACTGGGACGCATCTCTTCGTCACGCGGCGTCACTGCCGGGGCGCGCAAAACGCGCGGGGTAACGGCAATAACGATGTCCACGCGACGGTTGCTGTTGGTTGGCGACGAGAAGAGTCTCCCGAGGACTGGAATCAGGCCTAGTATTGGCAGGCCACTGCGTCCGGTCGCTTGAACGTCCTGCGACACACTCGCCAGCATCATGGTGCGATTGTTTTGTACGCGAGCAGTTCCGGTGATTGTTCGTTCAGTGAAAGTAGGAGTGGGAGTCTGTTCACCCAGAACGTCCTTCGACTCGATGCTCATCTTGACCTGGACGTCCTGGTTGGGAAACACCTGTGGCGTGAACTTCAAGGTCAATCCTGTCGGTTCATAGTTGATCACAGGGAAGCCACCACTGCCAAAAGGTTGATTGGTTGTGGGAGTAGTTGATCCCGTCTGAATACCAAACGGATAAGCCTGCGCGGTTTGCACTGGTACACGTTGTCCGATGCGCGCGGTTGATTCTTCGCCGTTGAAAGCATGAACCTGGGTTGACGCAACCAGCTTCGTGTTGCCTTTGCTTTGGAAGGCCGTCAGTACGGACGGCGGTACAACAAGCGCCGCTGCCAGCGCGGTAGGAACTCCGCCGGCTATACCGGCGAGATTCACGCCGCGATCAAAAATGCCATTGCCGCTGCGCACGGTGCCGTTATCAGTCAGAATTGAAATGCCTGGCGATCCGCCGAGACTAAACGTTCCATTCGTGCCGGGCGTGCCTACCTGATTACCAAACTGCAGAAAATTTGTTTTCGTGACTTCGTAAATATTCACGTCCATCACGACTTCGGCGCGATCCTTGTCGATGCTCTGAATCAGCTCCCCGATCAATCGCACATTTTCCGCGGTGTCGCGAATCGTCAGGCTGTTGGTGTCTTTGTCGGATACAACAATCGTCTGCGGCCGGCCAACTGACGGAGGAATTGCCTGTCCGACCAGAGTTTTGACCTTGTCGGGATCGCTGTTGGCAAGAAAGAAGGTGCGCAAAACGAGTTGTTGATATTGCGGCCGGCGCGTTTGATCCGCGACCAGGATTGTTCGTCGACTGAGCTTCTGAAAGAAGAGGCTCTCCTGTAGAAAGATGTAATCCAACGCTTGCGACGTTGTGACATCGCGCAAATTGATATCGATCGTGCGCGGCTGAACAAACGACTGCCGGTCGAAAATGACATTCAGGTTGAGTTGCTCAGCAAGGCTGCGAATGAAAGCTTTCAAGTCGCCGCTATAACTGATCACGCGCATCTCGGCGCGCGGTGGCTCCAGCCCAGCCTCTTGTGCGCTGGTCGGCGTCATCGTTCCAGGATTCCCCGTGTTCGCCCCGTTTTGATTTGCGGGTACGGTGCCTTCCTTCACGCCTTGAAGACGTAACATCCGCTCCATCTCAGACACTGCCAGCTCATTGACGGGGTCATACCCGTAAGCCTGGCGAAAGGCGTTGTAAGCCCCGACGAAATCGTTTTGCTCCGCGAGCGACCTTCCCTGCTGCATATACGATTGGGAGGCGTTGAAGCTGGCCCGGCGAAAATGGAGTTGATACTCCGCACTCGACGGATCAGCCGCAAGTGCCAGGGTAAATTCCTGCGCCGCTTTCTCCCATTGCTGGGCCGCCTCGTAACGCATGCCTGCCTTGAAATATTTCTCGCCTTTTTTAGCGAATGCAGTTGCCGGCAAAACCAGCAAGGAAAAGGTGAGCAGTAAGGAAACGAAGATGCGCGTCTTTAACTTTATTCTCATTGTCATTCTCTCGGTGGAGGTTAATGGGCGAAGTGCCTGGTACGCGGTTATGCGAATTCGAGGCAATAATGCCGCTGAAGCGACTAAGATGCAAGCTCCTCAAGCGACATTTGCTTACACGCTGTCAAAAAATATCAGTTCCCTAAAAGGGAGGGCAAGTTGTCGACGCAAGTGGCTCAAAACTGGCGTTTGCCGCTCCCTAAACACTGGCGCTGACTTCCTCGACAAACGTGACGCGGTTAATCTCGTGCAGCGTGGAAACTCCAGCAAAAACCTTCTTCAGAGCCGATTCGCGGAGGCTTGTAAGGCCTTCGGTCTCGGCCGCCCTGCGCACCTCTGAGCCAGGCCGGCGCTCCACGATCATTTCGCGAATATTATCTGACAAATCGAGTAGTTCGTGAATAGCTGTACGGCCGCGATAACCGGTGTGATTGCAGGCGTCGCAGCCGACGTTCTGGTAGAAAGGCCTTTCGCGATGATCCTCCGGCCGCAGTCCGGACTCGAGAAGCTCCTGAGCTTTTGCCCGATACTGTCGCTTGCAGTAGGGGCAGAGCACGCGAATCAAACGCTGCGCCAGCACGCAGTTCAAGCACGAAACGAAGTTGTAGGGCTCAACGCCCATGTTTAGAAAACGCCCGATGACGTCGATAACGTTATTGGCGTGGACGGTTGTAAAAACAAGGTGGCCTGTCAGTGCGGACTGAATGGCAATCTGCGCCGTTTCCGTGTCACGGATTTCCCCGATCATGATCTTGTCCGGGTCGTGACGCAGGATCGAACGCAACCCGCGATCAAACGTCAATCCCTTTTTCTCGTTAACCGGTATCTGAGTGATGCCGTGCAACTGATACTCGACCGGATCCTCGATGGTTACGATCTTATCCTCTTCATTTCTGATTTCGTTAAGCGCGGCGTAGAGCGTGGTCGTCTTACCGGAACCGGTGGGGCCGGTTACGAGCACCATGCCGTAAGGCTCGGCAATGTAATGGCGAAACTTTCGCAGGTCTTCTTCGGCAAATCCGACCACGTCAAGGTTCAGGTTTTTAAACTCTTCGTTAATCTGTTCTTTGTCGAGAATACGAATAACGGCATCCTCACCGTGAATCGTCGGCATGATGGAAACGCGGAAATCAACGTTGCGGCCCTTGTAACGTACCCGGAAGCGTCCGTCCTGCGGCACGCGACGCTCGGCAATGTCCAATTCAGACATGACTTTGATGCGTGAGATCAAAGTCTGATGAAAAGCGAGATCGATCGGATCAACTTTCGCGTAGAGGGCGCCGTCAATTCGATACTTGACCTGCACTTCCGTATCGCGAGTCTCGATGTGAATGTCAGATGCACGCGACTCCATGGCGTTATAGATGATCGAGTCGACCAGTTTGATAATCGGAGACATCTCCGAATCGGTAGCCAGTCGATCGAGGTCGAGGACCTCCTCGCCGGTTTCAGTTTCTCGCACCAGGGAAATACGAAATCCTGAAGCCGCTTCCTGCAACACGCGTTGCGTTGCGTCGCCGCGCCGCAGGATTACTTCGATAGCGCCCGCAGTGCCGACGTGAGGCACAATGCGAGTCTTCAGTGCGCTTGCCAACTCATCCAGCCGTTCCAGATCGGTTGGATCCGCCATCGCGATGTGCAGTCCCTTATCGTCGCGCTTGAGCGGCAGAAACTGATATCGCACCATTAAATCGACCGGGATCTCATTGAAGAGCCCGTAATTAACTGGCGACTCCTGATCCGTCGGTAAGAGTTCAACGAAGGACAGACGATAGCGTCGTGCCAGTTCCTTCGCCGCGCGCACTTCGGGTGGGTCGTGATTGTCGTCCGCTATTCCGCCGAGCGCGCTGGTCTGATCGTCTAACCCGGCGGAGGGTAAAGTTGTGGCGGGATTTCGCGTTAGTTCTTTCATTCAGTTATTAGTTGCCTGTGATAAGCGGCGTTTGCGGCCTTCCTCCTGAGCTCAATGACGACCGGTAATTCCCGCACCGCTCGATATCGATTGAATGATGGGGAGGTAGATGGCCAGCAAAATGGTCACCACGATTCCGCCCATCACTATCAGAATTGCAGGCTCCAGCGTCGTCGTCAACTGCTCCAGCCTCACCTCCGACTCGGCGTCGTAGAAGATTGCCACCTCATCAAGCATCTCGCGCAAACTGCCGGAACGTTCGCCAATCCCGATCATGTCAACCGCAAGCGGCGGGACCCAGCTTGCCGCTTCAAGACTCTCCGTGAACGAACGTCCCTCACGAATCATCGGCAGGATGGCGGCGCTGCGTCGCCGCAGTTCGCGGTTGGTAATTGACTCCGCGGCGATCTCCCAGGATTCAACCAAGGTGATCCCACCGGCCAGCAAAGTCGCCAGTGAACGTGTGGCTTGTGCGATCGAGAGTTGAACCACCAGACTACCGGCCAGCGGTATCTTCAGAATCGCTGCATCAACTTTCATGCGGCCTGACTCAGTTCGCGACCAAAGAAACAAAGCGATTGCGCCGCCGATAAACAACGGGCCGAACCAGAGCACATTCGACGACAGCCACTTTGAAAGCCCAAGCACGATCTGCGTGACCGTCGGCAGCTCCGTCCCGAATCCTGAAAACAGATCCGACATACGCGGGACGACATAGACAGTCAGGAAAGTCACCATGCAGGCCGACGCGAACAACAGAAACAGTGGATACGCGAGGGCGCCGCGAATCTTGCGCCGCAAGGCTACGTTACGCCGCATGTAGGTGACGTATCGCAGCAAAACTTCGTCCAACGCGCCCGAACGTTCACCGGCGAGAATCGAGGCCGTGTAAATTCTGGGGAAAATACTGCCCTGCGAAGCAAACGCCTGGGACAACGCCGCGCCGCCACGAATCTGATCTTCAACTTCGCCGAGTACGGCACGCAGGCGTGCTGACGCTGCCCGCTTACGCAGCATCGAGATCGCCTGCAGGATCGGAATGCCCGCGCGCACCAGCGCCGCCAGTTGTTGATTGAAAAGCAGGAAGTCCGAGGCTTTAACTTTAGGTTGACCGCCGCGGCCGCCAAGTCGGGTTAATGCCGTCACGCCGGTTGTTTTTGGCGGCGTAACATTGAACACGCGGAAGCCTTCACGCTCCAGCCGAACGCGCGCTTCCATGACGCCCGGTGCTTCTATCGTGCGCGTCACCACCTCGCCCGCAGGCGTTCCTAATCGGCAAATAAACTCAGCCATTGCTTAATGATTTCTCAGATTCAGAGCAGCGCAAAAGTATAGCATGGGGTCACCGGGGCGGGTTGATTGCAGCCTTCCGCTTACCCTGTTCTTACACGAGTCGGCGACGCGAAAGTTCCTTGAGCGCGCGTCCCTGGTCGGGCATCTGTGGCTTAGCTATGTTTCCTAGAACTCCCTCACCCGAGCACCCTTCCACATTTCAAAATTCTTTGTATGACTCATTCGTTTGCCTGCACGGAAGCACGTTGACAACAAATGATCTGCAGACAGCCATAGCGGCCAGCGCAGGAGGAGTTCTCCTTTCAACTCCAAAGTTCATCCTGAAGATCCCGCAGAGAATACAACCAAAGTCAACTCTTTAGATCCAACTCTGCCCTCGCTTCCAGTTGCCTAATTGATGTTGAGAGGGAAGGCGGAAGGGTAAAGTTTCAATCGGGACACATACACTGGTATAGCGTTGACAAGGAAAATATGCCGCTGGTCGGTCGACGTTACCTATTTTTCTTGATGCGCGGAAATCAAGAGTAAGCGTTCCATATTCTGACCGCTTACGAATTACGGGGGAATAAAGTGTTTCCTCTGGACGAGCTTCCGCAGTTCAAGTCTCAGGCCGGTAGGAATGAAATGGACTTCGTGAACGCCGTGCGTACTCTGTTAACTACTCCCTCGTAAGAAGAAGCAACGATGAAAATGCGGCTCGTCATACCAGTCCTCGCTCTGGGTTTGTTTTTCCTAATTACAATTTGGGTGAGGTTGCTTGTTGGTTCCGCGCAAACTGACTGCTACCGGCCAAGATGCCCTGAGCGGACCCACTGCGCACATTGGCCCAAAGGACAGGCAGTCAGAGTTCTTATGAACGCAAATAACTTCAACAATGTAGAACAGGCTGCTATTAGAGAGGCATTCACTGCGGCCCGGACAAGTCAGCCTTTTCGCTTTACCGCGCCCGACACCTGTCCTACAATGAAGCGCAGTTAATCACAGACTTGATTGGAAGTAGCGCGGCCGGTTTCCCCACGTTAGCGACCCCAGTTAGACTAAGAAAAACTTCAGGTCTCCGGACATCACAGCTTCTGAATTCAGCATCTGTGTTTGCAGTCCTATCTGAGATTTGCATAGCCAGACGGTTCTGACGAAGTAACGCTTGCGAGGAACGCGAGGGTCACATGGATTTACCTGTACGCGCCTTTAGTATCGCTGCTATTTGTTGTCTCGCCATCCTGTTTGTCGTTTCGCACCCAGTTACACGCGCGCAGGACAAAACCCCTCAGGATCCTAATTCCAAGCCGGCTAAACCGAGTAGCGAAGCAACTGCCACACCCACGCCGCCCGCCGCTGAACCAGCTCCCACGCAGAAACTTCAAGATGAACTCACCAGCACCAATCCGGTCATTACCAATACTGATTTGATCACCTTTACGGTTACGGTAACTGACACTTACGGGCGATTTGTTTCGGGGTTAGGGAAATCTGCTTTTACAGTGCTCGATGAAAAGAAGCCGCAGGAAATAACCTTCTTCAGCGACGATGACGCGCCCGTTTCCGTGGGCGTGATTTTTGATGTTTCGGGCTCAATGAGCGGCGACAAGATCAGCCGCGCGCGCGAGGCTTTGTCGAAGTTCATCCAGACCAGCCACAACATGGACGAGTATTTCCTGATCGCCTTCAAT
>DASZDU010000032.1:0-6908 GCA_035941655.1 Pyrinomonadaceae bacterium | reverse complement strand
CTCCACCAGCAACAAAGCAGTCCCCAGCAGCACCGAGTGAGTCAGTCGAATCAGTCCCGATTCGTGGAGGCGCGCTTAAGATCGTTGAGAACATGGAGGCAAGTCTTGCGGTTCCGACGGCTACTTCACAACGACGTATTCCCGTAAAACTCCTGGACGAAAACCGCCGCATCATCAACAAACATTTACAAGAAAACGATCGTGGCAAGGCTTCTTACACACACTTGATCGCCTGGGCACTGCTGCGCGCGCTTGACGAATTTCCACAACTCAACGATGGGTTCGACCACGTTGACGGAAATCCAGTGCGCGTGCGCAGACCTAATATCAACCTCGGCATAGCTATCGATCTTCAGAAAAAAGACGGTACGCGAACGCTGTTGGTTCCAAACATTAAGAATGCAAACAAGCTGCGCTTCTCGCAGTTTCTCGAGGCTTACGACGACGTCGTCAAGCGTGCTCGTGAAGGCAAACTTCAGATTGCAGACTTCCAGGGAACGACTATCTCACTCACCAACCCGGGAACCATCGGCACGGTCGCTTCAACTCCGCGTTTGATGGCGGGACAATCGCTTATTATCGCCACCGGAGCAATCGAGTATCCGGCGGAGTATCAGGCCATGGCGCCTGAAGCTCTGTCACAGCTCGGCATCAGCAAAGCGATTACGATTAGCAGCACTTACGATCACCGCATCGTGCAGGGCGCTGAGTCAGGCGCATTTCTCGCGCGCGTCCACGAACTGCTGATCGGCAAAGACAGATTTTACGATGACGTGTTTGTCGACCTGGGGATCGCTCATGTTCCCTTCCGGTGGAACATTGATCGCAACCCTGCTTTTCTGCCCGGCGACAAAACACGCGAACAGGCTACTAAAGAAGCTAAGGTCATCGAGCTGATCAATGCCTATCGCGTGCGCGGCCACCTGATCGCTGATATCGATCCGCTGCACGCGATGCCGGTGCTCTACCATCCGGAGTTGGATATCGGAACCTACGGGCTCACTATTTGGGACCTCGACCGCGAATTCATAACAGACGGATTGGCGGGGACTGACAGCGCCACGCTGCGCGAAATTCTCGACATTCTTCAGCGGGCTTATTGCGGCAAGGTCGGCATCGAATATCGACACATCCAAAGCAAGGAAGAAAAACTGTGGATTCGCGATCAGATACGCCGTGAGTTTGTCGAACCTGAGCCCATACCCGCCGAGATCAAGAAACAGTTGTTATGGAAACTCATCTCCGCGGAACAGTTTGAGAGATTTCTGCATACCAAGTATCTCGGACAAAAGCGATTTTCGCTGGAGGGTTGCGAAACGATCATCCCGCTGCTCGACCAGCTGATTGAAGGCGGCGCGCAGCGTGGCGTCGAAGACATCACGCTGGGAATGGCGCACCGCGGGCGGCTGAACGTGCTCGCGAATGTTATCGGACATTTCTGTGAACGAATCTTCGCCTCCTTCGAAGGCTCGGTTCACCCCTCGTTTCCTGCCGACGAAGGCGACGTTAAATACCATCAGGGAGCCGAAGGTGAGCGCGAAGCAGCGAACGGCAAAAAGGTTAAGTTGACGTTGTCGCCCAATCCCAGTCACCTGGAAGCGGTTGACCCGGTGGTTGAGGGAATGGTACGGGCCAAACAGGATGACCTGAAGGACCGCGTCGGCTTGCCTCGCGAGGAAGTCATCGATCGGGCTTTGCCGGTATTGCTTCACGGCGACGCGGCGTTTGCCGGACAAGGCATCGTAATGGAGACGCTGAACCTCGCCAGTCTGCGCGGCTATCGCACCGGCGGCACAATCCACATCATCATCAATAATCAAATTGGATTTACAACTTCACCCGAAGCGGGACGTTCAACTATCTATTCAACCGACGTGGCCCGCATGACGCAGTTGCCGATTTTTCATATCAACGGAGACGACCCGGAAGCCGCGTATCGCGCGTTGCATATCGCGCTTGATTACCGTCAGGAGTTTAACAAAGACGTTGTGCTCGATCTCGTCGGTTTTAGAAAGCTGGGCCACAACGAAACTGACGAGCCGAGCTACACGCAACCGCTAATGTACGCGCGCGTGAAGGCGCACCCCGGCGTGCGCACGGTTTATTCACGACGACTAATCAAGGAAGGAGTGATCACCGAAGCGGGCGTGGAGGAGTTGCTGGCTGAGCGAATTCGCCGTTACGAGGACGCGCTCGCGCGAGCGAAGCAGGTTGCTCCGAAGCAGGAGACCCCGAAGACCATTGTGACGGTCGAGGAGCTCGATGGTTCTCCAGTGGTTGAGACCGCGATAGCTGCCGAGGTGATCAAATCGATCGCTCACAAAATCGCAGTTGTGCCGGAAGGCTTCAACGTCAATCCGAAGATGGTCGGCCAACTGGCGCGCCGTGCGAAGATGGGTTCAGGAGAGTTGCCCATTGACTGGGCTTTCGCGGAAGCAGTCGCTTTTGGTTCGTTAGTCATCGACGGCAGCCGCGTCCGTTTGAGTGGCCAGGACTCAGGACGGGGCACTTTTAGTCAGCGGCACGCGGTTTTGTATGACACGCAAACCGGCAAATCGTGGACACCGCTATCTGAACTACGATCTGACTCCAGGCCGGAAGCGCGCTTTGAAGTTTTTGACAGTTCGCTTTCCGAGGAAGGCGTGCTGGGTTTTGAGTATGGCTACACTGTGGTCGCGCGTGAAGCGCTGGTGTTGTGGGAAGCGCAGTTTGGCGACTTCGTCAACGGCGCGCAAACAATCATCGATCAGTACATCGCTGCTTCGGAAGACAAGTGGCGGCAAACCTCGCGTCTCACATTGCTGCTGCCACACGGATATGAAGGACAGGGCCCGGAACATTCGAGCGCGCGCCTGGAACGTTTTCTCCAGTTGTGCGCGGAAAACAATCTGCAGGTCTGTTATCCCACCACGCCGGCGCAGTATTTTCATCTATTGCGCAGACAGGTTAGACCAGGTATGGAACGACCGCTGGTTGTAATTACACCGAAGAGTTTGCTGCGGCTTCCGGCCGCCGCATCGACACTGGACGATTTCACCAGCGGCGGCTTTACGCCGATAATTGACGACGTTGAAATCACCGATCCGGAATCAGTTGAACGGCTGGTTCTTTGCAGCGGCAAGGTCTATTACGACCTGGTTGAAGCGCGCAAGAAGGACGGCATCGATAAGGTCGCAATCGTAAGAATGGAGCAGTTTTATCCCTTTCCGCAGGCGCGTCTACGCGAGGTGCTCGCCCGGTATTCAAAGGCGCGGCAACTGGTCTGGGCACAGGAAGAACCGAAAAACATGGGCGGTTGGAGTTTCGTGGAACAACGGCTGGAGAATCTGTTGCCTGCTTGCGACCGACCAATCTATGTCGGCCGTGCCGCATCGGCGAGCCCGGCAACCGGCTCATACTCAATTCATCAGGCTGAGCAAGCGCGGCTGATCGCGGAAGCTCTGGCGGTTTAATCTGATGTCAGTGCCCTCGGCGATCAGGTCAGTGCCACCACGCGGTAGCGGGTGGTGGGTAATCGGTTCGAAAGCTAACCCACTCGCTACCGCGTGGTGGTACTGACTTCACTCCGCATAAACTCGGTAACAGAAGCACAAAACAACAGTGAAACTAATTCTTGCAGTGCTGATCACCACTCTTCTTTTGTCTGTTCAGGGAAGACCTGACAGCTCACTTGCAAACGAAAGACTACGCTTGCCGGAAGAGAAACATCTGAGGAATATCAAACAACTTTCTTTCGCTGGTGAGAATGCCGAGGCGTATTTTTCTGCCGACGGCAAGCGGTTGATCTTCCAGTCGAAGCGCGATGGCCGGCAGTGTGATCAGATCTATTCGATGGACGTCGACGGCACGGGCGTGCGCATGATCTCAAACGGTGACGGCCGCACCACTTGTTCCTACTTCTTTCCCAGTGGTCGTCGAGTGCTTTACTCTTCCACCCATCTGGGCGCAAAGGAGTGTCCACCAACACCCGACTTCTCGCAGGGTTACGTCTGGGCGGTCTATGCGGCGTTTGATATTTTCACGGCGCGCCCGGATGGTTCAGATCTAAGACAGTTAACAAAGACACCCGGCTACGATGCCGAGACAACCATTTCGCGTGACGGCAAACTCGTTTTCACTTCAATGCGCGATGGTGATCTGGACATCTACACAATGGACGGCAGCGGCAGGCACGTGCGCCGGCTGACGAATGAACTGGGTTACGACGGCGGGCCTTTCTGGTCATACGACGGCAAGCAGATCGTCTACCGCGCCTATCACCCGCAGACCGAAAAAGAAAAAGCAGACTACGTCGGTCTACTCAAACAAAACCTGATTCGGCCAACGACCTTGGAAATCTGGGTGATGAACGCAGACGGATCTAATAAGCGCCAGGTTACTCAGAACGGCAAAGCTAATTTCGCTCCATACTTCTTCCCAGACGGCAAGCGAATCATTTTCGCTTCCAACATGGACGATCCCAAAGGCCGCAATTTCGATCTTTACAAAATTAATGTTGACGGCAGCGGCCTCGAGCGCATCACATTCAACGAGACCTTCGACGGCTTTCCGATGTTCTCTCCGGATGGCAAGAAACTGGTGTTCGCCTCCAACCGCAACGCGAAAACGCGCGGCGATACGAATGTGTTCATCGCAGATTGGATTGAATGACTGAAGGCGATGTCTCTGTGCGATCTCTGTGTTCTCTGTGCCTCTGTGGTGGATTTATTTAAGAGGGATACTCACCATGGAGGCACAGAGAACACAGAGGATGCACAGAGAAGAGCCGTTATTCATTTTCCCGAAATGACCTGAGAGGATTGTTAGTATGAAAATCCAAATCTTTTATCGTCGGCTCTTCCTGGTAGCGTTAATAGCTGCGATCTCGCTCGCGGTTGTTGGTCAGCAAAGTTCTTCGCAGTTGACCCCCAGCGTCGAGCGATTGCGCGCGCACATCGAGTATCTGTCTTCAGATAAGTTGGAGGGACGCCGAACCGGAAGTTCCGGTGCCAACCTGGCTGCAGAATACATCGCTCGGGAGTTTGCTCGTTACGGTCTGCGCCGCAGCATCGGTTACGACACGCCCGGCATGTCGATTTTGGAAGCCGACTCACCGCGTCGCTATTTGCAACACTTCCCATTCGTAGCCGGCGTCGAGTTAGGAAAACGTAACGAGTTACAGTTCAAATTAGTGGCCAATCCCGGGCCCACGGCGGCGCCGCGCCAGAGAGATGTTTCGTCAACTTTGGCTTTGGAAAAAGACTGGATGCCGCTTGGGTTTTCGGCGGCGGGACGGATAGAAAATACTCCCGCCGTGCTGGTGGGATATGGTCTGACGGTTAGTGAGTTGCAACACGACGATTACGCCGGTGCTAACGCCAGCGGGAAAATTGCCATCGCTTTTTCCGGCACACCTGATGGCGACAATCCCCACGGTCAGTTTGGACGCTACGAGCATATCAGGTGGAAGGCCATCGCCGCTCGCAATGCTGGAGCAAAAGCGCTTGTAGTTATCGCGAGCGAAAACAACTTCAAAGACGATCGACTTTCGAAGCTTCATTACGATAGCGCTTCCGGCGATGCCGGGCTTCCTGTGATTGCTGTTTCAAGACAAGCGGCGGCGCAGTTGCTGTCCGCCAATTCGTCGTTGTTAACCAATGTCGAGCAACGATTACGAACTAAACAACCGCAGAAAAATGAGGATCAGACTGTTACTCTGCCGCTGCACACGGTCCTCATAACACTTTCAACAGACGTCGTCCGCCGGGAAGTCCAGCCTGCCAACGTCGTCGGTATTCTCGATGGCTCCGATCCAACGCTTAAGAAGGAAGTGATCGTGATTGGCGCGCATTATGATCATCTCGGCCTGGGCGGCGAAGGTAGTCTCGCACCGCGCGAGGGAGAGATACATCACGGTGCTGACGATAATGCTTCGGGCGTCGCCGGTGTTCTGGAGCTGGCTCGCTTGTTCGCTTCGGCAGATTTCAGGCCGCGACGAACGATCGTGTTCATGGCGTTTAGCGGCGAAGAGGAGGGACTGATCGGTTCGAATTACTACGTCAATCATCCAATCGTGCCCCTTAGCGACACGGTGGCCATGATCAACATGGACATGATTGGACGCATGAAAGACAACAAGTTGATTGTCGGCGGCATAGGCACGGCGAAGGAATGGCGATCAATAGTCGAAGCGCAGAATGTGGCACAAGGTATTACTGTCACAGCTAACGCCGGATCTGATTCACGGCCCAACGGCTATCCCTTGGTGGTTGCCGCTAACGGTCGCCCGATCGTTACCAGCGAGCCGGCCAAACAATTTCAGCTCGCGCTCAATGAAGATGGCTTCGGTCCCAGCGATCATTCATCGTTTTATGCGAAGCAGGTTCCTGTTCTCTTCTTCTGGACCGGCACGCATGAGGATTATCACAAGCCTTCCGACACCGCTGACAAGATCAATTACACTGACGAGGCACGCATACTCGGCCTTGTAAGGCGTATCGTTCGAGATCTTGATAGCGGCGACAAGCGCCTCGTGTATTCAGTGGCCAAGAGTGCATCGACCGGGCGTTCCACCGGGTTCCGCGTCTACCTCGGCACCATTCCAAATTACGCGGATTCAAATGACGGACTATTGCTTGACGGCGTGCGCGACGATTCGCCCGCAGCTGCGGCCGGCCTCAAAGCGGGAGATAAAATTGTGAAGCTGGCAGGTCGCGAGATACGCAACGTATACGATTACACTTACGCGCTCGGAGAAATGTAGGCGGGTGAGCAGTATGAGGTTGAACTGTTGCGCGCTGGCGAGCGAATCAAGGTCATGATTACGCCGGCGGCGAGAAAGTAATAAACGGGAAAAGGGGAAGGGGTAAAGGGGAATCGGCAGAGACAAGCTTGCCAATTTCCCTTTGCCCTTTCCCCTTGACCCTTTA
>DASZDU010000031.1:0-2755 GCA_035941655.1 Pyrinomonadaceae bacterium | reverse complement strand
ACAGAAACAACTGCAGCTTGCGTAACACTAAATTTGGCTTGACGTGACGCTTTCAGGCTCGCATGATTTGCTCAATCTCGAAGGTCGAACAGCCGGCCGATAGCTACCGCTTCCGGTTCTAACACAGTTGAGGTCCCTTTTTTGAGCAAGGCGGCTTCGAGTAGGGTCTTTAAACCCGTGGCTACCGTTCAGGGTTGAATTAGTTGTTCCATTCTTTGCCCTTTACCCCACTCACAGGAGAGCCAATCATGAGCCCCGATAAACAACTTACCGATATCTTTATCAACTACCGCCGGGCCGACACGTCTGGACACGCGGGGCGCCTGGAGCGGGAGTTGAGCTCGCGATTTCCGGGGCGTGTCTTCATGGACATACACACTATCGAGGTGGGCACGGATTTCGCGGAGGCAATCAACAGTGAGGTTGGCAAGTGTGGCGCGCTGATTGTGCTGATTGGTAATCAATGGCTTGATATTACTGACCCTAAAACCGGCAAGCGACGGCTGGATAATCCCAACGACTTCGTGGCCCTTGAGATTGCCGAAGCGCTGAAGCGCGAGATCCGCGTCATTCCGGTTCTAGTGGAAGGGGCCAAGATGCCGGAAGCCGAGGAATTACCCGCCTCACTTGCGGCATTAGTGCGGCGTAATGCTCTCGAAATTACCGATACACGTTGGGACTACGATGTGCAACAACTTGTCAGGGTATTGGAAAAGATTTGCGGAGACGCTCCGCCGCTGGGAGGGGCGCGCACCGGAACTGGAGACGGGACGAACAAGGGAACGGGAACTGGAAGTTCCACCAAGTGGAGCCTGGCAAAAATTGCAATTCCGATCGCTGCGGCCTTAATCGCGATTGTGGCTCTGATTGTTTTTCTGTCATCAGGTGAGGATTCGAAAATTCAAACACAGCCGGCCATCGCCACGTTACCCACTCAATCGCCGGTTTCAGCAACCACAAACAACCCTAATCCTTCGGTCGGACAGGTCGTAGTGACGCTTGCCAAAGCTGAAGCAGAAATCCTGTTTGCCTTCAACACTGCCCGCAAGTGGGAATGGTATCTTGAGCAATCGAAAGAAGGTCAGCTGGAGTATCGTTGGAGTATGTATATGGCAGCTGACCAGCCCGCGATGAATGAATACGCTGTCGACGTTATCGTTGAGAAGTCCCCAGGCGAGGCCCCGAAAACTGGCGATCTAAAGTCGCTCCTTTACTACGCAGTTACCACTGTAGGCACCAGGAAACCAGGAGAAACGGAGTTCAGCGCAGCGCCCGATGATTTTCTTAAAACTAACAAGATGGTGCAGCCGGACGGGCTGAAGCTAATTCTTAAAGGCGAGGGCGTAAAAAGTATTTTTGCAGATAAGCCGACTGAAGTACTGCTAATTACTTTGACTCCCGAGCAAAAAGCAGAGTCTCAGGCAACGGTCGCTGTTCAGTATCATGACAACTAGTTCTGAATTATTGGCAGGGAGCCAATTACGAGTTTTGCTGCACTGGTTTGGGCTGTAGTTGTGGCCATTTCAAGCCGTTGGCATAACTATTGAAACTTGCGTTCCGCGATGTGCGGCGTTAACATGCTGAGCACATTATCCGTATTCGGCTTTTTCCAATAAACCTTCATAGCGACTCAATAGCCGGAGGGTACAATGAAAATAAAAGAGTTGTTGGCAGCGCTGGTGGGTTTAGCTGCAGCAATTGGTGCGATCTACTACTTTTACAGGTTCGTGACTTTCACCGACGCCTCGGGTGGTCACTCTTATGGGTGGATTGCTCTGGGCCTGGCAGCCGTTGCTTTCGTATGTGGGTTGGTCTACTTCCTGGGTCATGTGAATCAGGAGGAAGAGATCCACATTACGCAATAGCTTCAGTGCTACATCTTTGTTCCGCAGCGTTGAATCTGGTTTGCCGACAGAGCCGATTTGGCTTCACTGTAGTTTATTGCCGGAACATAAATTGACGCCGTTTGTGCACAATAGCGGCTCACCGCGTGCCCAAACGGCGCTTAGTTTGTCCGAAACACTATCAAACTTTTCAGGAGAAACGAATGTTCATCGCTTCCATGCTACTGCTTGCACAGGTGGATACTACCTTTACCAAGCCCACGTACTTCCTGCCGGTCTTCCTCGGCATGTTTCTGGCCGGCGCTGTTGCATCGTTGGTAGCTGCCGTGCTCGGCTTCGCTCGAGCACGTGCCTTTGGGCCGTCAGCGAGGTGGTTTTCGTTCGCTGCTGTCTGCCTGCTCCTGTTTCACATTCAAATCCTCGCCATCGGTTTCGGGGCGATAAGCAATGACACAGGATTCGCGGCGAGTATGGTAGCGTTCTTCAATCTTTTCATTATCCTGGCGGCCTTCTGCGCGATTATGGGCTTCATCAAATTGACGAATCCACGTTAGGCCGAACCAATCCGACTTCGCTTGATGCTAAAGAAAGTTCTTGTTATCGCCGCGCTCGCAATTGTAGTGAGCGCGGCGTTTTTGTTGTTTCGTGATCGCAATCATCCGTCTGACAGTTTGGGGGCCGATGCGTTTGTGCGCACACGCGGCAGCCAATTTGTGATTGCCGGTAAGCCGTTTCGCTTCGTTGGCGCGAATGTTTCGGTGATGTATCGCGACGAAGATCGCGCGCGCATGCCGGAGACACTGCGGCAGGCGTCGCAAGCAGGCATTCGGGTTGTGCGCGTATGGGCTTCGGGTGAAGGAGGACCAAATGACATCGGACCGGTCGGGCCGGATTCTGCCGACTGGCCTCGC
>DASZDU010000030.1:0-13698 GCA_035941655.1 Pyrinomonadaceae bacterium | reverse complement strand
GCGATCGCCGAGGCGGATCCCACATACGGGCGCAACGAGCTGCTCGAATCCGATGCGCGCTGGATCGCGTGCTGCGGCCGCGATCTCGCAATCGCACTCCGCGTTCCGCTCGTCGATCCGGTGTTTGGGGTCACCGCGGATCCAGCGGTCGCTACGGCGGTACACGAGCTGGCGGCGCGGATCGATCGCCTGCCCGTTACGGGCGAGTTCGGACCGATCGACCACACGTTCGTCCACGCCGACCGCCGCGCGGTGGTCCGCTGTGCGCCATCGCCCGCCCACCCCGACAGCAAGCGATACATCGAGCTGCGCGTCGCTTCGCCATCGGGGCAGAGCACGACGTCGCAGTGGCTGCTCGCGGGCTCGAACGGCGAGCTCGCCGCCTATCTCCGGTGGCCCGAAACCGTCGAAGACATTCCGCGGCACATCCGCGAGCTCGTCGAAACGCAGCAACAGCATCGCATGGGCTGACGGCTATCGATACTGTCCAACGTCCAATGTCCAAGGTCCGCTTCGGAGACTTTCAAGTGACCTGCTTGGACGCCCGTCTCGCTCGCGGACGTTAGACATTGGACATTGGACGTTGGACGTTGGACTAGTTGCGTTTACGATTGCCCGTTGTCAATCCACAACCGGAGAGAATCAACATGAGCGAACTTAGAACTCTGTACCCTGAGATTGAGCCTTTCGACACTGGACGTTTGCAGGTTTCTCCCGTTCATGAACTCTACTACGAGCAGTGCGGCAATGCAGCAGGCAAGCCCGTCGTCTTTCTCCACGGTGGACCAGGCGCGGGTTTGGTCCCGGACTATCGACGCTTCTTTGACCCTGCGGCTTACCGCATAATTCTTTTTGACCAGCGTGGCTCAGGAAAAAGCACTCCTCACGCCTCTCTTGAAGACAACACTACCTGGCACCTCGTCGCCGATATCGAGCAGATACGCGAGCATCTTGGAATAGAGCAGTGGTTGGTGTTTGGCGGCTCCTGGGGCAGCACGCTGGCACTTGCTTACTCCGAGACGCATCCTGAAAGAGTGACCGGTTTGGTACTACGCGGGATCTATCTCGGCCGCGAAAATGAGACGCGATGGTTTTATGAAGACAGCCAGGGCGCGAGCGCGATCTTTCCCGACGGTTGGGAAGATTTTGTTCGACTCGTTCCTGAACCTGAACGACATGACATGATTCGTGCCTACTATCGACTCTTAACTGACGAGAACGAATCAGTGCGTGAAGCAGCCGCGCATGCTTGGTCCATCTGGGAATCGAGTGCGTTGAAACTGATTCCGGATCAGAAGCTGATCGACGACTTCAGTGAACCGGAAACCGCAATCGCGCTGGCGCGAATCGAATGTCATTACTTCATGAACAATTGCTTCTTTGAGACTGACAATTACTTGATTGAACAGGTCGATAGGATTCGACACATACCTGGAGTGATCGTGCAGGGCCGGTACGACATTATTTGTCCTATGACCAATGCCTGGGATTTGCATCGGGCCTGGCCGGAAGCGCGATTCGAGATCATTCTCGACGCCGGTCATGCTTCCATCGAGCCTGGCATCATCGATGCGCTCGTTCGAGCTACCGATAGTTTTCGAGAGACATAAAGTATCCGCGATTACTTAGAATGCTGGTCGACCGGGGTGGAGCGCAGTGAAACCCCAGGATCACGGGCCGCGGCGGTAGGCGATGAATAACGCTGAAAGCGTTGGCAAGTTCCAGCCCGGGGTGGCGCCTTAAAGTGGGCGACTGACGGACGCGAAGGAGAGCACGCGTCTTTGTTGTCGACGCCGGAGCACATAATTCTCCTGACGAATGGCTGTGAGCTTATTGTCGCGAAGAGACGTCAGCCGAATTTTGCGGTTGAGCGACGGTACGAAGTTGCGAAGAGCGGAACCTGAGCGATGCCGGTGCTGTTAGGTGCGAACGTTCTGGTGCGAGACGCGTCGGGCGTGATGCTGTTGACGAGCGAGACGAAGTGAGTGATAGCGAGCCGGTGGTCTGTGTTAGTCCCGGCTTGAAAACTCTGTGCGTCCTCTGTGCTCTCTGTGCCTCCGTGGTGATGTTTGTCCAGTAAATTCACCACTGAGACACAGAGGGCACAAAGGTGGCACAGAGAGAATCAGGGCTACCGAAGACCGGCATGAAACGGTGGAAGAGCATTCGCGACTGGTAATCTCGCCGACGTCTGCGACAGGTCGCAGACGACTAAAGCGCTGATAGGTCAGCGCACTCCAAAGAGATCGCGGAAGGCGCGGACTAAGGCACGGGCGCGATCAGGATCGATTGGGTTTGACCAGAGGCCGTCCTGCTTTATTGAAGATCCTACGATGAACGCGTCTGCAGCCCCATAACGGGCGAGGTTTTCGCTCGTGATTCCGGAGCCGATTATGGTCGGCACGGAGACTGCGCGTGCAACAGAATTCACTTCGTCGGGTTCCGCAGGCTGGCCCGTGGCCACGCCGGTTACGATCACGCCGTCGACGAGAAAAAACTCTGCAGCCTTTGCTGTTTCAGCGATATCAATATCTGTAGTGAGCGCGTGCGCTGAGTGCTTCTTCTTCACGTCGGCAAAAACGCGGATATGATCTGCGCCAATCGCACGTCGATAACGCAGCAAAGCACCCGCACTTGCTTCGATCAGTCCTTCATCAGCTACGTGTGCAAACACGTAGCCCTCAACACGCACAAAGCTCGCGGCGCAGGTGAGTGCAACCGCTAAAGCGCTCGAGTTGGCGCCGGCGAGCACCTGGACGCCAAGGGGCAGGGAAGTTGCCCGTCGTACTTCTGCGCCGATGACGGCCATCGCGGCGGTGATCTCAGGACCGATATTGGCTTTCAGGTAGGGGCGATCATGCGTGTTCTCGATCATCACGCCGTGGAATCCCGCCTCCTCGTATTGACGAGCGTCTTCAACAGCGATCGACGTGATGGCTGTTATGTCGAGCTTGCCTTTGGGAGTGCCTGGCAAAGCGTGAAGGTGAACAACCCCGATCAGCGCCCGTGGGACGCCGAAGAGAGAATCGATAACGGCAAGCTTGTCCACCGAAATGTTTCTCCTTCTGCTCCAGCGGTGTTAGTCCGCGGAGCGGCCGACAGTCGAATCAACACGATTGATGTTTTGCAATCTAACCGCTATCGGCCGCTTCGCGGGCTCTATAACCTATCGGTGTTGACGATCCTGGGGTTTCGCTGCGCTTCACCCCAGGCTTTATGCCATCGTCCGCTCCGCGGACTGAGAACCAAAATCACCGACGCTTCTTCGCTTTTGCTTTGGACGTTATGCGCGTCGCTTTAGCGTTCCGCCTGCTGTTCCTCGCGGCTCGCGATTTGGTCGCAACTCGCGCAGACTTCTGCTGCGATTGCGCCTTCTCGTCGTCGTCGTTTGTTTGCTTCGCGGGCGGACCGACTTCGTCTAATGAGGCGGTGATTAGGTCGTCGCTGGGACGGTGTCCGTCGATAAAAGCAAAGACGTGGTAATTGGCGCCGCGTTCGCGAATGACTTCAATCCGGCCCTCGTCCTTCAGGCGCGCCAGCTCCTTCATCACGAAATTCTGTTCGGCATTACTCAGGTAACGATAATCGATATCGAACGCCAGCCCGGTGGAGTGTGGCGGCGTATCGATCAGCACAGCATAGCGGTTAACTCTGCGTAAGGCGCGCTGATATTGTTCCGGTCGAATCAAGGAGCTGACCGGGAGCGGACGAGCAAAGTTATCGTGGTAGCGTTTTGCTATCTCCTCAAGTACCTTCAGCGCCTGCGGTCTTAGTGAGCTAAGCAGATAGACTTTCAAAGTCTGGCGGTCAGATGAGTCATCGAGATTGAAAGAACGTCCGCCGAAATCCCTTGCCAGCGCCTGTAACGAATCGTAATCGCGCCACAGTTTCGGCCCACTCTCCGGCGAGCCAGAGGGGTGCCCGTAGTATTGACTAATTAGCGCCTGGTCTGCCTCGTTTGATTTCAACTCCTGCAGTCGCGCGCTGAGTTCATTTTCCAGTTCGTCTTGTTTTTTGTCTGTATCGTTTTTCAGCGACCGCAACTGGGCCTGCAAATCAGAAATCTCCTTTTGCAGTTTCGCGTGCTCAGTTTCAACCCGGGCGTATGCCGCACGCAGTCCGGCTTCATCGTTAAGTTGGAGGTTCTGATCGGCGACATATCTGGTGAACGCGTCACCGTCCACCCTGGCTCCGACGCCGAAAAGAATGTAGGTATCGGTGACGGCCGGGAGGGGAATTATTTCGCCGCGCTGAATCATCGCCGCGAGATCCACAAAATCCTGCACCGGCTGCAGCTTGAATTTTTTGACCGCGGCAACTTGCGTCGCCAGGAACCAACGCCGCTCATCGTAGTGGCGGAGCTGTGCCGGGATTTCGATTGCTACGTTTCCGGTCCCACCGCGGTCCTCCTTGACCTTTTCCATGCTCCGCGCCCACAAATCGGGATCTGAAGCCGGTGGTGCGGCTGCCTTTGAAGATTCAACAGAGGATGGACCTTCATGAGTGAAGCGAGTTAGTGCCCACGCTCCGGCAGCGAATGCTGCAGTCACAAAGATGATCAGTAAGAGATACCGCGCTTTTAGGTTCGCCATGGCAAAGAAATCGGGACCCGCTCAATGGTTTCAAAGTGATTATGCAAATTTGAGGCTGAGTGTGCGACCCGTGAAGAGAGGTTTCTAGTGACGGAGGCGAATTACTATCGGCCTACGTCCAAACGTCCAGGGTCCAAAAACAACAAGTGGTCACGAGGCGAGTGATGAATCAGAGGAAGAGTAGCTTGGTTGGCTAGTTAGGAAGGATCTCCTCTCCCGATGGGAGAGGGGAAGGGAGAGGGACTAAATGCGCCTAAAACCCCCACCCTAACCCTCCCCCAAATGGGGAGGAAGAAACAGGATGTAGAGAGAGAACAAAGTTGACGCCGTTCTCAGTGAGTCAAGGGAAGTAACTACTGGCATTCAGCAGTGGACGCGACATGCCGCGAGCGAACCAATAGAGGTAATATTAGGAATCCAAAGATTTCCAACGAGAACGAGAACGTAATAAGAGGGCAAAAACCATGGGCAATAATGTGCTGGCGCGCTGGAGTATTGCGCCGTATTTCATCGTTGATGACGTCGTGACCACTGCCAATTATTATCGCGACAAGCTCGGATTTCATTACGAACGGTTCTGGAACGAACCGCCAACCTTCTGCATGGTAAAACGCAATGGCATTGTCATCATGTTGGCCCAGCTTGAAAAGACCGGGGTCATGCGACCCAATCGCATTGTCGATCCAGAGGGAGAAGCCTGGGACGCCTATATTTGGATTGAAGACGCGGACGCGCTTAATACTGAGTTCAAATTAAAGGGCGTGAACATTACACGCGCGATTTGTAACCAGCCCTACGGTTGCCGCGACTTCGACGTGGAAGACTGCAACGGTTATCGCCTGTGCTTTGGCCAGGACCTGGAAGGATGAACTGCTCGCGCACCTGGCGAGTACTTGTCGCCCCGCGTTATCGACCTACAGCCTTGCGCATGCGGGCGAGGTGATGCCAACTGTGTCGCAACGCATGGTCCTCGATGACGAACTGTGCGGTGACCGGCGCGCCGAAGCTCAGCGAGAACGGGGCCGCCTGGTCTAATTCGGCATCTGTAAAAGTGCGCACCGCAGCGGCGGCTTCACGACTATTCCGTCGCAATACTTCCAGCGTCTCAGCCTTGCTCGTTGCCGACTGCTCGAGGGAATGTTTGGCATTCATGTCTGCGACAGCTTCCCAGGTTACGTTCGTAACGGCGTTGCCGCCGGCAATCGCTCGCGCGACGTCGACCTCAATGGGATAGACGCTGGCCACGTGATGCACGATTACGCCAAGCGGGCGACGATCGGTAGCGGAAACCGGCATGGCCCATTCGGCGTCCGAGAGTTGTTCGGCAAAGGCGGCTAACAGCGCGGCCCCTTCCTCGATGCGATTAGCCAATGCTTCAGCCCGACGATGGCCGGAGACTTCCTTCTGTTCAACGTTTGACTGAATGTTCTTTGCGATTGCGCTCATGTTTCATTTCCTTCCTTCAATTTTTATGGCTTTTCGATGGATTCAAGTTTGAAGTGAACTTGATTGACCTTCGACCGCCTGGCAACAGTTTTTGGATTTCCTAAATTGTTAACGCGTAAAAGCGGCGTCCAAAGGGCCACTATTCCGGGGTGAGCGGTGGGTAGTTAGAGCTGGATTGCGCGTCCGTTGATTGTTGCTCCGCACAGCCGAGATGCGTCTCGAGAGGGGCGAGTCACAGGTTTAGACAAAAGTGGGTTGACATCAGATTCATGCGGCGCAGCGAGAGCAATCCAACGCCGGATGATTAGCCACCGATTCATCGGTGGGATCGATCGTCACAACAAGATCGGAGTCCGTGAAACGGACGGCTGATATTCTTTGATTTCAGTCGTCCGCTACCCGGACTTTAAACTCTTAACCCCCGGCACCCCAGCGCTAAAGCACTGGGCTATTGTCAATCGTCCGCTACGCGGACTAATCGGCGTTGCGCCTTTTAAGAAATCTCAGAGCTTTATTCGTGGTTAGCCGGCCTGCGCTTTAGCTAATTCGTAAGCGCCATTCCAGGTAGCTTCCAACTCGGTCTCTGATTTTGTCACGGTCTTAAAGGTGCCACCGCCGGTGAGGCCATGGTATCTACCATCACCACCGGTGAATTTAAAAGTGCCTTCGACGGTCATCGTGCTGCCTGTGGTGGAGACTTTGCCCTCGAAGGTTCCAAAGTCTCGGCCGCCGTCAGGATGGACATTGTTAAAATAACCGGTTTGCGATCCCTCGCCATTAAGCAAATCGTTAGTGCCCCAGTATGTAATCTGGGAGTTGTCCCAAAGCGGATCAGGCGAGTTCTGTGTACCGTTAACCTCGGCGATGCCGAGTAGATGGTTGGACTGATCATTCAGCGGCAGTCCAAACTGCTGAGTGATCTTTCCTGAAAAGGATCCAGAGATGGAAGGCATGATGTTTTTTCCTCTACTTTCTTCGGCTGGTTTGTTGAGTGAAGTTGCGCGCATTTTGAACCCGAAATAACTCCACTGTCAATTAAGCAGTGGGCAGGGATCAGCAGCAAAATCAGATCGCCGGTAAGAACGGGTAACGCCGACGATGAGGGCGATAAAGGATTGGAGAGTCGATTAAGGTGACCCTGGGGCTTGCGCCCCAAAGTTTATCGACGTCCGGCTCCGCAGACTGACCCGTCGCTACCGAACGCGATCCTGATTCCCTATACGTGTTGATCTACCAGAATCGTGTTTCCGTCTGGATCAGCAACCATAAAGCTGGCAGGGCCAGTAGAGCTTTCGTCGGCTTCTGTAATCATGTCTACGCCACTCTCTTTGAGCTGGCGCTGCAGATCGCGGACGTCGGTGAAAGAGTCCAGCTTCTGAGCGTCGTTATCCCAGCCCGGGTTGAAGGTTAGAATATTCTTATCGAACATGCCTTGAAAGAGTCCTATAACGCGGTAGCCATTTTTCATAATTAGCCAATTCTGCGATTGATCTCCCATGAAAACCATAAAACCCAGCTTTTCGTAAAAGAGCTTCGAGACCTCGATATCTTTTACCGCCAAGCTAACAGAGAAAGCTCCCAGTTCCATAATTCCTCCTAAGTTGTGTTTCTGACGCAAACGTCTGAGTTGTGTTATTGGACCTGCACCTGAGCCGCCTGGGCGTCGTCACCAAGGGTGGCGGTTGTCTTCTTCCTCAGAATCGCCGCCGAGATCAAGGTGATGATCAAACCGACAGGGAAGGGCTCAGTGAAAGTTATCGCAGCGTTGATAAGCGGATTGCTATACATCTCCTTGAAACTCTTCATCTCTTGCAGCTTTGCTTCGATCAGCTGCTGGCTGGCGCCGGATGACCGTGCTTTCTCAATCACGTAGCTCGAGTATTTGTCGAGAAAGTCCGGCATGAAGTTGAAGTAGAGGATTTCCCAGGCGATGACATAGCAAACACAAGCGACCACGGTGATTAGAATTCCCACGGCGAAAGCGCGACCGAATGTTATGCGGCCGTCATTCACATTTTCGCGATACGAACGAATGCCAAAGAACACGAGCATGAACGCAAGGATCATCGTGGTGTAGCCGATGATCGCGCCTTTGTCGAACCCAATCTTGTCCATGAAGGGCAGCGTGGCAAACATCATCGCCACCATGATGGCGCCGCCGATCAGTCCGAAAGTCAGTACAGTCTTTTTCATCGCAATGGCTCTCCTGTAAGTAAGTATTTCGTTGTCGGCTGAGGAAACTACCTGAGAGGTGCCGGTTGTGTCGTCATACTTTCGAATGATTTCGCTGTTTCGAGCGAGAAATAATACTTTAGGACTATTGATCGGATCTCTTCGACGCATAGCGTCGGCATGAGTTTAGCCCGGCGTTTCAACGCCGGGATCAGCCGGTAAGGGATTCTCGTCGCAGAGCGACGATTGAATTGTGCACCAATCTCAGGTCGTCGCTATGCGACGCTATCACGACGGCGCTCTTTCCCGGCCTTGAAAGGCCGGGCTAAATTCATACCGACGCTACGCGTCGAAACTACGTCCGCTAAGGAATCAAGCCCAGCTCCTTACCGCGCTGCACTGCCTGCGTTCTTCGCCGGGCGCTGAGTTTTTCGAACAGGCGGCTGGAGTGGGTCTTGACAGTGTTCTCGCTCACAAAAAGTTTTTCAGCAATCTCGCGGTTACTCATGCCCTGCGCAATCAATCCGAGTATTTCCAGTTCGCGTTTGGTGATCGCCAGCTCTTGCAGTCTTTGTTCGTTCAAAGCAAAGGAGGGCAGGGAAGGGACTCTGACTTCTCGTTCGACGATCCGTTCGCGTTCGACGATGACCTGCTCTTTCCGTGTAACTTTAAGACCGAGCCAGATGCCCACTGCTGCGAAGACCAGCGCAATCAAAGCGCCGTAGATCTCGATTGAGTGTTCCAGCACGATAAAGCGATATTCAATAAGCTTGAGCGCAGCGATCAGTAACCCGCCACAGAGGCCATAGATGAGACCATGAATAAGAACTTGCTTCTTCACGTGATTAGTCCGGCGCAAGTCTATCAGTTAAATGTCGCAGTCCAGCCCAAACGCAAAGTAATTCGGTAGTGCCCTAATTTCAGTTTTTTTCTGTGCCACCTCTGTGTTCTCTGCTCTGTGGTGGAAAACTAAGGCAAACACCCATCACAAAGGCACAGAGAACACAAAGGTGGCACAGAGGATTTCAAACTAGGGCACTACCGATAATTCAGTCTGATAAGCGCAAAGCGTCAATCTCTCTCTTTGCAGTCGCTCCCGTGAAAAGTATTAACGCCTTGTAGAGGTCTGGCGTGGTGGTGACGCCGGCCAGCGGCACGTCGTGGTTCTTCGGAAATCATTAAGCCCGGATGAGAAGCGTCCAAGATATCTTCTCATCCGGGCTTGATATTCTTTGAGCAGCTGGCTGAGCCGCTCCTTCAGCACCGCTTCTTTGACGGACCAAGGCTTGACGCTTAAAAAGGCCTGGTGATACTTTACGGACCGTTCATTAGCCTCGGCGTCAGCCAATTACCTTTAGAACTATAGTTAGCTTATCCCGCGGGCCAGGTTCTTAACTGCTCCGTCCGTCAACCATAAAATTCTAGCGAGGAGACAAATCAATGAGAAGCCTGACTCAGGGTCTTTTGCTGGCGTTCTTCTTTCTTGCCGTCGGAGTCGCACCAGCTTTCGCGCAGGCGTCGAGCTCGACGGCAGAGGTGCGCGGACAAGTGACAGATTCTGCCGGAGCGGCGATTCCGAACGCAACGCTGACCCTTACCGATATCGGGAAGGGAACAATCCGCACGACCACAACTGACGCCGACGGCAACTATGTTTTCTTAAATCTGTTGCCCAGCTCGTATGACTTGAAGATCGAAGCTGCGTCGGGAGGTTTCGCGGCAGCTCTTCAACGTGTCGAGTTGACTGTGGGTCAGCAGGCTAACATTCCGGTGCAGCTCGGCGTCGGCGGCATCACGGAGAAAGTGGAGATTGTCGCGGGAATGGAAGTGGTTGACACCGATCGGACGCAACAGTCATCCGTGGTTGATGTGCGTCAAATTACTAACTTGCCGATCAGCCGTCGCAACTATTTGGACTATGCGTTACTAACACCTGGGGTTAGTGATGCTGACAACATCGCCGACTCGTCGGACTTTCGCGTTGCCCAGACGCCGAATTCCGGGTTGTCTTTTGGCGGCAACAATGGTCGCGGCAATTTGATCGCGGTAGACGGTGGCAGCACCAACACTGTTTCGGGCGGTGTTGAGCAGACCACGAATCAGGAAGCCGTGCAGGAGTTTCAGGTGCTGCGTAACAGCTACAATGCCGAGTTTGGTGGCGCCTCAGGCGGCATCGTCAATATCGTCACCAAGTCCGGCGCCAATAGATATAGCGGTAGTCTGTTTGGTCTCTTCCGGCATGAACGCTTCGATGCGCGCAACCCTTTCGATTTCAATCCATCAGGTAAATCCCCTTTTAGCCGGCAGCAGTTTGGCGGCTCGATTGGCGGTCCAATTAAGCAGGACAAATCTTTCTTCTTCGCAGCCCTCGAGCGCTTCAGTCAGGATGAGACTACGTTCGTGAACCTGCTTAACAGCGCGAGCATTTTTCAGATCACGCCTTCGCAGGCGACTCTCTTCGACGCTCTCGTAGGGACGCCTTTCGCGCCGCTAGCGGTGGCCCTTCGCAGCACTCTCACAACCACGTCGGCCAACTTCCCTCGCACTATTAATCTCTTCAACAGCGCCAGCGGTCAGTTTCCATTCGAGTCGAGCCAGACGACTTTCAGCACGCGCTTCGATCATAACTTCAGCCAGCGTGATACCGCCTACATTCGCTTCAATCTAAACAAGTCAAGTTTTGAGAATCAGGCTGCGGGCGCGCTCACGGCGGTCTCGCGAGGGCGCACGTTGGACACGTTCAACGGGGGAATCCTGTTATCTGAGAATCATCAGTTCAGTGACAGCACGGTCAACGAGTTCAAGGTTCAATACCGATACTACGACTTTGACGTAATTCCAAACGATCCTATTGGCCCGGAATTCAATATCGAAGGCTTCGGATTTTTCGGGCGCGACATCTTCCTGCCCTCGGGGACGATCCAGCGCGATTACGACATCATTGACAATCTCTCGCATGTCACAGGAAATCATACGCTCAAGTTCGGCGGTTCATTTTTAGCCAGCGACGTATCGTCGAACAACGACACCTTCTTCGGCGGGCGCTTTAACTTCGGCCCCAACATCCCGCTGCAAAACCTTATTCCGGCGGCGACCCTGACGAGCTTGCGTGCTTTTCTGACGGCGAACAATCCGGCCTTATTGACAAACCTGGCCACACCGATCAACGCCTTGCAGTCATTCAATCTCAATTTGCCAATCGTCTATCAACAGGGCTTTGGCCGGCCCGCCGTTGACTCGTTCACCTACCGCTATGCGCTGTACGGACAGGACACCTGGAAGGTGCGCCCGAACTTCACACTCACTTATGGGCTGCGGTATTCGATTAGCGACGAACCGTTTTATATGCCGCTTGACAAGAACGACTTTCAACCTCGATTGGGTTTCTCATGGGATCCGTTCCGGGATGGCAAGACCGTGATACGCGGAGGTGCCGGCTTGTTTGCAGGCTACACAATCTATTCCGTTCCGAATGTCACCAAGACTCTCAGCGGAATTCCCGACGATAACATCAACATTGTGCTGGCGACCGCCACTTCCGCGGCGCTCGGTGTGCCGTCGTCGTTCACGATCTATCAAACATTACTTGCGCAGGGGGTCATTGGCACTCGTACAATTACTGCGGCCGACTTAACACAGTTTGGCATTACACCGAGACCGGGAGCGCCCCTGGAGGTACGTTTCCGCGCCGAGCCTAACTATGAAACGCCGACTACTTACCAGGCCAGCGCGGGAATTCAAAGAGACTTGGGATATGGCACGTCGGTCGAACTGAGCTATCTCTTTACGCGCGGCCTTCATCTCACCCGCAATCGCGACGTTAACCAATTCAAAGCTTCTCTGGTTGTAACCGGTACGACAAACCCCTGCTTCTTCCGCCTGGGTGCGACAATCCCGGCGACTTGCACCGGAACTGTCCCGGCAACTTCCGACTTTCTCAACCCGCTTCGCTTCCAGGACAATATTTATGAGTCGTCCGCCAACTCGTTTTATCATGCGGGCACAATTTCTGTGCAGCGGCGCTTCGCCAACAACTTCAGCCTGAACGCGCATTACACTTTCGCGAAGTCAATTGATGAAGTCACAGACTTCAACAGTGACTTCTCGGCACAGAACCCCCTGAACTTACGGCGCGATCGCGCACTCTCTTCTTTTGATCAGCGACATCGCGCTGTTTTTAGTGGTGTATTTGCCAGCGGCGTTAAAGGAGACTCGATTGGTGACAAGCTGCTCCGGGATTGGGTCATCTCTCCCATCTTCACCGCCGGTTCCGGTCGCCCTTTCAATTTGCTGCTGGGCTTCGACGCCAATAACGATGGCCGCTCCCAATCTGATCGTCCTTTCGACGCCGGTCGTAACACAGGTGTCGGCGAGCCGTTTTATAGTTTCGATGCACGCATTGCCCGACGCTTTCCTTTCAAAGAAACCATGTTTCTTGAGCTGACCTTTGAAGCTTTCAACATCTTCAACCGGACAAACCTCGCCGGTATCAATAACGTGGTTGGCAGCTTGTCGAGCGATCAGAGAAGGGTATTGAGCACTACGCGTGCACACGGCAACCGCGCGGCAGCGCCAACCGAACCGCTCGGTTTTACTTCGGCCGCGAACCCCCGGCAGTTACAGTTTGGCGTGCGTTTCAATTTTTGAAATGCCGGGAAACTTGAGAATAATTCCAAGGAGAGCCCATGCAAGGCGGGTTCTCCTTTCTTTTTAAAACGACTAATCTGAAAACTCATGCCACAACGGTTTTGCCGCGTACGATTTATTTCTTATTCTTCTCGTCCCATTTCATCGGTTCCCAAAGCTCGAGCTTGTTGCCGTCCGGATCCATGATCCATGCAAACTTTCCGTTTTCGGCCGACTCCGGCCCCGATACAATCTCGACGCCGTTCTGCTTTAGCTGATCGAGCAATTCGTCCAAATTATCAACCCGGTAGTTGATCATGAAGGAAGACTCGCTCGGGCTGAACCACTTGGTGTCGTTGTCCGCCGCGTTCCATACCGTGAGGCCGCCGTCGTCGGCCTTATCGTCAGGCCATTTCAATATCGAACCGCCCCAGCTCTCAAGCTCGAGGCCGAGATTCTTCTGATACCACGCCGCCAGTTCGGAGCCCTTGCCCGCACTCTTAAAAAATACCCCGCCAATTCCTGTCACCTTCGCCATAGACGTTTTCTCCTGATTTGTTTGTATTTCAACCGATCTCTTTCGCCTGAGCTTCACCCAGCTTTATCTCGCCTGCACGTTCGTAATTCACGAGAATGACGCCAGGCGAGCCGACAAGGCTTACCGTCACATGCAGACGTATGGCCCGGCGTCAACACGGCAACCTAGGCACTCATTTGTTTTGTCGGCTTATAGTAGAGAGTTACTGCACCGCAACCAAATGTTTTTGTTTTTAAGAGCTTAAGATCAATTCTATCCTTGATATTTTTAAATAATGGTAAGCCGCTTCCAATAACAGTCGGCTGAACGCTAAGCTGGTATTCA
>DASZDU010000029.1:0-38698 GCA_035941655.1 Pyrinomonadaceae bacterium | reverse complement strand
GGTCCGGCTCGTCGTCGCTTCATATAGGCGCTGGCGATGAAACTTCATGTTAAGATGCGCGTTCGCAAAAATACCGAGTTTAGTGAGCCGCAAATACTATGAAGATTATGCCAGGAATTTTTGCAACTATCTGTTTATCCGTTTTTCTGCTGACGTCGTTCCACATATCCAGCGGGCAGACTACCAAGCCCGGGCCAGTGACGAAACCCACCATCGTAATCGTTCATGGCGCGTGGGGCGGCAGTTGGGCCTTCCGTAAGGTCGAGGCACTGCTCCGGGAGAAAGGCTTTAACGTTTACCGGCCGCAACTGACCGGCCTGGGTGAACGAGTCCATCTCAGCAAACCCGACGTCGGCTTGACTACGCACATCGAAGACGTTGTCAACACGATCTTGTATGAAGATCTGCATGACATAATTCTCGTGGGCCACAGTTACGGAGGCATGGTGATCACCGGTGTCGCCGATCGCGTGCCCGCTCGGATAAGTCGACTTGTTTACCTTGATGCGTTTGTGCCCAACGACGGCGAGAGTGTGATGACTTTTGCCGGCGGCTCGCGAGGTGATTGGATGAAGCCGATGATCAAAGGTGACTACATCGTGCCAATTTGGGTAAAGCCGGATCAGCCGCCTCCACACGATGTGCCACAACCCCTGAAGACTTTTACTGAGTCAATCTCGCTGAAGAAAGCCGGTCTTAAGCTTCCTGCTACCTACATACTTACCGTTGACGCGGGGAAAGATGCGAAGGACGATGACTTCTGGTCTCACGCGCAACGCGCGAAAGAGCGCGGCTGGCCAGTGTTGCAGCTGACAGCAGATCACAATGCACAATGGTCAGCACCGGAAGCGTTGGTGGAAATGCTGGCGGGCATTCGCTAAACGACGTTCTGCGTGGTTTGTGAAGCGGATGTTTTACACCAAGTCAGAACCCCGACGCCTCGGGGTAGCGACCGGGTTGGTACGCGTCCTTAATCGTTTTTTAAGAAAGATTTGTGATGATTAGTGAAGTTGTGGTCCCGGAACTACCCGGTCGCTATTGCTCCCGGTTCTGACTTTGTGTGGCTATGTAACTTAAGTCTTCCGCACGGCGCGGACTAAACACTTTTTGAACCTGTGAACACTATTAACCTGCCTGAAAACGAATCCGCACTGTCTTCAAAATCGCGTGATGGTTTCGAATTATTCCTGATAAGCCTGATCATATTGTTTTTGGAATTGGCTGCCATCCGTTGGTTTCCGGCGCATGTTCTTTACCTTACGTTCTTCACCAACGTAGTGCTCCTGGCGTCTTTTCTGGGTATGTCGGTTGGTTGCCTGGCAGCCAGCCGGCGGCGTAACTACCTGAGATGGACTCCCCTTCTCCTGGTCATTGCGCTGGCTGCTGCTCATGCCGTTGAAATCAGCAGCGGCTCGTTCATGAAGTTCGTCGACGTGGGCAATCAAGCGTCGCCGCAGCAAGTCTACTTCGGGACCGAGTATCACAGTCAGGATCTGTCGCGTTACGCCATCCCGGTTGAAGTTCTTTGCGGTTTCTTCTTCATCGTCATCGCCCTGGCTTTCCTTGGTCCTGGACAGACACTGGGCCGGGCGCTGAAACGTTGGCCCAACCGGGTGCAGGCCTACACCTTGAACATTGGCGGCAGCATCGTCGGCATTGCGCTGTTTGCTGCTTGTTCCTGGCTCGAGCTTCAAGCGTTTTGGTGGTTCTTGTTAGCGGCAATCGGGCTCGGTTATTTCTATTTCATGTCACCACACCATAGCTTTCCCAGACCCCTGCTCGCCTGGGGTTCATTGATGGCGATCTTGCTGGTGATCGTGGTGTGGCTTGCGGCGTTTACCCCAGTTCACGATCAGTATCGCGGTCAGCGCGAGGCACGGCAATTCTGGTCACCGTACTACCGGATTGATTTTAAGCAGGCTGATTTGTCGCTTTCAGTAAATTTGATTTATCACCAGCAGATGGTCTCACGAAATGAAAACTTTCCAGCGTATGCTTTGCCGCACCTGCTGAATCGAGATGCGGGAAGGCCGCCGTTCGCCGACGTGCTCATCATCGGGGCTGGTTCAGGTAATGATGTCAGCAGGGCCCTGCAGTGGGACGCGAAACACGTTGACGCGGTAGAAATCGATCCTGCGATCTACCGTCTGGGCCGCACGTATCATCCCGATCATCCTTACCAGGACCAGCGCGTTCAGATTCATCTCGATGACGGCCGCAATTTTCTTCGTTCGAGTGGGCGGAAATACGATTTGATTGTCTATGCCCTGGTCGACTCACTGGTCCTGCACAGCGGTTACAGCAACATTCGTCTCGAGAGTTTTCTCTTCACCCAACAAGCCTTCGAAGACGTGCGACGGCACCTCAAGCCTAACGGCACCTTCGTAATCTACAACTACTTCCGTCAGGGCTGGCTCGCCGCGCGTTTGCAAAGAGGTCTCGACGAAGTCTTCGGCTCCGGCAATTCGTTGGTGTTGACTTTGCCCTACCGAAACGTGATCGAGCCGGAGCGGGCGACATTCGGAGATTTCACGATTTTCTTTGCGGGAGCGACGGGCGATTTACGGAATACCTTTGCCCGCCAGCCTGACTATTGGCTTCGCGACGATGAGTCACCTGGGCCAACTTCACCGAATGGCTTCCAACAGCCAGGCACAGTGATACTTCCAGTCGAGAAACAGACGCCTGAAAAAGCAACGGCAACAGATTCTCACTGGCAACATTTTGGTTTAGCGAGTGTATTGCCCCCGCAAGGCGCATTGCGGAGCGCGACTGACGACTGGCCGTTTCTATATTTGCGTGAGCCGATGATACCGACACTTAGCTGGCGAGGAATATTGATCATGGGCGGATTGGGGTTGCTGCTGATTTTTCTGTTCCTGCCTCGGCGCAAAAATAGTGCGACTGCCCCGGCTCAGCGTGAGCCCAGAAGCTCAGGTTTTGGTAGCGCACTCAACGTTCAGCTTTTCTTTTTGGGAGCGGGATTCATGCTCGTTGAGACGAAAGCGGTGGTCACCATGGCACTGCTGTTCGGTAGCACCTGGGTCGTGAACTCAGTTGTATTTTTGGCCGTCCTGATGATGATTCTCCTCGCCAATCTTTGGACGCTCCGGTCGAAGCCTGAGCGCTTGTGGCCATACTATCTTGGTCTGTTCATAACGCTGGCGCTGAACGCTATTGTCCCCCTGGATTTTTTTCTGGGAATGAATCGCAGCCTTCAAGTGCTTGGCTCGTGCCTGCTCGTATTTGCGCCGATACTGTTCGCGGGCGTCATTTTTGCTGCGTCGTTCAGGCGGACTTCCGAGCCTGATCGGGCGTTCGGTGTCAACATTGCAGGCGCCATGATGGGCGGACTCGCAGAATATAGCTCGATGCTGCTCGGGTTTCAGTATGTAGTGCTGGTTGCAATCCTTTTTTATGCACTCTCTGCTATCGGCTTGCGGAAAGCGGACGACGCTATGGAAGAGTCCGCATCGGAGCCTGCTGTAGCCGAGGTCTAGCGGAAAGACGCTCGCGAGTCCCTCGAAAAAAGATTCTCTGTGCAACCTCGGTGTCCTCTGTGTCTCCGTGGTGAGTTTTTTCCAGGACAGTCCACCACAGAGACACAGAGGACCCAGAGGTTGCACAGAGAATTGTTTGTGAAAACCCAAACAACACGTCACGCAAACGGGGTTGTAAATTTCAGACAGACAGGTGACGGCACTTCAGCGACGTGACCGGTCGCGCTGAGTCGACCGCTTCTCATGTCGCGGCGGAATGTGACGATATTCTCCGACTTTTGATTCGCCACCAGCAGAAAAGCTCCCGTTGGATCAATCGCAAAGTTGCGCGGAGACTTGCCTCCAGTTGACTCGTGAGCAATGAAAGTTAACCTGCCGTTGAGCGAATTGATTTTGAAACCAGCGATACTGTCGTGACCGCGGTTAGAACAGTAGAGAAATCTGCCGTCGGGAGAAACGTGGATGTCGGCACTCGTGTTTGCAGCGGTAAAATCCGCCGGCAAAGTCGGGATCGTTTCCAACTCTGTCAGATGACCCGCAACCTGATCGTGAGCGAAAGCAGTTATCGTCGCCTGCAATTCATTTATTACATATGCGTACTTGCCAGTCGGATGAAAAACTAAGTGTCTTGGTCCTGCCCCAGGCTTGACCTTTACCCAGGGCGCCTCGTTTGGGATCAGCTTTCCTCGCCGCTTATCGAACCGGTAGATCATGATCTTGTCAGTTCCTAAGTCACAGGCATAAACAAACCGGTTAGCGGGATCGAGCAGAACACAATGAGCATGTGGTCCTTCCTGACGCTCCGCGTTGATGCTTGAGCCCTGGTCCTGCTTCACATCCGTGGCCTCACCTAAACTACCGTCGTTGCGTATGGGAAGAACCGCGATGTTGCCCCCTGAATAATTGGCTACTAAAACAAATCTACCAGTCCGATCAACGACTAAGTAACACGGCGAACCACCCAATGATGGCTGTTGATTCAGCAACGTCAGCTCGCCTGTCCGCTCGTCAACGGCAAAGGCGCTGAGTGCACCACTCTTTTTGCGCGCAAATTCTTCGACTTCGTTGACCGCATACAAATAGCGGCGGCTTGGCGCCAAGGCCAGATACGAAGGGTCCTTTACTCCTTTGGTAGTGCCAATACGCTTTAACTCGCCCGAGGCCAGGTTCAACGAGTAAAGATAGATCCCTTCGCTCTCACCCGAAGTATAGGTTCCTACATAAACACGCAGGTTCCCGCTACGCGCCCGTTCAGCTCCGCGAGCAAAAGCTGGAAGGGCGAGCCCCAGCGAACTGAAGGCCGCGATTTTCAGAAATCCACGCCGGTTAGAAGCATAAGTAAGCTTGTGATGGTCCACGATTTAGGGTTTTGCTCCTCTCAAAATTGTTTCAAACGAGACGGTACGGTTTCGGCTGCTCACGCGGACTCATAAAGATGTGGCCCCTTTTCCCTGCGGTTTCCGCGTTAGTAGATGCGGGCAGCAATTTCGCTCCCCCAAACGAAAAGGAAGAGAGGATATGAAAAAGCAAGTTCTTGGAATCGTGGCAGTATTTAGTCTGCTGTTAGTGCTGTCGTCTGCGTCTGTTCAGGCCCAGTCCAAACGCTACATCATCAACATCCCATTTAATTTCATTGTGGGCCAGAAGGCATTCCCGGCCGGCGAATACTCCGTTGAGCCGACCAGGCAAGACTCACAAAACGTATGGCTGCTCGAAAATACGAATAGGCACTTCAACGTTGTCTTTACGACTATTCCCGTGTGGGCCAGCGTAACACAGGACCAAACCAAACTAGTTTTCAACCGGTACGATGACCAGTACTTTCTCTCGCAGATCTGTACCGCCGGCGACAACTCGAGTCGCGAGCTGCGGATGCGCCATTGGGAACGTCAGTTGGCGAAGAATGGCGAGCAAGCTGAAAAAGTTTTCGCACCAGCTTCGAGAGACTAAGGTCCTCGGCGACAACAAAAGGCCGGATTAGCAATCCACCATGCTTCATGCCGTCATAGCCGGTCCCCGCGTTAGTCCGCGGAGGACCGGCGCTTGTTTTTGTGTGCACATAGTCAGCACCGGGAGCCGTAGCGACCCCATCGGTAAAAAGTTTTCAATCGTTTCTTTGGAAAGAATTCATGATGGACTATTTTTCGAAAGCGATGTTGTCGACGACCAGGGTCCCTTTCTCCATCTTGCATTTGTCGCAGTGGACCCCGACGGTGACGGACGTTAACTTCTTGAGGACGTCCCGCTTGAGATCAAGTTGCATCGCCCATTCCGGCTGGTTAAAAGAATCGAGTTTGAGTTTGTAGGTATTGAAGCCCGGCGACACGCGAAAGTTGGCTAAGGGATAACCCGACTCGAGGTTGGATCCCAAGCCGCGCGAGATCAGCTCGAGTCGAACGTACTGGGCCTGCGTGCCTCCTTTGACAAAGACTCGCAGGGTAATGAACTTATAGCCGCTCACATCGTCAGGCACGAGTTTGCCGTCTTTCTCGGGATGCCCGAACACCTCCATATTGACTCCCGCCCACTCATTTGGGATGCGCAGTTCGTAATCGAAAGCAGCAGCGACATCTTCCGCCGTCACTCGCGCAAACGCCGGCGCCGGTGGATCTGCTTTTTCCAAACCACGAAATTGTGGAGGGTTTGCAGAATTCTGGGAGTATGGATTCAAGCGAATCATTCCGCCCTCTTTGCTGACCGGCCTCCCGGTTTGTGTGTTTTGAAAGTCGGCATAGATGAGTTTGGAGGTGTCTGAGTCGGGTGGCTTCGAGGCCTCCTGGGCATGGACCGAACCGCCAACCAGAACGATAAACAGCGCCAAAATCCCGGCGCGGAAAACAACAATTCTGTTCATGGATGCTCCTCCCAACTTTCGTATTTTGTGACACACTACGTTGCCAGGCATCGATTCAAGCGGCTAACGCCCACCTATGGAATTGCGACTTCAGTAATCGCAAGGTGATATCAACGCCGGCACTGGTGCTGGAACCGTATCTTGAAATCTGACGGACCTTCGTCGCAGTGCTGCAACCTTCGCTTCGACGTCTTCAGGCGTGAGTGCTTGCTTTGCTTCATGGAAGACCCAATCAATGTCCTCCTGGTAATGGCGGACAGTGCTGGATTTCACGGACCCGTCCTTGATAAACCAAAGATTAAAATTAATCGACATCAGCGATCGCGGGTAATACTGCCCACCATGTTCGGCAAGTGGCTTGCCGTCCATGAAATATTTGACCTTTCCACCCGAGACTTGGGTCACGAGTGTATGCCACCCGGCAATGCTTCCACTGCTGGAGTTAAAGACGTTGTCTTTTTTCCAATTGGGTTCCGGAATGAAGGTTCTCCATGAAGTGGTAAACAATGTAGGCCCAGTAAAGCCCCAGCCACCATTAGGCAGATACTCGAAGTCCAACTCGCTGTAATCAGGATCCCAGGGCGCCTTCAGAGGGCTAATCGTGTAGAAGCTTTGTACCAGTTGATCCCCGCTGGGACCGTCTGTCGGCGCATCAGCGAAACGAACTCGAGCGGCATATGTGCCTTCAAGATATTTGCGTTGGTGGCAAATCTGGGAGTGCTGGGTATTGGATCCGGTGCCGTCGGTGGAAGAGATCATGCGTAGCAGACGATTGCCTCGCTCATCCGGGTCCACCAGAAATAACACCTGCTTATTTCCCCAGGTTGCACCCGGCACTCCTGGCCACCCGACCGCAGTACGAACGATCCAACCATGTTTGGCAAACTGTTTATAGTTCGAGTAGTTGAAGTCGTCAAAGAGTGTTTGCGAGGACCTGCTCCCCGTAACTTGTGAAAGATCCGGCTGCTCAGCGTTTGCCCCTCCCGTGCCTAAGGGAACGCCGGTAGACGTCTTAATGAAAAGGAAACTGACGCTTCCTATCGCCAGCAGAAGACAGAGGTTTACTCGAGTGTGAAATAACATCGCGGAAGTCTCTCCTTGATCCTGCTTTGGTGTTTTCTCAGCCGCCGAATCGGCTAGGATTCTTTCGGAACTCTCGCTGGCGGTCAAGGACTAAAGTTTGAAGCGCACTAGCGTTGTTTGAACAAGGTCACGCCCCACCCCAAAGCGGTACGAGTGCACTCACTAGTCAAGGCACTCCTGAACCCGTGAATACACGCCGGCCATGATCGCCCTTGCGTCTGCTTCAGTCTGTGCTTCTGCGACCACACGAATAATCGGTTCTGTATTTGAGCCCCTCACCAGGAACCACCCGGAAGGCAGAACCACCTTCACGCCATCGCGCAGATCAAGCGGATAATTTGCATACTCGCGTCGCAGCATTCTGAGTACAACAGAGATCTTATCTGAGGGACACGCTAGTCTCTCTTTGATCAAGCTGAAGCGCGGAAAGCTATTCACCAGCTCGCTGATCGTCTCACCGGTTTCAGCCAGAAGGTGCAGAATCAATGCCATGCCGGTCAAACTATCTCGCGCAAAGTTTATGCGAGGATAGATAACGCCACCGTTGCCTTCGCCGCCGATGACCGCATTTTGTTTTTGCATCTCTTCTGTTACGTTGGCCTCGCCTATCCTGGTGAGGTAGAGCGGGCAGCTAAATCGGTTGACGACCTCCTGAAGCACTGAGGTTGAGGATAGATTGGCAACTACCGGGCCCGGCTCCTTGCCAAGAACATAAAGAGTCGCTAACACGAGTGTGTAATCCTCGCCTATCGGTACTCCCTGCTCCGACACGATTGCCAGCCGGTCTGCATCCATGTCCTGAGCGAATCCAATATCGGCACGCTGCTCTTTAACCGCAGTGCAAAGGTCTGTCAGATTCTCCGGCAATGGTTCTGCTGGACGCGGGAATAGTCCGTTTGGAGTGGAATTAATTGGAACGACCTCAACACCCAAAGCCTTAAGCAGGTTTGGGCCAACCAGCGACCCCGCGCCATTACAAGCATCGAGCACTACACGCAGGGGCTTTTCGCTTTGCGGTAGTGGTCCAAGAACGTCAAGTATTTTCTGAATATGCAAGTCAGTCGCACCGGGAATCTCTGCAACTTCTCTCATCTCGGCGCCGGCGACTTTCGTGTACTCGCCTTGATGATAAATGTCGAGCATCTCGCGCGCCGCACCGCTATTCAGGAAGAGTCCGTCAGCGCCGATAAATTTCAGTGCATTCCATTCCGCCGGATTATGGCTGGCTGTGATGGCCAGGCCTCCGTGGGCGCCATGTTGGCGCACAAGTAGCTGAATAGTGGGCACCGGGCACATTCCGATATCGATGACGCGACAGCCGCTGGACAAAAGACCCGCGATGACGGCCTGCTTCACCATCTCGCCAGACGTGCGCGGGTCACGACCAATCACGATCGTGCCCGAGCCGACGTAGGTGCCGAAGGCCTGAGCAAAACGCGTCAATAAAGTCGGACTTAGTGACTCGCCGATCACTCCGCGAACACCGGAGATGCTGATTTTGAGAGTTGGTATCGCTCGCATCGCCTACTTATTCAACCGATCGCGCACCCAGTCCAAAAGCTGATGCGCATCCGACATTTCCTCGGCTTCCACAATAACGCGAATCATCGATTCTGTATTCGAGGCCCGCACATGTATCCAGCCTTGTGGCAGCAACACTCTAATACCATCCGTTAAATCACAACTTAAGTGTTCACGCTCGATAGCAACGCGGAAATTCTGCAAGACGGAATACAAGCGATTGGGTTCTACCGGAAGGTTGTACTTCAACATCGTCAAGTGCGGCAGGTCCTGAACAAATTTCGAAACCGGTCTGCCGCTGCGGGCCAGACCCTCCAGAATCAGGCCAACAGCTGCGGCGCTGTCATGGGTCGAATGTAATTCAGGGACAGTCACGCCACCGCTGCCTTCGCCGCCGAGCACAGCCTTAAGTTCGATCATGCTTTCGGAGATATAGGTTTGTCCAACCGGAGTGCGAACAACAGTTCCACCATACCTCTCGGCAATTTTCTCTATCGCGCTGGTAGTTGAAACATTGGTCACTACTGTGCCCGCGTTCTGCTCAAGACGAATCCGCGTCGCCAGTGCGAGTGTTAGCTCTTCTGAGAGTGGTTCACCAAACTCCGTGACGATTCCGAGTCGTTCACCGTCGGCGTCATGTGCAAAACCAATGTCCGCATTGCCCGCTTTCACAACTGCGCTGAGCTGCGCCATAGTTTCAGGCTTTGGTTCAGGAGCATGAGGGAAAGGTGCTCCCGAGTTGTCATTGATCGCCAGGACTTCGCAACCGATCTCCCTTAACCAAAGAGGAATCAGACGCGAACAGGCGCCATTGCAGCAATCAACCGCGACCTTGAGCCGGCGGTTTTTGATCGCCTCAACATCAAACACACGATTGAGCAATTCGATATGGTGTTCGATTGCATCCTGATGCTCTATGGCAGGCTTGATTCGGTCCCAGGTAGCTTTGGCAAACTCCGCCTGGTGAAAAATGTCCAGCAGTTCCTCGGCCTGCGTTGGATTCAAATAGAGTCCATCGCCACGCACAAATTTCAGCGCATTCCACTGCGACGGATTGTGACCGGCGGTGATCGCGATGCCACCATCCGCTTTGAGCCAGGTGACCGCAAGCTGCAAGCTTGGTGTCGGAGAAATTCCCAGATCAATTACTTCACAGCCCGCGGCAAGCAGTCCGGCAATGACTGCCGCACGCACCATTGGCCCAGAAGCGCGGGTATCGCGGCAAACGAGAATGCGTCCGCCATCCAGATATGTGCCGAAAGATTGCGAGAACCCGACTGCGACTTCTGGTGTAAAGGTCTCACCGACGACGCCGCGCACACCAGTGATTCCAATTTTCAGCGGTTTCATGAATGGAGATGTTGACACTCAGGGGGCAGTAGCCCGACCGTTATTGTTTGGAGTGCGCTGACCTGTCAGCGCTTTGGTCGGTCGCGACCTGTCGCGGCCAGCGTGGAGTTGAAACTAATTACAGAGCAGCGCGACAGGCCGCGCAAGACTAAAGCGCTGACAGGTCAGCGCACTCCAAAAAAGAACAATCAGGCTACTGCCCCGGCCCAGCCTTAAAGAAGATTGACCATGACAAGACAGCATCATACAATTTTCTTACGCTGCAAAGGATCTTTAATCCACAAGAGAGAGAAAGGCCGTCTGCCCGGCTTCCGGCCTCAAGAGGCGGAACGAGGTAGACCTTCAACGCGATGCGAAACCGTTTTTCTGCGATTGCGGTGCTATCACTGCTCTGCCTGAATGTCGTTTCGGGGCTGGCGCAAACCACACCCTCGGAGTCGCAAGCTACGGCCCAAACTCCCGTGGAGCGCCTTGGTTATCCACGAGACGCAAAACTACTCATCGTGCATGCTGACGACCTCGGGATGGCCCACTCAATCAATAGAGCTTCCATCAAAGGTCTCGAAAGCGGACTAGTCAGTTCAGCCAGCATCATGATTCCGTGTCCATGGCTTCCCGAGATAGCAGCCTACGCGCGAACTCATCCCGCAGCCGATCTCGGCCTGCACCTAACGCTCACCAGTGAGTGGACCCTTTATCGTTGGGGTCCAATCCTCCCAAAAGAGCGCGTGCCTTCGCTAGTCGACGGCAACGGCTACTTGTACCCGACGGAAACTGAAGCTGGGGCACACATCGATCCCAAAGAAGCCGAAGCTGAGATTCGCGCACAAATTGCCCGCGCCAGGGCGCTGGGAATTCAACCAACGCATCTCGATTCGCACATGGGCACGCTTTACCAAAGCCAGGCTCTATTCGAGACTCTCTTTCGTGTAGCACACGACAACAAGCTACTTGTCAGAGTTTCTAAGGAGTGGTTTGCAGCAGCGCCATTTCTACCTTCGTTGCTCGGTCCCGATGAAGTGGTAGTCAATAGTGTCATCAGTATCGAGCCTAACGTTACTGCGGAGGGCTGGTCTAAGTTTTACGTTGACGCAATTAAAAACCTTCAGCCGGGTATCACCGAAATGATCGTGCATCTGGCGTACGACGATGAAGAGATGAAAGGCGTGGCCTTTGACCATCCTAACTGGGGCTCGGAATGGCGACAGCGCGATTTTCAGTTTGTTACCAGCGACGCTTTCCGCAAGCTGCTGCGTGATAACAACGTTAAGCTCGTTACCTGGCGCGAGGTCGGTAAGCTGATGACCAAATAAGGAGAATAGGGTCAACTAGGTTTTCACTCCGTTAGGAGTGAGATGTTTATAGAAAAGAGCTACAACCCAGAACCTGCTCCGTTCGCAGGAGCGGAACTTAAGTAGAGATTCATCACCCCAGAACCAATCCGCTCCTCCGAACGGAGCAGGAGGGGGTCTTGCCCTGGATCTATAAACATGTCACCCCTAACGGGTGAAATCCGTTGCTGTTCCAGAACGAAGGCATCGAAAATAGATGGCGTTGGTGAATTGGGTGTCAGTCCATTTCGAGTTTCGAATATTGCGCTCCAATGAGAGAATAGGCCCCGCTCCGCTGATCCATTCCCGAAGGAAAACAAGAAGACGATGAAAAACACTGCGCTTGCTTTGGCGGTTGTTACGCTTTCAATATGCTTTGGTCTACAGGTACAAAAGGCTGACAGTTCCAGCACCAGTGCAGAGCAAACGGCCTTGAAAATAAATGCCGGAAAAAGTTTAGCGGCAGATGATCGTGGGCCAGTTACGGCAGACATCAATGACAGTGAGGAGTTTTTTCAGAATACGGTTAAGGCAGGACCGGAGCGCGACAATTCGCAAAGAATCGAGGCCCTGCTTAAGCGTATGACGCTTGAAGAGAAAGTCGGCCAGATGACCCAGTTGGCCATCGGCATGATTGCCAAGGGACAGAATCAAAGCATCCAAATCGATCCCGAGAAGCTGGACAAGGCGATCGTTCGCTACGGCGTTGGGTCAATTCTTAACGTCGCGGATCAGGCGATGACGCCTGACAAGTGGCATGACACCATTAAGCTGATCCAGGAAGCCGCAACAAAGAAAACTCGCCTGGGCATTCCTGTCATCTACGGCATCGATTCGATCCACGGTGCGAATTATGTACAGGGCGCAACTCTTTTTCCGCAGGAGATCGGCATGGCTGCGACCTGGAATCCGGAGTTGATGAAACGCGGTTCGGAAGTCGCGGCCATGGAGACACGCGCGGCCGGTATCCCCTGGAGCTTTTCGCCTGTGCTTGATATCGGGCGCAATCCGCTTTGGCCACGCTTCTGGGAAACATTTGGGGAAGATCCACATCTCGCGAAAGTAATGGGAGTGGCCTTCGTGCGCGGACTGGAAGGAGCCGACGTCGCCTCACAAGACCGAGTCGCCTCCAGCTTGAAACATTACATGGGCTACAGTTTTCCCTTGACGGGTCGAGATCGAACGCCAGCCTGGATTCCTGAAAATTATCTGCGTGAATACTTCCTGCCAACTTTTGCTGCAGCCGTGAAGGGCGGCGCGCGCACCGTGATGGTCAACTCCGGTGAAATCAACGGCGTTCCTGGACACATTAACCATCACCTGCTGACAGACATTCTGCGCGATGAACTGGGCTTCAAGGGATTTGTGGTTACCGACTGGGAAGACATCAAGAAACTGGTAACCATTTGGCGAGTCGCGGCTACCGAGAAAGAAGCAACCCGGATGGCGGTGATGGCAGGCAACGACATGAGCATGGTGCCGCTCGACTACAGCTTCGCCGACCATCTGATCGCGTTGGTCAAAGAAGGCGCGGTGCCGCAGTCTCGAATTGACGAAGCAGTGCGGCGAATTTTGCGAGTGAAGTTTGAGCTCGGACTTTTTGAAAAGCCGATTCCCGATCCCGCCTTGAAATCGAAGATTGGACTACCCGAATCGAGAGAGGCCAGTCTGCAAGCCGCGCGTGAATCAATGACGTTGTTGAAAAATACGAACAACCTCCTGCCGCTCTCGAAAGATCGAAAAGTGTTGGTCACTGGTCCGACTGCCGATTCGTTGATCTCCCTCAATAATGGTTGGAGCTACGTTTGGCAGGGTTCGGAAGAGTCGCTCTATCCAAAGGACCGTCCTACTATTCGCCGCGCGATTGAGGCGAAGGCCGGAGCGGCAAACGTGACCTACGTTCCCGGCACGAGGATCACGCGTGCTCCCGGTTCTCCCTCAAACAGCTCTCCGACCGATGTCGAGGCGGAAGTCGATATCCCGGCCGCAGTGCGCGCCGCCAGCGCCGCTGATGTAGTTGTGATCTGTCTGGGGGAAGGATCCTACACGGAGACCCCGGGCAACATTACTGATCTAACTTTGGGTGAGCCACAACTGAAACTTGCCGAAGCGATTGAAGCCACCGGCAAGCCGGTGGTGATCGTGCTGGTGGAGGGGCGCCCCAGAATCATCAACCGCATTGTTGATAAGGCTGGTGCTGTTCTTATGGCTTACAACCCAGGCAACGAAGGGGGGCAAGCAGTCGCGGACGTTCTGTTCGGCGATATCAACCCCTCGGGGAAACTTCCGTTCACCTACCCGCGCACGCCTAACGGGTTGATTACCTACGATCATAAAGCTTTCGAAACAGAAGACACGGCTTTTGGCAATATGGCCTTCAAGCCGCAGTTTGAATTTGGCGAGGGCCTCAGCTATACGACGTTCGCTTTTAGCGACCTGCGACTGAGTCAGAAGACAATAACGGGAAATGCTGATCTTTCTGTCAGCGTTACCGTAACCAACAGTGGGCGTCGCGCAGGCAAAGAAGTCGTTCAACTATACGTTAGTGATCTCGTAGCTTCTCTATCGCCTCCCGGGAAAAGGTTAAAACGCTTCGCGAAGATTTATTTGGAACCGGGCCAGAGCCGAACCTTAACCTTCAAGCTGCGGAAGGATGATCTTTCGTTCATCGGCGCCGATAACAAACCAGTTGTCGAACCTGGCGAGTTCGAAGTTATGATTGCCGGACTGAAGGACAGGTTTGTGTTGAATTGAGTTCAAGGTCCAAAGGCAAGCATGAGTAGCGCTCCGTGACGGGCAAGGGCCGAAGGGGCTTACGAACGGGAAGTGCCGTTAGTCTGAGGTAAATGATGCACGACCATAGTTCTTTTCTGAAACACGGGATGAGTGAGTGTCTCCGCCTGCTCGTGACATTCACCGTCTTTTTTGCCGCGATTCCGGTTCAATCACAAGATAAGAAGCAAACCGATCAAGACGATGTAATCAAAGTTACTTCTAATCTGGTGAGTCTTGACGTGATCGTGAAAGACAAGAAAGGCAAGGCCGTAACTGACCTCAAGCCGGAAGACTTCACAGTGTCCGAAAACGGCGTGCGGCAGAGGATCGAATTCTTCGACTCAACCCTCAACAGCGGCAGTGAAACTCGTCAATCGACAACCGCCATCGTTTCAACTGAGCCACAGCCACAGCCGCCATCCGGCTTTCCGCGAAATATCATTGCCCTGGTGCTGGACGGGCAAAGTACCGAACTAGCGAACTTGAAACACGTGCGCGAAGGAATAATGAAATATATTCGCGAGCGCATCTCCGAAAATGATTCGGTAGCCCTCTTCTCTATTTCCGGCGGCTTGCAGGTGCTGCAACCGTTTACCCAGGACAAAGCCAAACTGATCGAGGCCGTTGAGAAGGCTTATGACAGTTCAACTGTTTCCAAGACTTCTGCGATCCGCTCGCTTTCAGATGACATAAGCAGCCTTCGGGATCGAATAGCAGGCGGATCTCCTGAGGACCTTCCGAGCACTCCAGCCGCTGCAGGTGGTGGCTCATCGGCCGCGCAAACGCTGATCGCTAAGCACGTGCTGCAACAATACCTTCAACTTCGAACCGCGCTCAGTACGCAGCAAACCAGACCCGTACTGGCCGCGCTCGCCGCGCTCTCGGAAGGCCTGCGACCAATTCCGGGTAAAAAGACTCTGGTAATGTTTTCCGAAGGCTTTGTCGCGACGGAGGCGCTGGATTGGCAGGTACAAAGTACGATCGACATCGCGAATCGAGCGAATGTAGCCATCTATGTTATCGATTCGAGCGGACTAACCGGGGGCACCCCCAAGTCAGGGGCGCTGGTGGCTTCGAATCCGCTGGGAGGAATCTCAGGCGGACTTGATATGGAGCAGCGGCGAAGGGCCGCAGCCGGCGAAAGCGTTTTTGATATTGCCCGACAAGAAGGTTTGAATCGACAGCAGGACCTCTTGTATCGAATCTCAGAAGACACCGGCGGACGCTTTGTAAAAAACACGAACGACATCGCCGCTGGCCTGGACCGGATAGACGCCGAAATCCGTTCGCGCTACACCCTGGCTTATCGGAGTACAGACCCAAATTTTGACGGCAGTTTTCGCAAAGTAAAGATTGAGGTCAACCGACCTGACACCAGGGTTTTAGCCCGCTCTGGTTACTATGCGATTCCGCCAAGTCAGATTGTGCCTTTCTCGCCTGACGAAAAGAAATTGTTGGTGAACTTTGCCAGTATGCAGGCCCACCCGACGTTGCCGGTCTCGTTCGGCTTGAGCTCATTTCGTTCTCAGGAAGGCTACTACGTCGTGCCACTGTCGTTTGAAATACCCCCGGCTGCAGTGCAATTCGATCGCAAGGGTGAGAACCACCGTTTGCAATTGGAAGTTCTTGGCGTGCTGCGAGCTGAAGGCGAAGACAAGATTCTTTCGCGCCTGGGAGGAAACTTCGACTTCACACTTAGCCCCCGGCAATATGAATCAATTTTGACTGACAAGATTTTTTATCGACAGGACATTCAATTATACGCGGGCAACTACACCCTTGACCTCATTGTTCGAGATCGGCTATCAGGAAAAGTAGTCGCCAAACGCGAGAAGTTGGTCTTGCCGCTCGATAGTTCTGACTTCTCGGTCACTGAAGCAGTTTTAAGCCGGCATATTGAGCCGCTAAGAAAGCCCTCCACAGGGCCAGCTGATGTGCTAAGTGCCGGTAGCGTGCAGATTCGCCCGTCGACAAGTCGTGAATTTCAGACCACTGATAACCTGATCATTTTTTTCAAGGTCTACAACGCAACACCGATGGCTGAGACTGGCAAGCCAATGGTTAGCGTTACGTTGAGACTAATGAAAGATGGTAAGCCGGCCATGAAGCCTATCGACTACCAACTCACGGAAATTGAGGCTGAACCAGTGCCCCATCTTACTTTTGCAAACTACATTAAGCTGGCCGGGATGGCGACGGGAAAATATTCGGTGATGATTGAGGCTCGGGACATCACCCAAAGAAAGACTTTGAAGCAGGAGGCCTCGTTTGTCATAACGCAGTGAGCTTGAAGACTTTCCTCCAGCCCCTGGCTAATTCTTAGGAGTTTTCAAGCTGTCTGACTTCTTGTAGATGGTCTCGCTCAATCTAATAATATTCATCAGATCCCGGTCAGCCTTCGCTTTATCTTCCTTTACTTTCTCGCTGTTCTTCGCATCAATCGTGGCCATGTTTTTGAGCGCAGGATTTTCTGTAAAACTGTCGATTAACTTGCATAGCCTAACCAGCGCGTCGATCATTTCTTCGCTCTTGAGATCCGAGACGCTGTTTTGTTCCTTATTCTCGGGAGTACGCGCCAACATATAGACATTCAAACGTTGGGAGCGCTTATTTATCTCCGCGGTCTGCTGGGTGATGAGGCTGTAGTCAAGCGGCTTTTGTGCTACGAGATTGCGCGCGATGTCATTGCGCAAGACTTGAATGCGCGTGAAATCCTGTTTCACGTTGGCGATCGCCGCCTGAATCTGTTTTTGATTTTTCGCTTCCTCGTTGGCCCCCAATTCAGCGGTGCGCAGTCTGGCTTCGCTCGTCTGCCGCGCGCGCTCCTCGCGCATGGGATTGAAGTTGGGAGGCGGTCCAATGCCTGGAGGCGCCCCGGCTGGATTTCCAGTCTGAGCGAGAGCGGGGAATGCCGAACCTAAAACGAAAATGCCGGCGAGCAACCAATCGGCTGGTCTGATGACATGAACTACTCCGTATTTCATGAATTTCCTTTCTCTTTCAGCGGCGGTCGCGTTGGTAGACGCGCACATAATCAACCTTCATGAGCTGAGGAAAAATTGTTGTAGCATCAGGATTACCCGGGAAATCGCCGCCGACCGCCACATTCAGCACGAGAAAAAACGGGTGGTTAAAAACCCATGCTTTTCCGGCAGGCAGATCGGCCGGCGTTCGTGTTTTGTATAGTCGTCCATCGACATAAAACCTTATGACGTTTGGCTCCCACTCAACGGCAAACCTGTGGTAACGGTCGGAGAACTTCCGAGACGCTGGTAGCGCATACGACGCGGTAATGCCGTTTGCTCCCGAATAGCCTGGACCATGGAGAGTCCCATGAACAATCGAAGGCTCCTTGCCAATATTCTCCATGATGTCGATCTCGCCGCAAGTGGGCCAGCCTGCTGTGCCAAGATCGTTCCCCAGCATCCAAAATGCAGGCCAGATGCCCGGTCCATAAGGAACCTGAATGCTTGCTTCAAACCGTCCGTAAGTTTGCGTAAATGTATTCCTGGTGAGCAGTCTGGCAGAGGTGTAGTTGCGAGATATGTTGTCAGGACCGGTGAAGGATTCCCTTACTGCTCTTATAACCAACGCACCATTCTGCAGCGCAGCATTAGCAGTGCGGTTCGTGTAGCTCTCCAACTCGTTGTTACCCCACCCGCCGCCCCCAATATCAAATGACCACTTAGCCGAATCCACCGTCGAGCCGCTCGGTCCATTAAATTCATCGCTCCAGGTCAAACGCCACCCGTCGGAATTAGCTGCGTAGACCGTCGAGCAATCAGAAGTAGACAACGTAACGATTAAGGTAAACATGACGACAGGCAGCGCCATGCCGGCGGCGTTGCGCGCCAGGACTCTGCTGAACTTAAGGTGTCGACTCTTCCTCGTGAGCATCAAAAAAATCTCCGCAACGTGAGAAACGTGCCAACAAAATACTCTAAGGATCAGATACAATGCGTGGCACCGTGCGTGAGGCATTATGTCACCCTTTTGGATGGAATAGAACTACGAGAAAAATTCCCATCCTGCCAGCGGAATCCAGTACAAAATCGAGCCAAAAAAATGAAGACTGCTAACTATCTCCAGCTAGCTCTCCTTTTAACTTTAGCTATTGGCGGCGTCACGATCACGCCAGGGCAGCAGCCCACAACGTCTGCGTTGGCGCCAAGCCAACTCAGCCTCATGCCGGTGCCTGCAGCGGTGCAATTACAATCCGGGCGCCTGCCTATCACTAAAGACTTCAGCGTCGCCACCAGGGGTTATGCAGATGATCGTTTGCGCGCGAGCATTGCTCGTATGACGCGGCGGCTGGCCGGACGGACTGTAATAACTTTGCCGTTTGATCTGGCTGTCGATGAGGGTTCGGCAACTCTGGTAATCCAATGCGAACGTGGCGGCAGCCAGGTTCCTTCCCCCAACGAAGACGAAAGTTACAATTTGGAAATTAACGACAAGCAGGCTCGTCTGGTGGCGCCGACTGTCATCGGCGCCATGCGTGGTCTGGAAACTTTTCTGCAATTGCTTCAGGGCGATCGCGACGGATATTACCTGCCCGCTGTCAGGATCCAGGATCAACCCCGTTTCGCCTGGCGCGGCTTGCTTATCGATATTGGGCGTCACTATCAACCGCCGGAGGTTCTCAAACGCAATCTCGATGCGATGGCGGCCGTGAAGCTCAATGTCTTTCACTGGCACCTTACGGAGGACCAGGGATTTCGAGTCGAGAGCAAGAAATTTCCGAAGCTCCATTCAATGGGATCCGACGGTCTCTATTACACACAGGATCAAGTGCGCGAGATCATCGTCTACGCCGCTGATCGCGGCATTCGAGTGATGCCTGAATTTGATATTCCCGGCCACAGCACAAGTTGGTTGGTGGGTCATCCCGAACTTGGCAGCGCCGCTGGTCCGTACAAAATCGAACGCGCTGCGGGAATCTTTGAGCCCGCTCTCGATCCGACGCGTGAGCAGACATATAAATTCCTCGACGGATTTTTGGGAGAAATGGCGGCGCTATTTCCGGATGCCTACATGCATATTGGCGGCGATGAGAACGAAGGCAAGCAGTGGGACCGCAATCCGCAGATTCAGGCCTTCATGAAAGATAAAGGCATCAAAGACAATCACGCATTGCAGGCTTACTTCAACCAGCGCGTTCTGAAAATTCTTCAGAAACACGGCAAGAAGATGATCGGCTGGGAGGAAATCCTGCATCCGGACCTGCCGAAAGACGCAGTCATTCACTCCTGGCGGGGCCCTGCTTCTCTGGCTGAGGCAGCTAAGAAGGGTTACAACGGCATTCTTTCAGCGGGATACTACATCGATCTAATTTTTCCGGCTGCGCAACACTATCGCGCCGATCCGCTCCCGGCTGATACCACGCTAACTCCTGAAGAAGCAAAGCATGTGCTCGGTGGCGAGGCGACGATGTGGGGCGAATGGGTTAGTCCCGAAACGATCGACTCAAGGATCTGGCCGCGTACGGCAGCCATCGCTGAGCGGCTTTGGTCGCCTCAGAGTGTGGCTGACGTCGAAGATATGTATCGGCGTCTGGCCGTGATAAGCCGCCAACTGGAAGAACACGGGCTTACCCATGAAAGAAATTATCTCGTGTTACTCAGGCGCCTCGCCAACAGCGAAAATACCGCTCCCCTCCGTACACTGGTATCGCTGCTAGAGCCGGTCAAGGAATACCGGCGCTATCAAATGCGTCCACAGACAATGCTCAGCCCGCTCACGGGATTGGTCGATGCGGCGCGACCCGACAGCGATGAAGCGAGAAGATTCGCGGCGATGGTTGAAGGATTTCTTTCCGACGCGCCTCGCTTTCGTCTCAATCGTGCCGACATTCGTTATGCACTTACGAGTTGGCGCGATGCCGGTACTGCGCTTGGTCCGATGATCGATCGCGCTCCGGCATTGCATGAGGCTCGAGGGTTGGCAACGAATCTGTCGGAAGTAGCAGCGGCGGGATTGGAGGCGATTGCGTATCTATCGACGGGCGACGCGGCCACCGCCCAATGGCGTGACACTCAATTGGCCAAACTCGACGAAGCCGCGAAGCCAAAAGCCGCTTTGGAATTGGTTGTTGTTCCCAGCGTTAGAAAATTAGTAATCGCAGCCGCTGAGTTACCACACTGAATTGGAAATTAATTCGGAGTAGCCTCGCCGGGCTTGACGATGCGAATCCAGTGGTCAGTGAACTTGCCGTGAGCTCCAGGTAAATCGATCTTCGGCATGTGACAGGTTGTGCACTTTTGCCTGCTTACCGGACAGGGCGCCGCTGAGCGTTCCGCATTCTTTACCTGATCACGACTGGCGAGATGACAAGCGAAACACTTTGAGTCATAGGATGCGGAATCTTCTGCCAATTTGTCATGCGGATCGTGACACGCAACGCAGCTGACGCGCGGGTCGCCGTTGTGTCCGCGGCTATTAAAAATGCGGTAAGGCTGATAGCGCAGGTTAATCGCACCACCCTGTTTTGGCATCAGCAGCGCTTTTTCAAAACTCACGTGACAAGCGCCGCAGAATTCCTGTGAGAGTTCGTCCGCGTCCAGCTTGGCGGGATTAAACACCTTCAAGTTTTTGCTATCGGCTTTGATGGCGGCGATATGTTTTGCACCTGGACCATGACAACCCTCACACGTAACTCCCGGCCTCAGATGATTGAGTTGCAGTTGCCCGGCGCTCACCGCGCCGGTTGAATGACAAGCGAAGCACCCGCCAGCTGCTTCCATGGTCATCGGGCGGCCCAGACCGTCTTCGAGCGACTGCGGCAGCTCGCGCGGGTGAACTATAGTGAAGTCGAGACCCTGAATTTCCTGATAGTAACTGACGCGGCTTTCGTAAAGTGTTCCCTTATGTCGAAAGACATAAGTCTGCCCGGCTTTCCCCTGGCCAAAGCAAAATAAGATCTGTTCGGAGATTGAGCTGACACCGTCACTGATTGTGTAGATGCTGCGATTTCCCTCGCGCAGAATCTGGTAGTTATATGAACCATTACGAAAGTTCAAGCGCGGCCTGGCTTTCAGAATTTCACAACTCTCGACCGGCTCCAGGGCGCGGCTCATTGAATTGGCCTGACGATTTGCCGTTAGCGCAGCATGACATTGAGCACACGCGCCGCTACCCACGAAGTCCACCCCCGCAAGCTCACGAGTGGGGCGCCATTTTGAAAAAGCGTCACGCTGACTCTGTGCACGAGAGGATAGCGAGAGCCATAGAGTCGTGGCGAGGAAGACGACGCCGGCCATCAACAAAGTTTTCTTAAGTCGTTCCGCCATGTCACTTCGCCCTGGTCGGATCGCTCTTAGCGACACCTTCGCCTTCAATCACTCTCACGTAGGTGTTGATTGGCGGACTAATCAGCTTGTCCACCTTTCCGCTGGGCCAGCGAATCTCAACGCTATCAATTTTCTTACTGCTGCCAACACCCAGCACTTCGCGTGGATCGTGTGAAGCAAGATAGCTGCCTCCGGCGGTCTTTAGCCGGCTTCGTTTCACCGCTCCGGCCTGCCAGGTGATCATGGCCCCGACGGCAGACGGATTGCTTTTCGTAGCGACGAGCCGGAGACCGAGCCAGTTGTTTTTGTTACCACCATCGTTACGAAGTAGCACGGGGGCCTCGCCATTGTTTGTGATCAGCACGTCGAGGTCGCCATCGTTATCAAGATCTCCGGTGGCCATGCCGCGCCCGGAAAAATCCCTGCTAAAAACGGCGCCGGATTGCGCGCTCACGTTCTTGAACAGGCGACCGGTATTTTCAAACATCAACAATGGCTCTTTGTACTTTACGTGCGTGACCCGCATCTCAATAAAGTCATCCGGATGCCCATTGACCAACAAGAGGTCCGGGTCGCCATCGTTGTCATAATCGAAAAACCTGAGCCCCCACCCGCTCAACAGCTGTGTAGCTGCTCCAATGTCTCCGGGCTCATCAGTGAAGATTAGATCCTTCTGGTTGTGATAAAGACTGAAAAACTCCCGATCGATGTTGGCTACAAAAAGATCCTGCCAACCATCGCCATCGTAGTCCGCCGCGTCCACCCCCATTCCCGAGCGCGCTTTGCCGGCATCACTGAACGCTACGCCCGCCGCCAGGCCCACTTCTTCAAATTTTCTGCCACCCTTATTGATGAACAAATAATTGGACATGGTGTCGTTAGCGACAAACAGATCCATCCAGCCATCATTGTTAACATCCGTGGCGACGGCGCCAAATGATTTACCGGGCGAATCAGCAATGCCCGATTGTTTGCTCACATCCGAGAACTTTCCGTTGCCATCGTTGTGGAACAGGTAACTGGACCGCGGCTTAAAAAGGCGTGGGACGCAGTAGTAGCGCCGGCTCAAGGTCTCATCGGTGCAGAGAATGTTTAGAGACTTTTCGTAGACAACGAAACTGGAAACGAAGAGATCGAGCTTGCCGTCGTTGTCGTAGTCGAACCACACTGCGCAGGTTGACCAACCTGGCACAGCCACGCCGGCTTTGTCGGCCACGTCGGTAAAGGTGCTATTACCGTTGTTGTGGTAGAGGATATTGCGGCCATAACTGGTGACATACAGATCAGCCCAACCATCACCATCGTAATCGCCGGCTGCGACTCCCATACCGAACGTGCCACCCACTACTCCGGCTTTGTCGGTAACGTCAGTAAAGGTAGCGTTGTGGTTGTTGCGGTAAAGCGCATTCTTCAAAGGAGTGCTGGCATTGTAGAAATCTGACGGCCCACTGTTGACGAAGTAAATGTCCACCCAACCATCGTTATCGTAATCCAAAAAAGCGCAGCCCGCTCCTACCGTCTCGGGCAAATAGCGATCGGCCGAATGCGCGTTGTTATGGACCCAGGTGAGACCGCTGTTCTTTGCCGAAACTTCTTCGAAGGTAACGTTAGGCTTCGTTATCTGGGCGGAAGTGATCCAGCGTAAATTGAGAACCAGCAACAAAAGCGCCAGTACAAGTTTAGAATGGCGGTAATAGTAGATACGCATTCCCGCAACGAAACCCAAAGCTCGCTCTCCGATAAATTTTAACTTGTCAGCTACCGCGGATTCGGGGGGGCCGGCATGATAACAAAAGTGTCGCCTTCCCTTTTCTCTGACTGTTCCAGCGCTTTCAGCTTCTCAATAATTCGCATCTCTGCCTGGGCTCGCGCCGGGTCTTTGAGTCGAGCATACAAGACCGCCAACTGATAATGCGCCTTTGAATCATTAGGATTCAGTTTGGCTCCGAGTTCCAGTTCCTTCTGTGCACGGGGATAGTCTTTCAGCTTTAGATAGCTGGCCCCGAGAGCGACATGCGCATTGGCGAAAGAAGGCGACAGCTTAATCGCTTTTTCCAGGAGTGTTATGGCGCGTTCGTCCTCATTTTCTTCCTGAACGATCAGCCCCAAATAGTAGTAGGGTTCAGGCACCCCGGCATCGGCTTTGATAGCCTTCTCCAGATAACCCTTAGCCTCGCTCAATTTTTTTTGCTTGAACAAAACATAACCGAGATACATCTGACCTTGAGTATTTTCCGGCTGAAGTTCAAGAGCCCGACGAAATGACCGCTCGGCCGCAAAGAGATCGGGCTTTTTCAGCCAACTTGCGCCGAGAGCAACCAGGTACGCCGGCGCGTCGGGTTTTAGTTTTACGGTTTGTTCCAACGTCGCCTGGGCTTCGTCGAAAATTTCCAACTCTAAGGCAGCGACACCGATCTTGTAGAGAAGTTCGGCCGAATTACCAGCCAGCTCCTTCGCCTGGGCCAGATATCCAATGGCGCTTTTTTTATCTCCTCGGGCTTGTGAGACTCTTGCCAAACCTAAAATCGCGTCGGCATTTTCCTTCTGCCCCGCTATCGCTAGCAGATAATTCTCTTCAGCCTTTTCAGCATTTCCTTTTCGAAGATAAGCATCGCCAAGAAGACTCAGAAACATTACGGACGCTGGCAGGGCTGGCTTCACTTTTTCAATAACGTAGATTGACTCGTCTATCTGTCCTCTGGAAAGCAACATACGCGCCAGCTTGTAGTTAGCCTCAACGTGACTCGGCTCGAGCTTTATCACTTGTTTCAATTCGGAAATTGTTTTCTCAGGTGCATTTCTGAGCACGTATAGAAACGCGAGGTTCATGTGCACAGCCACAAAGCTGGGGTCAATCTTTGCTGCTCGGGTTAGCAGAAGCTCCGCTTCGCTGAGCCTTCCCTGTTGGGCGCGAACCGTTCCCAGTAGATTGAGCGCCTCAGGTTGGTTCGGCGAGACTTTCAAAACACTGTTCAGCTGCTGCTCGGCCTCGGCAATTCGATTATCACGAATGTGCGCCGCGGCCTTTTCAAGACGATCCTGGAACCTGTTTGTCTGTCCGGCCACAAAGATCCAGGATTGCAACACCAACAGAAAAGCCAGCGTTGTCCTGCCTAGCGCAAACATTCTTGTATGCCGTATCACAAAGATGCTGTCAGCGCGCCTATCTTGGCGCCACTTTCCTAAATTCCTTCTGCTCAACGAGACCCTGACCTTCTTTTATTACAAGGATTTTGTTAACGCCGGCAGCGACAGCTCTGTCAAACGCGCCGCTGGGCCAGCGTACCTCAATCAGATCGATCTTCGTCCTCTGCTCGAGTCCGAAATGCAACCGCAGATCGTTTTGCGAAAGATAACTGTCGCCGCTATGAACTTCGCCAATTTGTGTTAAGTTACCGGAAACAACTTTGACGCGCGCGCCAACGCCGTCACGATTACTCTTCCCCCCAATCAATTTAATCAAAACAGAATTGTTTGCGTGGCCGCCATCGTTTCGCAGCACTTGCGGCGGTCCGTCAAGATTATTGATCACCACGTCGACATCGCCATCGTTATCTATGTCGCCAAAGGCAGCGCCGCGTCCGGTGCGCTTCTCACTGAAAGGCGCTCCCAATTGTGCTCCGACTTCGGTAAACGTGCCGTCCTGGTTGTTGTGATGTACGAGATTGCGTTGCCGGTAGGTTGGCAGCTGTGGGTAAACATGACCGTTGACCACGAGCAGATCAACCCAGCCGTCGTTATCATAATCGAAAAAGCTCGTGCCCCAACCGACGTAAGGAAGACTGACGGCCGCTAGCTTGGCCGCGTAAGAAACGTCTGTAAAAGAACCCTTCCCGTCGTCGTGATAAAGAGTGTTGTAGTCGTCGTCGAAATTCGTAACAAAAAGGTCCAGTCGTTGATCATGATCGTAGTCACCGAGAGTTACGCCCATGCTTCCCTGCTCGCTGCCGTTTTCATTGACCGCCGTTCCCGAAGGAAATCCGATATCTTTGAACGTGCCATCGCCGTTGTTGTGATAGAGGAAGTTCGGGGTCGAGTCATTCGCGACGAAGATATCGACCAAACCATCACCGTCAAAATCACTGCAGATTACGCCCAGTCCATAGTAACCATCGGGATCAGAAACGCCGGCCTTCTTCGAGACGTCCGTGAAAGTTCCATCGCCGTTGTTGTGATAGAGCGTATCGCCCGCGCCCTTCAATCCTCTTGGCCCGCACTGCACCGGCACGCCTTTGAATTGGCAGGTGCGTCCTTTGCCGAATTCCGGCAGATTGTTAACATCAAAGTCTACATAGTTGGATACGAAGAGATCGAGCTTGCCATCGTTATCATAGTCAACGAATGCAGCACCGGTTGACCAACGCGGATCGCCGACGCCAGCTTTTTGGGTGACGTTCGTAAAGGTTCCGTTACCGTTGTTCTTTAAAAGATGGTTTGCTCCCAGACAGGTGACATAGATATCGTCCCAGCCGTCATTGTTGTAATCGCCAGTCGCAACTCCCATCCCCCAACCGATGTCCCCGACGCCGGCTCTGTCAGTCACGTCTGTAAAGGTTCCATCGCCATTATTGTGATAGAGCGCGCTTTTGGTCTTTTGTTTGGGCTTTACCATGTCGACGGTTAGCGAATTCACCAGGTAGATATCCAGGTAACCATCGTTGTCGTAATCAAAGAGCGCCACCCCGCCACTCATCGACTCTACAATGTATTTTTTTTCCGGAGAGGAAACGTGCGTAAAACTAATGCCGGCTCTCTCTGTGATATCGGTGAAGTGGACCTCAATTGCCGGACCCTTAATTAAGCTCGGGACTGCGGAAAAAAAAAGTAGGCCCAGCGATACAATGAGACCCGTTCCAGCTTGCAGAGACAAAAGTTGGCAACCTCTCTAAGAGATCAAGGATTCGTTTGTCGGCGTTCTTTCTCTTTCAATTGGCGTGAGGCTTCCAACTGGTTCTCGCCTTCCGCTTTTCGTCCAGCGGCCAGGTAAGCCCTGCCGAGCTGATAATGAACATGTGCTTTGTCGGGCGCCAGCTTTGCCGCCAACTCCAGTTCTGCGACTGCCTCTCTAACTTCGCCTTTTTGTAGAAGCGCTTTGCCGAGCTCGTAATGTGCGTCTGCGAAGTCAGGCTTTAATTCAATAACTTCGCGCAGCAGAGTGGTTCCGGAGGCGCTTTTTTGCTGTGCAAGCAGCACGAAAGCCAGATGATATTTGGCCTGGACGTCGCGAGGATTCAAAGCGAGCTCGTTCTCAAACTCCTTCACGGCCTCGTCAAACTTTCCGGCCTTCAAATAGACCAGGCCAGAATAATAATGGACCATTGGCGTTTTGCTATCGAGCGTTAAAGCGAGCCGTAATTCTTCAAGGGCTTTCGCAGTCTCACCCTGCTCGTTATAAGCCTGTCCCAACAGGATATGGAGCTGCGGCGTATCACCGCCGAGGATCACCATCTGCTGAATCACCTGATCAGCCTTCTCTTTTTTGCCTTCCTTGATGAGGGAGACCGCCAGCGTGTAGTAAACGCCTACATTAGCAGGTTTCGCCGCGATTACTTCGTTCAGCAATTCAGAAGTCTTCGGGTAGTTCTCCAACATAAAGTAGCTCAGTCCCAGCAACTGTCTCGCCTGCACATTGCCGGGATTCGCGCTCAACGCTTTTTCAAGTGGATTAATCGCCTCCTTGTACAACTCGGCCTTGAAAGCAGCCAGGCCCCAATTGAAATTTAGGCCTTCAAGTTGGGAATCCCATTTAGCCGCTAGCGCGAACTGCACCGTAGCCGCTTGGAAGTCCGCGAGATCTGCCCGCAGCAAACCGATCTCATTGTGAGTAGTCGCGATAACCTTTGAAAAGTAAACCTCGCGGTTCTTCAATTCTTCTGAGGTCCGCGCGTCAGGCGAATTCGATTCGGCGATTACACCCTCGGTGGAAACCATTTCCGGAAACTTGCTGCTTCGCTCATGCAGGTTTGCGGCATTGAGGTAAAGCTCGCTCTTCTCCTTGTCGCGCTTCAGCGATTTTGACTTGAGCTCTGCCGCCAGCTGTAACTCTTGATCAGCAGATTCCTTCTGGCCTGCCTTTAGCAGTGATTGTCCCAGACGGTAATGTGCCGTGGCGACCTGGTAATCATTGTGGTTTAGCGCGGGGTTGAGGGCAATGGATTTCCGGAGCGCCTCGATCGCTTCCGTGTACCTTTCCGTGGCCTGATATGCCTGACCCAAATGAAAATAAGGATCCGGATTCCCGGGTTGAATACGAACGGCTTTCTGCAGCAAGGGAATCGCGAGGTCCCACTTCCTATCCATTAGATAGACGATACCGAGATAGTAGTTGGCAAAAAATTCATCGGGATGTGAATCCAACTCAACTTTGAATTCCCGTTCAGCGTCCGGCAACCGCGAGGCCCCATCCTTTAGCAAATAGGTTAGCCCCAGATAGTAATGAGCTCTCGGGAAATGTGGGTCGAGCGTAACCGCCTTTTTGAATTCCTCTACCGCTTCAGCCAAGAACCCTGTTTCGCGATACGCACGGCCAAAGATAATACGTAGTTGCGGCCGGTCGCCTAACTGTTGCAGCATGCGATCGTAGATCTTTTGGGCGGGATCGAATTGATGTTGCTTGAGATAGGCCAACCCCAGAGTGTAGGCAACGTCGTGATCTTTCGGCGTGATCACTAATGCTCTTTGCAACTCAACGACGGAATTGCCAAAGTCGCCCAGCATGAAATAACTCTTGCCCAGCATGTGGTGAGCGGCGGCGCTCTGAGGATTGGCGCTTAACGCCTTAGCCAATGGGGCCAGAGCTTTTTCATACTGCTCTGCGTCGAAATAGGCGATCGCTAAATCTATCAGTGTCTCTTGCGACTCAGGCCGATAGAGCGTGGCAGATTCAAGCACGGGGATGGCTTGTTGATATTTCTTCTGGGCTGAATACACCTTTCCCAGCTTGGCGTATGCTTCAGCCAGAACAGCCGTGTATTCTCGCTCTGCTGCAGCTGGATCGCCAGCACGTCTTTGCGCTTCCGCAGCTTCAGAATGTTGTCGAAGCGAATCCTGGGGAGATTGGAAAACAGAGACCAGCAGAAGAAGAGGAAACAAGGTCGAATGTAAGTACCTCATTTAAACTTCTTTGCACCCTGGAAAAAGATAGACGGAGGGCTGATGATAGATCAATTAGCCCTCCGTCTTTGTTTCAGCCGTGCGGTACTATATCAGAAGTTAAACTTAATACCGAACTGGATGTTACGCGGTCCTCGGTTTGTGTTGAGACGACCGAAATTTCCGTTTGTAGCGTTAAAGTTGCCCGTGAATTTCCCTTCGGGGCCGCACGTCAAGAGCTGACCGGCGGGGCAACGGATGGGGCTGAGACCCATACCAGGATCGAAGCCATTGAAATTCGCATGGTTGAAAGCATTGAACAGCTCGGCGCGGAACTGAAAACCATACCGCTCTCGTAACTTCCAATTCTTGGCCACGGAGAAATCAACGTTCTTGAGTCCCGGCTGTCGCACGAATCCGCGTTTCAGGTTACCGAATTGCCCCAGCGGCGGCGCCTTGAACGCGGCAGGATTGAGATACAAAGTCTTATCGGGACCCTTTAGATAGATGGGTACGCCCGAGACCAGGTCCGGACGGAAGCCGCCATTAGTAGCGGTAGCCAGACCAAAATACTGTGGACTAAGATTAGTTTGAACATCGAGAGGAATGCCACTCAGCACAGTAACAATCCCATTGATTTGCCAATCGCCCAGGATACTGCTGGCGGCGGAACCCCAGCTTTTGAACGACGGCAACGAGTAGACAGCATTCGAAACGAACATGTGCCTGCGGTCCAGATCTGAATCACCCTTGTCCAGATCAAAATTAAAAGGATCGGTGGTGGCACTGGTGAAAGACGTTAACGGAACGTTGGAGGTGGCGTGCGACCAGGTGTAAGCAACCTGATAGGACAGCCGGTCTGTAAAGCGGCGGTTGAGCCAAACCTGTAGCGCCTTATAGTTTGACTCGCCGCTTGACTGACTCATTACGATGGGCCCAAGGTTTGGGAAAACGCGATTGGCGTTAGCGGTGGGTTGAGTATCGCCAGACGTGCTGAATGCCTGGACCACAGCGGCCCGCTTCTCCGGAGACACGTCGTTGAAGTTCACGCCGCGCCGCCATATGTGCGAACCACGGTTTCCGATGTATGAAATCTCGGCCACTGTGTTCTTCAGAATCTCACGGGAGACGGTTACGTTCCACTGCCAGCTTTCGGGTGGTCTGAAGTTCTCGTCAACCGCATTGAAGGCGGAACTGTTGCTGACGCCAGCCAGCGCATTCTTAAGTCCCGGGTTGATCGTATCGAGACTACGGAAAGTTGGATCGTCGCTCAGCTTTGCATTGCCATCGCCGCCCCAGTTGGAATTTACCACTTGCGTCCAGGGAGGATTGCCGGACAGCCTTAAGACATCTTCGATCACGTTCGAACGGCTCATGAAACGGCCGAATCCCATGCGCACCGCAGTTTTGCCATCACCATTTACATCCCAGGCCACACCCAATCGTGGCTGGAAGCCTTTGTTATATGCGTGCCACAGTGAGCGTCCGAATCCAGCCTCACCAGGTTTTACTAAACCGCTAAGAGGATCCGTGCCGTTATACAATCGCGGAATGTAGTTACTGATGCGATCGTTGTCTGAATACGCCGGCGAATATCTGGACCAGCGCATGCCAAAAGTGAGCGTCAGCCGGGGCGACATTTTGTAAACATCATTCCCGTATAACTCAAAGTCATGCCAGCGACCCAAAACATTCTCGTCGTGGTCAATCTCCGTATAGCATCCCAGCGGTATGTCTTTGTATAGCAGCTCGGCGATCGCATTGCCGGTGTGCGTGTTTGTGCCACAGAATTGGGCAACTTCGTTGGCACCTTTAGCCAGTTCGTTCTTGATGTTATGGCTTCCGAGGAAGCCGAATTTTAGATCATGGGAACCGGCCACCTTTGAAAAGTCGTCCTTCCAAATGAAAAGATCTTCGTGATTTTGCCAGGGCGCCTGGTGCCAAAGAGCAGGATATCCATCCGCGCCCCAAAAGGTCGGCAGGCCTACGCCGGGTGTCTTTGGGAAGACAGTGGGAAACTTGGTAGCGATCTCTTCATTAAGCGCGTTGCCTGCTTGACCGGTCGAAATCTTAATGTCATTGCCGGCACGCGAGAACTGAAACTCGTTAACCGTGGTCGAGTTCAACGTAGTTGCCAGCCGGATTGCGAAACTGCGGCTGGGCTGATCCCAATCCGAAGACAGAGTTGGGAAGGGAGAGTCGCCCCAGAAGTTCCCCGCCGCCTCACCATGCGTCCAGGTCTCATTTGTGTATTTGACTAGCAGGTTCATCTTGCTGGTGATGTTGATGTCACCACGAATACTGTCCTGCCGAGTGTCGATTGGCTGCAGCGATGACGAAACCCAATTGACGACACCAGTCGTGTTGGGATCCGGAAATACCTTTACTATTGCCAGACCGGCCGGACTTAGGTTGGCCGCCGGAATCCTGTTACCCGGAAATGGCAGCTTGGTGATTGGATCGTGCGGCACGACGCTGGTACCCGACAAAGGTCCGCTGAAATCTCCAAGCTTCTCTGCTGCTGTCGGAACCTGCGCCGAAAGCACAACACCGCGCTTTTCACGCCGCCACTCTTCATTCCAGAAAAAGAAGATCCTGTTCTTCTTGATTGGTCCGCTGAAGTTAAAACCAAAGTTGTTGTACTTCAACTTTGCCTTCGGTTGATCGGCTCTCCTAAGAAAGAAATCCGTAGCGTTCCATTTATCACTGCGAATGAACTCAAAGGCGGCGCCGTGAAAGTCGTTGGTTCCACCTTTGGTGATCAGATTGATTACCGCCCCCTGCGCCTGGCCATACTCTGCACTAAAGCTGTTACGCTCTACGCGAAACTCCTGAATGGAATCAATTGAGGGAAAGATAAGCAGCGTCGCATTCGATCCGACGTCCATGTTGTTGACGCCGTCAACCGTCCACATATTGGCGTTTGACTGATTGCCGTTGACCGACATGTCGACGTGCGAGTCAAGACCGGTACCAGCCGTACCGAAAGCACCACCGGCTCCGGCCTGGGTGACCGGGGAAACGCCCGGCACCATCAGCACTAATTGCGCGTAGTTGCGGCCGTTGAGAGGCAACTCCGTAACTTGCTTCTCAGTAACAAGACTGTTCACTCCTCCACTTCGCGTCTCTACCGGCGCCGAGTCGCTAGTGACGGTAACAGTTTCGCTCACTTGCCCAATCTGCACATCCAGGTTCAGTACTTTGTTCTCACTGACGTGCACTTCAACTCCGGTCGCGACTGTGCGTTTGAAGCCCTGAGGAGCTGTGCTGACGGTGTACTGCCCCGCCGGCAGGCTAGTGAACAGATAGTATCCATCGTCGTTTGCGTGAGCGATACGCGTTGCTCCAGTGCGCTCTTCTTTGATTTCTACGTCGGCCTTAGGCACAGCGGCGCCACTTGGGTCTCGAACCACGCCGCCCAGGTTTCCCACCGTCGACGTCTGAGCATTCACTCCCGCGAAAAGTCCAATTGCCATCAGGACCAATAGAGCTTTCATGCCAAGCTTCTTCAGCATATAGACCTCCTACGTCTACAAACGCGCAAGTAAACTATTCACAGGAATACTCGGACTCCACGTCTCGACGAGTAAACACTCAAATAATTACCCAGAATTCGAACGCGAATGAACTTCAAGAACCCAGAGCAACTCTGGGAACTACGCCACAATTACCCAAGGACATGACTACAAACTAGAAGAGAAGGGACTTTGTTGCACTCTCAGACAAAAGCATTTACTCCTAAGTCAGATTGTTGTCAAGAACTTTTTTAGATTTATGTAACCGCTGTACGCAGGACGTGCTCTCGTTACGTGGCTCCGGTTAGCCTCACGTCAACCCCGTTTCTCAGGAAACTGAGGCGAACTTGCTTGCCAGCACAAGACTTAGCGCGCCCATCAGTGTGGGCTGGTTTCCCAGTGTCGAACTGATGATGGGAATAGAGGGAAGGCCTCGGCAGATACTCGTTTCAACGGACGCTTTGAGGTCCTCCGCAATGATCGGCCATGCACGCACGATCGGACCACCGACGATGACAGCTTCTGGTGCTAAACCCTGAATGAGATTCGCGATGCCAATCCCTAAATAACGAGCGGTTGTTTTCAAAGCACCACGTGCACAACCTTCTCCCCTGAGAGCTAAGTCCACCAATTTTGTGAAATCGACGTCATCGTTTCCGTTGTCGCGGGCCGTTTTTCTGTAGCGGGCCAACGCTGCACGTTCCGAGGCAAACGCCTCCCAACACTCAGTGCTGCCGGCGGCACAAGCTGCAGGTGCACCTGTCCCAATGGTCATGTGACCGAACTCACCGGCGGTCCCTCCTTCTCCGCGATACACCTGGCCATCAAATACAATCCCGGTGCCGAGACCTGCTTCCACCAGAACCAGAATGAAGTCCCGAATCGCACGAATTTCCGGACGGCCGAACCACAGTTCCGCGAGGGCGGCAGCATTAGCATCGTTGTCGATCGTCACTGGCAGAGAAGTGGCTTGCGTCACCCTGTCAGCGAGAGGTACGTCGCGCCATTTAAAATGAGGCGCGTACGAGCGTGTGCTTTCCGGGTCGACCCAGCCCGGAAAACTAATGCCGATTCCCTCAATCGTGCCGCCGCTCTTTCGCAAGAGTCGCAGTGCAACTTCCGCAACCTTCTGGGCCGTAATGTTCGCGTCCGAATTTGTGGGGAATTCCTCCTGGCTCAGGACCCGGCCCACCAGATCGCTTGTCGCGATGACCGTGTTGATTGTGCCGAGGTCGACACCAATTGCTACCGCATCTGCCGTATGCAGTGAAAGCAAATTAGGTGGACGGCCACCGGTGGATTCGCCGCTGACCTCTTCGATGAGCCCATGATCTATCAACTCGTCAACAATGTAAGAGATGGTAGAGCGTTGCAGCGCGGTTTCGCGCGCAATATCCGCGCGCGAAATAGGTCCCAATTCACGGACGTAATTCAGCACAATCTGTCGGTTTATGTCGCGGATAGTATTCGAGCGCGCAACATTCGCCTTCTTAAGATTTATCCGTCTCACGGCGCGTTATTTCTCCGACGTCGCGTAGTCAGCCAGGTTCGAGGAACTTTTGTCTGCTCCCACTATTAAGTAGTGCAGCATGGTCTGGCAGTCAATAGTTTTCTCTGTTCAGCAACTTTTTTCAGGCGAACAAACCGCCTCGGAGCTGATGTGCTCCCCCACCTTGTTCATTTGTATGGGGGATCTATGAATTTATGAATTATGAAATCAGGGTGACTCGACAGTCGAAAAAAGGTGGATGAAACGAAGGGACGTGGCGCCGCTTGAAGCCCTATGCTTTGAGAGGCCCTGTTCAGACCCGATTGACCAATCGGGTGTTAGAAAAGAGCGCTTAGATTGTTTGCGAGTTGTTGTAGTCCGTGGCGCCGTGGTTAGGCGGCGGCTGTTCCAGCGAATTTGCTGGCCAAAACCAGACTCAAAGCGCCCATTAAGGTTGGGTCACCATTCAAGGTCGAGCGAAGTATTCGCGCCGAAGGTAATCCGCGGCGCACGCTTCGTTCTATTTTCTCGGTGAGAGTTGTTTCGATCAGTGACCATGCTCGGGTTATTGCGCCACCGACTATCACAGCTTCCGGACTAAAGCCGACGACAAGATTAGATATACCGATGGCGAGATAACGAGCCGTTTCAGTGAGCGCGGTCTTTGCTTCCTGTTCTCCCGCGAGCGCTCTGTCGATCAGCGTTTCAAAATTTGGCGGGACCCTCGCAGCCCGTAAGATCTGATAACGCGCGGTCGCAGCGCGTTCAGAGGCAAACGCCTCCCAGCAATCATCGTTTCCGCATGAGCAAGGGACGGGGGCATCGCTGCCCACTATCATGTGACCAAACTCGCCTGCCGCACCGCGTACGCCGCGATAGACCTGGCCGTCAAAAATGATCCCCGTTCCCACCCCGTCTGCAACCAACACAAAAATGAAATCCCGCGCATCCCTGACTTCAGGCCGTCCGAACCACAATTCGGCGAGGGCGACTGCATTGGCATCATTGTCTATGGTAACCGGCAACCCAGTCGCCTTCGAGATCGTCTCGGCAATCGGTAAGTCACGCCACTTAAAATAAGGCACGAAGATTACATTACCAGTGGCCGGATTAACCAGTCCGGGAATACTGACACCGACGCCTTCGATTGAACCCTGATAAGAAAACTTCCGAATGATTTTTACGATCTGGTTTATAGTCCGTTCGGGTACCGGATCGGTTGCAAAGCTTTCTTGTTGCAGCACTACTCCGGCCAGATCACTACTTGCTATGGTCGTGTAGGTCGGAGTGATATTGACTCCGATGGCAATAGCGCCAACTGTTCGCAATCGCAGTAGCGTCGGCCGCCGGCCTCCTGTGGATTCACCCTCACCAATCTCCTCGACCAGGCCCTCGCCGGTGAGTGCTTCGACAATCTCGGAGATCGTAGATCGTTGTAAAGCTGTCTCGCGCGCGATTGCTGCTCGCGAGATTGGCTCTCTTTCGCGAACGTAATTCAGCACTATCTGCCGATTAATATCGCGAATGGTATGTAGATTGGCGGCCTGGACCGTTCTTAGATCAATTCGGCGCACGCGCTTGACCTCTATCTGGACTGATTCTTAGGTTTCCTACCCCAGCTTGCCTGGTCTTTCATAGAAGAGCGCCGATCAATATTATAAACAGCTGCCGAAGTCAACGAATTCTCACGTGGAACTAAACCGGATGAGTAGATTTTCATTGTCGCTACGGTCCTGAATCAAACCGGAAAGCTATTCAGAACTATTCCGCGGCAGCGAGGTGTCGCAAGCAGTCATACCTGGTTAAGATTCACATGCCCATGTCTTTCAAGTGATAACGATCCGTATCGTAAAATCGCGCCACCTCCACTGTATCGATCTTTCCAAGGACCGTAGAAAGATCTACCAGCGACAGATCGCAAGCCGGTGCGATGCCACGCGATGACACCATCTTGCCAAAGTCACCGTCGGCGACCGCATCAGCTGCCCGGGCGCCGAATAACAACCCCATAATACGATCCACCGGCGAGGGTGGACCACCACGCTGCGGGTGACCAAGAATTACCGAACGCGCCTCGTAGGACGTATCACTCAAAATTCTTCGAGCCAGAACTTCCGCAATTCCCCCCAGCCGCGCGTGACCGAAGGCGTCATGACGGTCGTCCATAATTATTAACTCGCCATCCTCGGCGTAGGCGCCTTCAGCAACGACGATTACTGAGTAACGCGGGTGCTGCGGATCGCGCGGATGTAAGGTCGAATCTCCGAGCTTAGCTTTTAACAGGCGGTAGACCTTTTCGTAACGAAATGGGTGTTCGGGGATCAGGATAATGTCTGCCTGACCTGCAACCCCCGACCAGAGTGCCAGGTGGCCGGAGTGGCGCCCCATGACTTCGATCACCTGAACCCAGCCGTGAGATCCTGCTGGTGTCCTCGATCGCTCGATGACTTCAGTTACGTTTCTCAACGCGGAATCAAAGCCAAGCGTGTAATCTGTTCCGGCAAGATCTTTATCTATCGTTTTGGGAATGCCAACGATGGGTATACCCATTTGTGAGAGGCGGGCGGCGACGCCCAACGTGTCTTCCCCGCCGCAGGCGACAATAGCATCAAGACCTAACTTCTCGATGTTGGCGATCACCTCAGATGACCTGTCAATCCGCTCTCCCAACTCGTTGGGTGTCTGGAAGGGATTGGTGCGCGACGAGCCAAGGTTAGTTCCGCCATCGCGATCCCAACGTCGCACAGTTGCGCGCGCAAGCTGTACGGGGTCGAATGGAGGGTTGAGTAAGCTGAGCCAACCGTCGCTCAGGCCAAGAGTTTCAATCCCGCGCTCGGATGCGCGATACACCAAACCCTTAATCGCTGGGTTGAGACCGGGCGCATCACCGCCGCCGGTCAATACCCCGATACGTTTCGCTTGAGTCATAGAAAACCAAACCTGCTCCTTAAGTTCGAGTTTAAATAAATAGTTCGCCTCAATTCCACCACATCACTCATAACGAGCTTGCTTCTAAGACCCATCGCCACGGCATCCATTTCTGCCGACCGCCACAATAAAACCGCAGCACCATAACACTAAACACCCCCGTTCGAACTGATGGCGCATTCGTGTAGCACGTAATTGTTGAAAAACGAAAATAAAACCCTGGAGCCTGTGCCTAGCCCATTACTTGGTAAGGAGGTGGGAGGTTGAAAACCCTCAGGCGCCGTCAATAAGATCCGCCCTTGGGTCCGCCCGCCTCAATACAGCTGCTCGCAGGGTATCCCGTAGCAGATTTAATCGTCGCCACCGCTTGGAACTTACTTTTTCGCGGAGAAACCCCCAAAAATCGCGATTTTATCGAGACTTTGCTGCTTGAGTGTGATATAGGAATGCATGAAAAGCTTTTCAATAAGTCTCATCGGAGGTGCTACACCAGATTATGGCGACTAAAGCCGCGACAGGCAGAAAGCGCATGACGCAGTCGGAAGTATTCAACTATTTTGCGGAAAAGACGGGAATGAAGCGCGGGCAAGTTAAGGATTTCTTCGACGAACTCTATAACCTCGCATCAAGCGAAGTTAAGGCTAACGGAGAATTCGTACTTCCCGGCTTCGGTAAACTCGTTAGATCCGACCGGAAGGCCCGCGAAGGACGTAACCCCGCGACTGGCGAAACGATACAAATCCCAGCCAAGACCACTCTCAAGTTCCGTGTTGGGAAAGGCATGAAAGATTCGGTTTTACCCAAGAAATAATGTAAACAGATTTCCAATCAAAGGTTTAAGCGCCGCCCCCGGGGTTCATTTTGTATGAACATTGGGCGGCGCTTACGTTTTTAACGGAGAGACTCATGGGTAAGGTAAATCATCGCGGAAAAAAGTGTGGCATTCTGAAGCCACCTCCGGTATAATCTGCTGTTTTGCTACACCCCTAAATGACAGCTATCAGAAACTGCGCATTTTCAGGGACTCGAAATTGTTCCGAAATGCAACGGATCTGCATCCTCAGGCTTATCTGAGGCATCTAACATTGTGCAATAAAAATGACCGCAATTTGCGGTTTTGGAGGATAAAACGTAACCGTGACTTTTGATCGACATTTACCGCTTGACGAACGAATTTTAAGGATTGACCACATTCAGGCCAGACGTTACTCAAAATTGGGTGGAGTCGCCAGGGAGATCGCTACTCAGGGCATTCTGCGCCATTTACGCGCGTGTGATCGGATGGACGTCAATCCAGATACTTCGGCTGTAAGAGAAATCATCGACGACGCTTTGAATGGCCGTCGAGTGTATGCTGAGACTCGCGAAGAAACCCAAGCAGCCTAATCACCGGTCCAGTGCTACGCAAAAGAGATCGTCCCCGCGGGGCGATCTCTTTTTCTTTCACGATTTGGTAGCTGAGACTGTCTGAGTTGACCTCAACAGTCGTCTACATGCTAACATCCCGACCTTCAGGCATGTGCCCCTGTAGCTCAGCGGATAGAGCATCTGCCTTGTTGGAGCCTTGATGAGGAACAGCACTTGTAGAACTCATCAAGTGGACGGCCCCATATGCGGGGACGCCCTTAGAGCCTCTGGTACTCGAAGTTGAGTAAAAATCCAGAAGGATTGGGTAATCCGCAGGAAACCCGGCTCCGGTTAATAATGATCGGGATGGGGCTCCTCAGAGACTATACGGGCCGGGACTGTGATGTCCAAGATATAGTCCAGCCAGCAAATCCGTGAGAACGGACGGTCAGGGAAAGCCTGATGCTGGATGCTAAGCAGAGGGCCGCAGGTTCGAGTCCTGCCGGGGGCATTATTTTATTGGTTTGAAATCTCCGTGTGGCGGCTATAGTTCAGTCGGTTAGAACGCTTGATTGTGGATCAAGAGGTCGTGGGTTCGAGTCCCACTAGCCGCCCCAACTCCTC